>NZ_JRZZ01000025.1:0-62995 GCF_002865965.1 Erwinia sp. B116
CGTTTTTCCGGCGCGGCAAGGGTGGCGGCCAGCGGCACCAGAATCTGGGCGACCACCGAGAACAGCCCGGTCAGCGCGGTACCCAGCAGCATCAGCGGCAGAGTGGGGGAGAGCGCGGTCAGCACCATGCCGCCGGCGGCCAGCAGGCTCATGCTGACGATCAGCGCGCGTCTCTCCAGCAGGTCGCCGAGCGGTACCAGCAGCAGCAGTCCGGCGGCATAGCCAAGCTGGGCGGTGGTCACGATAAAACCGGCCTGATGGAAAGAGAGATCGAAGGTTTGCGCGATGGTGGCCAGCAGCGGTTGCACATAATAGTTACAGGCAACGGCAAGGCCGGTCGCGAGCGACATCAGCGCGACCAGGGCGGGGCTCAGCCCGGGAGTGGAAGATTTCATAGCATATCGTGTTGGAGTAAGAAATATCTCATGTCCTAATAGTAACCCAAATAACTATTTCACTCACAGAATAATTAACAGGACAAACCAGTTTGTCGTGGGCGGGCAGGGCAGGGTCATGCGGCGGGCCTGAATACGGGGAGGGGACAGAAGGGACGCGTGCGGCAACTTAAGCAAAAAGAATATGAATGCGATCCGCCCGATTTTGCCGGTGTGCAGAGAAACCGGTTACAGACGGCGGGCGCGAAGGTCATCCTTCGCGCCCGGTAAATCAGGGCTTATCCGGGCCGGCAGGGCCCGGTCAGATGGTTACTTCGCCGCGGCCAGCGCGTCTTTCACCCAGCCGTCAAAGGTCGCCTGGTGGGCCTTGATCCAGCCATCCACGTGGGCGTTAACCTCGGCCTCAGACGCGTGGCCTTCATGCATGCGGGCGTTCTGGGCGTTGATGTCGGTAATCGGCAGCTTCATCTCTGCAAACAGTTTTGCCGCCGCCGGGTTCTGCTCTGCCCAGGCTTTATTAGCCACGATGTGCATGGTATTGACCGGGAAGCCGTAGTTGGCACCGTTAGGCAGTTTAGTATCAACGTCTTTCTGCTCGCCCGGCAGTGAGGAGAACGGCACCTGCAGCCATACCACGTCGCGGCCCGGCTTCAGCACGTCGCTCAGCCAGTACGGGGTCCAGGTGTAGTAGATCACCGGCTTGCCCTGCTTATAACGGGTCAGCATGTCGGCGATCATCGCCGAGTAGTTGCCCATATTGGCTTCAACGGTGTTTTCCAGGCCGAAGGCTTTGTTCTGGTGAACGATAACCGCTTCACAGCCCCAGCCCGGCGTACAGCCGGTCATATCTGCCTTGCCGTCGCCGTTGCTGTCAAACAGCGCGGCAATTTTCGGGTCCTTCAGCTGGGCGATATTGGTGATGTGATATTTCTCAGCGGTTTTCTTGTCGATCAGATAGCCCTGTGCAGCGCCGTTAACGTAGGTGCCCTGGCGGTAGAGCTTCGCATCGCCGCCGGCGGCCTTGTACATATCGTCGTGCAGCGGCTGCCAGTTGACCGCGGTAAAGGTGGCGTCACCGGAGGCGATCGAGGTGTAGCCGACGTTGTAGTCCACTTCGCTGGTCGGCGCAACGGTGTAGCCCAGCTTCTCCAGCGCGCGGCTGACCAGCAGGGTCTGGAAGGTCTCTTCGGTAATGGTGCTCTGTACCGGTTTCACGGTGATGCCTTTACCCGGCAGATCGGCGGCGGAAACCTGAGCGGCGGCCAGCGTGGTTAACGCGGCGGCCAGCAGTGCTGTCTTGCGCATAGCGATTCCTTATTGTCATCGGTGGTGCGGAGGAGGCAGGCGGCACCGGCGGGTGCCGCCTGAAATTTATTTGATAAACGGACGGGTCAGCAGACCCAGGGGACCGTTGGCGTACCAGCGGCGGTTGCCACGGCTGCGGCGGTCACGCCCCAGCGACTGGGTCAGGCGGTCGAGGATAATCGCCAGAATCACGATACCGACGCCGCCCACGGTGGCCAGCCCCATATCCAGCCGGCCGATGCCGCGCAGCACCATCTGGCCTAGCCCGCCGACGGCGATCATTGAGGCGATCACCACCATCGACAGCGCCAGCATCAGCGTCTGGTTAACGCCGGCCATAATGGTCGGCATCGCCAGCGGCAGCTGTACCTTAAACAGCATCTGACGCGGACTGGCACCGAAGGATTCGGAGGCCTCGATCAGATCGGCAGGCACCTGCTTAATCCCCAGAATGGTCAGACGCACGATCGGCGGCAGCGCGAAGATGATGGTCACCACCACCCCGGGCACGTTACCGATACCAAACAGCATTACGATCGGTACCAGATAGACGAACGCCGGCGTGGTCTGCATCGCATCCAGCAGCGGGCGAATAATCTTCGCCGCCCGCTGGCTGCGCGCCAGCCAGATCCCCAGCGGCAGGCCGATAACAATGCAGAACAGCAGGGCGGTCAGCACCAGCGCCAGCGTCACCATCGCCTGCGACCAGGCACCAATCGCGCCGATGGCGATCAGCGACACCAGCGTGGCGACGCCCATGCCGAGGCCGGACATCTGCCAGGCGATCAGCGCGAACAGCACGATCGCCACCGGTGCCGGCATGCCGGTCAGCAGCTGCTGGAAGGCGTTGAGGATATAGTCAACCGGCAGGCGGATACCCTGGAACAGCGGGCGGAAGTGCGAAACCACCCAGTCGATGCCTTCGGTCACCCAGCTGTCGAGCGGGATCAGCGTTTTATGGAACGGGTCGAGCAGGCTGAAGTGCTCCGGCGCGGGCGCCGGTGCGCTGCTCAGCCAGTCGCTGCCGCCACCGGCCGCCTGGCCGCCGGTCGGATCGCCCCAGGCATCAGCGCCGGCGGCGCTGCCGTCGGCAGCGGGCTGTGAGGCCGAAGCCGCGTCAGGGGAACCCCAGGGATCGGCCGCTGAACTGTCGCCAGCGGCGGGTTGCTGTGTTGCTGCCGCATCCGGCGAACCCCAGGGATCGCTGGCGGCTGAGCTGTCGTTAGCGGGCTGGGAAGCCGCGTCTGGTGCAGATCCGTTAGCGGCTGACGTTTCGCTGCCGGGCTGTGTGCCAGACACATCTGCCGCCTGCGTTTCGCTATCGTTCATCGCGGGTTGAGTTGGTTTCATGGCTGGCCTCCATCACGATCTAATGCCTGCAGTAACATACCTTTCGAAATTACGCCGATGTACTGGCCCTCGTCACCGGTCACCGGGACGGCACAGGGAGCCTGCGCCACCAGCGACAGCATATCGCCCAGTGAGGTGTCGGCGGGAACCGGCGGAGCGCTGTCCAGCAGCGCGCTCTCCAGTGGTTCACCGGCGGCCAGCGCCGCTTTTAGTGAGTCGGTAGAGACCACGCCGACAAACCTCTGCTTCTCCAGCACGTAGCCATACTCGCGGTCGTTATCCTGCAGAATTTTGATCGCCGAGCGCGGGCCAAAGCCGGGCGCTTTTCGCAGCAGTGCCGAAGCGTTGCGACGGGCGATATCTTTGGCGCTGAATACCTGGCTGATATCCACGCCGCGGAAAAAGGTGCGCACGTAGTCGTTAGCCGGGTTGTTGAGGATCTCATCCGGCGTGCCGACCTGCACCACTTCACCGCCCTGCATGATGGCGATGCGATCGCCGATGCGCATCGCTTCGTCGAGGTCGTGCGAGATAAACACGATGGTGCGCTGGTGGCGCGACTGCAGCTTGACCAGCTCATCCTGCATTTCGGTGCGAATTAACGGGTCGAGCGCCGAAAAGGCTTCGTCCATCAGCAATATATCGGGGTTGATCGCCAGGGCGCGGGCTAAACCTACGCGCTGACGCATGCCGCCGGAGAGTTCATCAGGATAAGCGTGAGCATAATTTTCCAGCCCCACCTGACGCAGCGCATCCAGCGCTTTTTCCTGCCGTTCGGCAAGGGCCACGCCGGCTAATTCCATGCCGAAGGCAGCATTATTCAGAATCGTCATATGCGGCATCAGCGCGAAGGACTGGAATACCATGCTGATTTTATTTCTGCGCACCTGACGTAATTCAGCGGCGGATATTTTGGCAATATCTTCACCGTCAATGATTACCTGACCACGGGTCGGTTCTATCAGACGATTGAGAAGGCGAACCATGGTGGATTTTCCTGAGCCGGACAACCCCATGATGACGAAAATCTCGCCTTCTTCAATGGCCAGACTGGCATTTTTCACGCCCAGCGACAGGCCGGTTTTCTCCAGCAGCGCCTCTTTGCCAACCCCTTTTTCAATGTATTTAAATGCGCGTTCGGGATTTTCCCCGAAAACCTTATACAGGTTCTTAACTTCGAGTTTAATTGCCATGTAATGTTAATTTCCTGGTTAATTAATTTTCTTATAGTGCTCTTCTTTCTGCTTGAATATTGTCGGTATATACCGTAGCACACTGAGACCTGCTGACAACCCTTAATCCGCCAGGCGGGTCGGCAGAATGAGATGAGTATTTCGGATAATTCCAGTGTGGATAAGGGATGAGAGCGAATTAGCGATGGTGAAAAAAAATTGCTATTTGGCAGGTGAAAGGCCCTGGCAGAGGCAAATTTGGCGATTCAAATCGGTTGTCAACCGCTAATAGCGGCTGATTTCAGGTCATGAAATTGTCATACATCCGGCGCTGACTCGCTGAAAAATAACGCCTGTAGCGAAGGGGAGAGGGAATTCAGGGGCGGCGCGGGGCCACCCCGTCGGGACGCTTAAAAGTCCCAGTCTTCGTCTTCGGTATCCACCGCTTTGCCCATCACGTAGGATGAGCCGGAACCGGAGAAGAAGTCGTGGTTTTCGTCGGCGTTGGGTGACAGCGCTGACAGGATTGCCGGATTCACGTCGGTCATCTCCGACGGGAACAGCGCTTCGTAGCCGAGGTTCATCAGCGCCTTGTTGGCGTTGTAGTGCAGGAACTTTTTCACGTCCTCCTGCCAGCCCACGCCCTCATACAGCGCGTCGGTATACTCCAGCTCATTCTCATACAGCGCCAGCAGCAGCTCCACGGCAAACTGCTGCAGCTCTTCCTGGCGCTCCGCGCTCTCACGCTCCAGCGCCTTCTGATATTTGTAGCCAATATAGTAGCCGTGCACCGCTTCATCCTTAATGATCAGGCGGATCAGATCGGCGGTGTTAGTCAGCTTACCGCGGCTTGACCAGTACATCGGCAGGTAGAAACCGGAGTAGAACAGGAAGGATTCAAGGAACACGCTGGCTATCTTCTTCTTCAGCGGGTCGTTTTCATAGTAGTGCTGCAGGATAATCTCTGCCTTGCGCTGCAGCGGGCCGTTCTCTTCGCTCCACGCGTAGGCGGCGTCCACGTCGCTGGTGTGGCACAGGGTCGAGAAGATCGAGCTGTAGGAGCGGGCATGCACCGCCTCCATAAAGCTGACGTTAGACAGTACCGCCTCTTCATGCGGGGTGAGCGCGTCGGCCATCAGCGCCGGCGCGCCGAGGGTATTCTGGATGGTGTCCAGCAGGGTCAGGCCGGTAAAAACGCGGATAGTCAGCTGCTGCTCTTGCGCGTTGAGGGAATTCCACGCCGGGATATCGTTAGAAAGCGGGACTTTCTCAGGCAGCCAGAAGTTGCTGGTCAGGCGGTTCCACACTTCCAGATCCTTCTCGTCTTCGATTTTGTTCCAGTTGATCGCGTGAATTCTTTTCATGTCTTCTCTGTGTCGGTAGTGGGCCAGCAAGGCTGGCCGCAAAAAAGGGGGCGGAGTCGATCGGGCATACCGCGCGGTGCCCGGTCAGCAACAAAGCCACCCGCTAACGGATGGCCTTCCGGTTCAGAGCTCGTCGCCGGGGCCGGTGGCGGCCCGCAGGCTTACAGCGAGCAGGAGACGCAGCCTTCCACTTCGGTGCCCTGCAGCGCCATCTGGCGCAGGCGGATGTAGTAGAGGGTTTTGATGCCCTTCTTCCAGGCATAGATCTGCGCCTTGTTGATATCGCGGGTGGTTGCGGTATCGCGGAAGAACAGCGTCAGCGACAAGCCCTGATCGACGTGGCGCGTGGCCTCGGCGTAGGTATCGATAATCGCTTCCGGCCCGATATCATAGGCATCACGGTAGTAGTCCTGATTATCGTTGTTCATAAACGGCGCAGGGTAGTAGACGCGGCCGGTTTTACCCTCTTTACGGATCTCAATGCGCGAGACGATCGGGTGAATACTCGACGTCGCGTGGTTGATATAGGAGATCGAACCGGTCGGCGGGATCGCCTGCAGGTTCTGGTTATACAGGCCGTACTGCATGACCGCCGCCTTCAGCTCCTGCCACTGTTGCTGCGTAGGAATAGCGATGCCGGCTCTGTCAAACAGCGCGGCGACCTCGGCGGTACGCGGCTGCCAGCTCTGCTCCACGTACTGATTAAAGTATTCACCGCTGGCGTAGCGTGAATCGGCAAAGCCGCTGAAGCTGCTGCCGCGTTCGCGTGCCAGCAGGTTAGAGGTGCGCAGCGCGTGGTAAGTAATGGTGTAGAAATAGATATTGGTGAAATCCAGACCCGCTGCTGAACCGTACTGAATACGCTCACGCGCCAGGTAGCCGTGCAGGTTCATCTGGCCGAGGCCGATGGCGTGCGACTGGGCGTTACCCAGCTCTATGGACGGCACTGAATTGATGTGGCTCTGGTCAGACACCGCCGTCAGGCCGCGTACCGCGATCTCCACCGTGCGGGCAAAGTCCGGCGAATCCATGGTGTGGGCGATATTCAGCGAGCCGAGGTTGCAGGAAATATCCTTGCCGATACGACGATAGCTCAGGTCGTCGTTATACTCGGTGGGCGTATTCACCTGCAGAATTTCCGAGCACAGGTTGCTCATATTAATCCGCCCGTGGATCGGGTTGGCGCGGTTAACCGTATCTTCAAACATAATGTACGGGTAGCCGGACTCAAACTGGATCTCGGCCAGGGTCTGGAAGAACTCACGTGGATTAATAAAGGTGCGACGGATGCGCTCGTCCGCCAGCATCTCCTCGTACTTCTCGCTGATGCTGATATCGGCAAACGGCAGGCCGTAGATCCGCTCAACGTCATACGGCGAGAACAGCGCCATCGGCTGATTGTCCTTCGCCAGCTGGAAGGTAACGTCCGGGATCACCACGCCCAGCGACAGCGTCTTGATGCGGATCTTCTCATCGGCGTTTTCGCGCTTGGTGTCGAGGAAGCGCAGAATATCCGGGTGGTGCGCGTTGAGATAGACCGCACCGGCCCCCTGACGTGCACCCAGCTGGTTGGCGTAAGAGAAGGCATCTTCCAGCATCTTCATCACCGGGATCACCCCGGAAGACTGGTTCTCAATGCGTTTAATCGGCGCGCCGGATTCACGCAGGTTAGAGAGCAGGAAAGCCACGCCGCCGCCGCGCTTGGAGAGCTGCAGCGCCGAGTTCACCGCGCGGCCAATCGACTCCATATTGTCTTCAATACGCAGCAGGAAGCAGGAGACCAGCTCGCCGCGCTGCTGTTTGCCGCAGTTAAGGAAGGTCGGGGTGGCCGGCTGGAAGCGCCCGGCCAGGATCTCTTCGGTCAGCGACAGCGCCAGCGCCTGGTCACCTTTAGCCAGCGTCAGTGCCACCATGCAGACACGCTCGGTAAAGCCTTCCAGGTAACGTTTGCCGTCAAAGGTTTTCAGCGTGTAGCTGGTGTAAAACTTCCAGGCACCGAGGAAGGTGTGGAAGCGAAAACGCCGCGCATAGGCCTGGTCGAACAGCGAGCAGACGAACTCAAACGGGTAGGCGTTCAGCACGTCGGCTTCGTAGTAACCTTCAGCAACCAGATAGCGCAGGCGTTCGGCCACCGAGGCAAACTGCACGCTGTTGGGGATCACGTGCTGGATAAAGTACTGGCGCGTTGCCTCGCGGTCTTTCTCAAACTGAATGTTGCCCTCGGCATCATACAGGTTGAGCATGGCGTTAAGCGCATGATAATCCGCGGATACCGCGGCGGCCTCTATGAGTGTGCTGTCTGTCGCTGCCAAAATTCGGTTACTCCCTTGTAGACGTTAGCGATATCGTCTGAGGTGCCCATCAGCTCGAAGCGATAGAGGTAAGGCACCTGACATTTTCGCGCAATAATGTCGCCGGCGAGGCAGAAGGCCTCGCCGAAGTTGCGATTGCCCGCGGCGATCACGCCGCGTATCAGCTGACGATTATTGGTATTGTTTAAAAACTGAATCACCTGTTTCGGCACCGCGCCTTTGCTGGTGCCGCCGCCGTAGCTGGGCACCACCAGAATGTAGGGCTGGTCTACCTGCAACGAACTGCCGCACTCCAGAGGAATGCGGCAGGCGGGCAGATCTAAACGGGTGATAAATCGGTGAGTGTTCTCTGACTGGCTGGAAAAGTACACCAGCGTGGTCATCGCTTTACACCCGCGCGGCGGCCAGGTGGCTCAGCGCAGAAATTTTGTCCGGGCGGAAGCCGCTCCAGTGGTCCTGTTCGGCCATCACCACCGGGACCTGGCGGTAGCCGAGTGATTTGAGGGTTTCTACGTGCGCCGGTTCACTGTCCAGATTGATCAACTGATAGTCGATACCTTTCTTGTCCATGGCATTTTTCGTGGCGTTGCACTGGACACAGTTATCTTTAGTGTAAATAATAATGCGCATGATTCGTATTTCTCTATGGGGCGGGTTGTTGTAGTCAATGACACGATTTTACTGCTGTAATCGTGTCGCCACTGACACACCATCCTGGGTGGTCTCAATGATGTAAATACTAGATATAGTGCCCAGGAAAATCAACCGTACCAGATGTAGTAAATTTGCATTTGCTTTATTGATTTTTGGGGAGGCCTTGCGGCGTAAGGCCTGGCGGGGAGATACCCGCCATAAAAAAAATCCCGCCTCTTGCGAAACGGGATCCTGCTCAAAAAAAAGACAGATTTCGTGGGGCGCTACGGCACCACTAACGGCGGGATGAGCTGGTGGCAGTAACAATCAGCGCACCGAGGAACACGCCCAGCGCGGCACCGATACCCACCCCATGCCAGGGTTTTTCCTGAACGTAGCTGTTAACCTGTTCGCCGGCGTCACGCGCCGCCCGGGTCACGGCGTTCGGACCCTGCAGCTTCGCGCGGGTCTCTTTCAGTAAGGATTCTGCGCGCGAACGGGCATCATCCACCCCCTCTTTAGCCTGGCTGCCGTAAGATTTCAGCAGTTCATCCAGCGTATCGGCCAGCGCCGTCACGTCGTGATTCAGGTCGGTCGTCTCACTTTTAGTTGTACGGTTGAACATTTTTTGCTCCATCAGGCTGAAAAAGGTCTATTAACTATAGAACAGCCCGCGACGATCGGGTGTGGCTGCGCGTGTTTGTGGATTATTCCGAAAGCCCTCGCCCGGCAGCCTGAGGTAAGGTGGCGGGCTGACAGACTTAGAGGAAACAGTATGTACTTACGGCCTGATGAGGTAGCCCGTGTTCTGGAGAAGGCCGGGTTTGAGATGGATGCGGTCACCGCAAAAACCTATGGCTATCGCCGCGGTGATGATTATGTCTACGTCAATCGTGAAGCGAGGCTGGGGCGCACCGCGCTGATCATCCACCCGACGCTCAAAGAGAAGAGCCTGACCATTGCGGTGCCCGCGTCAGAGATGAAAACCTGCGATCACTACGTGCAGTTCCCGATCTATCTGGTCGGCGACACCCCCGATCATTACGGCATTCCCCACGGTTTCAGCTCCCGTGCCGCGCTGGAACGCTATCTGGAGCGGATGTTCGGTTAACTGTCGCTTCTGACGCCCGGTGCCCGGCGTAATGCGATCCGCAGGGCGGCTCGTCCTGCAGAGGCCTGACGCGGTCAATGCGCGGATCAAGCGGCAGATCGCTGCTGTATTAGCGGCTTAAGATGCGTGGGTAAACAATGAAAACTTCCGCCCCCGCGCTTACACTGTCTGCACAGAAAATCACGGCAGGATAAGCGATGAAGCGTCTTGGATTAGCGCTGGCAGCAGCGTGGATGTTAAGTGGCTGTGCCACGATTGTCGGCAGCGAAACGCAGGACGTGACCCTGCAAACACAGCCGCCCGGGGTGAAATTTGTGGTGCAGGATGAAACGGGCCGTGCGGTAGCGGAGGGTTTCACGCCAAAAACCGTCACCCTCGCCAAATCCACCGGTAACTACTTCGGCAAGAAAAAGTACCTGGTGATGCTGGAGCGTCCTGGCTACGTGCCGCAAACCCTGCCGTTAAAAGAGAGTGCTAACCTGTGGTATCTGTTGGGCAACGTGCCGCTGCTCGGCTTCCCCGGCTGGCTGCTGGTGGATCCGTTCTACGGCGGCATGTATAAGATCGAACCGGAACGCCTGGATACTATTATGAACCCGGTGGGGGCACGCGGCGGTTAATCCGGACGCGCGGATGAACGCGGATGAACGTTGCCCGCCAGAGTAGCTAAGGGCAACGTCCTGAAGCTTCAGCCACCGCCCGGACGGGCCAGACCAGCGCGGCGCCTGTTGCCCGCCGGTAAGGCGAAACCGGGCTGTGGAGTCACTGCGCGGTAGGCTGGACCATCGCCGCGGGTGGTTTGTTATGCGCCAGATACTGATGCTGGAACAGGCACATACGTATGCAGTTGCGATACTCACCGTTAATAAAGAATTCGTGGATCAGTCGCCCTTCGGTTTCAAAGCCCAGCTTGCGGTAGATGTGCACCGCTTTTTCATTCTCTTCGTCCACGATCAGGTAGAGCTTATACAGGTTGAGGACGGAAAACCCGTAGTCCATCGCCAGTTTTGCCGCGCGGCTGGCCAGCCCTTTGCCCTGGTGGCTGGGGGCGATGATAATCTGAAACTCCGCCCGGCGGTGAACGTGGTCAATCTCTACCAGCTCGACCAGCCCGGCGTTCACGCCTTCATACACCACCACAAACCGCCGTTCGCTCTGATCGTGAATATGTTTGTCGTACAGGTCGGAGAGTTCGACAAAGGCCTCATACGGCTCTTCGAACCAGTAACGCATCACGCTGGCGTTGTTGTCCAACTGGTGAACAAAGCGCAGATCTTCGCGTTCCAGCGGCCGTAGTTTAACGGGATTATCGGTGAGCCTGGCAGACATGGAACCTCCATTAACAGATGCAATATTGCTCCGACAGTATAAAGGTTCAGGGCAGACAAAAAAAACGCGCCCATGGGCGCGTTCAACGGAGGTTTAACCGGGCGGGGATCAGAAGTTGTAACCCACAACCACGTAGTAACCAAAGCCGTTCGATTTCACGGTGAAAGGACCTTTACCAAAGTCCAGTTCGTTGCCGTCGTTCCACTGGCCGCCGTTATGGAAGTAACGCGCCACGAACGAGTAGTGCCAGTGATCGTAGCCCAGTGACAGAATGTGGCTGGAGGCGATGGAGTTGCTGGTACGCAGCGGTGCCGCATCGTCGCCCAGATCGGAGCCCCAGTCGAAGTTGGTGAAACCAATGTAGCTGAGGTTACCGCCCCACAGGGAGGTCAGCGGCACAAAATATTTCACCTTGAAGCGGTAGCCGTCCCAGCTGTTTTCGTTAGCGGCACCGTAGTTGGCCCACTGACGCTTGGCGTAAACGTTCAGCGACAGGCCGACATCAGAATGGGTGTCGATATCGGTGCCCAGACCCATATACCAGGTGTTCTGACGGTTAGCGCGGTTATCGCCCATATCATAGATATAGTTGTTGGCGAAGTACCACTCTTTAAACGGACCGAAGCTCAGATCGGTGCCGGTCAGCTTGTCGATCGAGAAGCGCGGTTCAATCTCCATAAAGAATGGTGAACCATCGTCCCACGCGCCTTTATCGTTGCCGTTACCCACGCCGAAGAACTTCGGCACGTCAACGTAACCGTAGAAATCAAACCAGTCCTTGTGCGCGAAGGCTTCATATTCCAGGTAAACATCATTATTCAGCTGCGGCCCGAAGCGGGTGTGGTAGCTGCCCACCACGTTCACGCTCTGATGCCACCAGTCGGAAACGTACTCTGCTTTGCCGGCATCGGCGACGGAGACATTGGTGTAAGAGAGCGCAGCCAGTGCGCCAGCCATCATAATTTTATATTTCATTATTATTACCACATGCTCAGGGACCCGGCTCAGCGGCCAGCGCGCAGGTCGGGTGAAGTTATTTACCGGCGTTAAACGCACGTTTTACGACACGCCGTAAGTGCGGCGGGTGATGCCGCGGCAGTGTGCCGTGATACGTGTCTAAGGAAATAGAGATTGCTCACAGTTGTCAAATTCTGTTTCATTTAAATTCAGTTAAAGTGTGATCTTTGTCACGATTTAAAGGTGCTTACAGGGAACTTTTCCGCCAGTGGGCTTTTCGTGCATTTGTTGCCCAGGTAAACGGTTGCCTGTGGAGAAAAATCAGCGTAACGGTAAGGCCGGCCGGAAGGTGCCCCATAGTTACGCGTTCGAAGAAGGATTATGGATAAGTTTTTCTGATGGTTGCAGCGCTGATTTGCGGGTTTTTTGCTCAGTTACAGTGCCGCCCTGGCAGCGCCAGCCGCAGGCCGTCAGCGCGCTGCGCCCGTTCTGCCAGGGCGGCAAAATCGCGATAATGATAAGCGATGAGCGGGGCAGGCAGCCGTGCCATATGGCGACCGGGCAGAATGCTCAGGCGGCCAGCCTGGCCGAGCGGCACGCCGTTAAACTGCTGCGGCAGGGACAACCGCAGCGGCGGTAGGTTTTCCCACGGGCGTGAGGGCAGGCGACGGTCGCTAACGCTGTAGCTGCGATAGCGCAGTAGAAATTTTTGCGGCAGTCGGCAGCGGCTGTTCCACCAGCTGCCATCGATCATATCGAAGTGAAAGCGGGTAACCGACGGCGGCTGCGCCTGCAGCTGTGCCAGCGCCTGCGGTATTGCCCGCGACATCGCCTGCTCATAGCCACGCAACGATCCTGCCTCTCCCGCGTTAAGCAGGTCGATTGCCAGCCGGGCACCCAGCAGATTGGAGTAGAGATCTTCCGGTGAAAAGGCCGAGACGCCTTCTGAAAAACCGGGCACCGACTGATAGCCGTACCACTGCGCCACCTCATGCCAGGCCGCCAGTTCAAACGCCAGGTGCGCCGCCAGACGCAACGCCAGGTTATAGCGATCCACCGCGCTGGCGGGCGGCGGGAATGGCCGCAGTTCAATAACCCGCTCGCCCAGCTCGTCGCTTAACGCAACCCTGCGCGGCTGGCCGAGGTCCGGCCAGATCTGGCTGAACAGCCACAGCGTGTTGTCTGCCGTATCGCGCAGATGCGCCAGATCGATAAAACCGCCGCGCCGGGTATACACCATGCCGTTGTGTTCACCGTTGATCCCGACCAGCGTGGCCAGCGTATACAGTAGCTGGTTGTTGTAATGGTGCACGCCGGTGTGAGCGGCGTCCAACACATTGCTCACCTGATACCACGGCACCGGGATGCCCAGCAGTGAGGCGCGCAGGTTATAGCCAAACGCGCAGCACGGGCGCAAACCCTCGGGCGGAGAGAGCGGGGCGATCACCGGCCAGGCCTGTGCCGCGTTGCCCGCCGGCTGGGCCAGGGGCGGAAGCTGCACCGGCGCATAGCCGGAGGTCTGCGCCTGGCAGGCTGCGAGGAGGAGCATCAGTACCGGCAGGAGTTTCCGCATTAAAACGCCTCCCCGACCTGAAAGTAGAACCCCGAGCTGTGCTGGCCCAGACCATAGTCGAGCCGCACGTTCATGCGCTTCTTAAACTCAAAGCGGTAGCCAACGCCCACCGACGGCAGCCAGTGACCGTTTAGCAGCTGGTTTTCCCGACTGGACAGGGTACCGGCTCCCAGCCAGGCCACTACGCCGTGCCGCCAGCTGAGCTTTTTGCGTAGCTCAAGCTGACTGGTCAGCATATCGCGATCGCGATAGCGGCCCTGAAAATAGCCACGCAGGTGGTGGCTGTCCCCCAGCTGCGACAGCATGGTCCAGGGCACATTGCCATCGGTGATGCGGCCATACAGTTCCCACGCCAGCAGGGTGGAGTCATTCAGGCCGTGATAAGTGCCGTACTGCGCGTCCCATGCGTTAAAGCGGTTATCGCCACCCAGCGCCGTGCTGTAGCGGGTATAGCTGAGGTTAAGCACCTGTCCCCGGGAAGGATTCGCCAGGAAGTCGCGGGTGTCATAGCTGAACAGCAGGCTGCCACCGGAGCTGAACACCGCCAGTGACGGCTGGGCAAACAGGCTGCCGGAGGGTTTATTTTGCAGCTCAGAGGCCCGTTCATACGCCAGTGACCAGCCCACCCCGGCGTAAGTGTGCGCCGCCAGCTGATAGAGCAGCTGTGGCTGCGCGCTGAAGCGGCTGGCGTCATACGACTGTTTACCGCGCTGGCTGTGGCCGGCCTGATAACCCACGCCCCAGAACCTGAGCGGGCGGTGGCTCAGATCGCCCTCCAGGTAGAAGCGCCAGCGATCGTTCTGCAGGAAAGCGCTGTTCTCATAGCCGAGCCCAAACGCGCCGGTGGAGCTGGCGAAACCGCTTAACGACAGGGTGGAGAGCGGGGTATGCTGCTGCCGGGTATCCGGGCGATACAGCCCGACGGCGGCCACCCCCACCCCCACGCCCAGCTCCGGGGTATAGAATGGCCCGGGGATAATCCCCCAGTCCACGCCGTGGCTGACGTCAGCCTGCTGGTCAGAACCGAGTTTACTCAGGAAATCATCAACGTTATGTCGGTCAAAAAGCACGGCCTGTGCCAGAGGAGGCAGCAGCAGCAGGCCGCATAAAAGAAGTCTTGGCATAGTCAGAAACGAAATTCGCCACCCACCATCAGACTGTTACGCTTTGCAAAACCGAATTCGGTGGTGATATTGAAGTTACGGGTCAGCTCATACTGTGCACCAACCAGCATATTCCACGGGGATTTCAGGTGCTGTTTGACGTGGAAGCGGCCGTTATTATCGGCATTTGCTAAATGCACCAGCTGGACCAGGCTGGCAGGCATTTGCAGATCGCTAATATTGCCGTGGAAATCCTGGGTGACATCCTGGTACATGGTGCCTACCCATACGCTGGCATGTGAAGGGGGTAAAGCGTATTTTTCAAATCCGGGTACGGTAAAACGGTAGCCCACTCTCGGCGTAAAGGTAAAGGCGTTAATTTTTCCGTCAAGAATATCGAAGGTAGTACGGGTGTAATTAAAGTCTGCTGTACCAAACCAGTTATGATAGCCATAAGCGATTGTCGTGCCGCCACCATATGTGGTGCCTTTGAATTTGAGTTTAAAATCGAGATTGTTAAATTTAACCAGATCGAATGCATCAACATTTATTTTCGATACAGAAGATCCTTTGGTATGACCGACAACGCCATAGATATTCATGAATGGAAACAGCCAGGTATCCAGTCTTGCCATTTGGCTTTTACTTTTCTGTCGGGTTTTAACCGCATCAATCCTGATGTATTGAGGGTCAAGCGCTTCACCCTCAATACTTAGCCCGGTAAAGCCAATGCTGTTGACATTAATATTCTGATGCATATCCATATAATTGTAGCCAATCCCGTAAGGATCGGGTAATTCATACCCCCGCTCGCGAATCTGCTTACCGAAGAAGGGCAGCGGGCCGGTGGTTTCCCCGAACAGGTCCGGGGCTTTCTCTACCGGTTTACCGGCCGGTAACTGAGCAGTAACGGTGGGCGTTGGATGATAATCAAAGTTTTCAGGAATACTTCTGGCATTAGGGATATCTGCCATGACCCCAGTCGAAACGGTACTTAAGAATAATGATAACAATAGTCTGTTATTATTTAAGGGGGTTTTAGTTTTTTTCATTGCCACTATCCATGATTATATGTTGAATTTAAATCCAGGCGGAGGATAGCGAGTGTTTTTAAGTGTTGCGCATCACAAAATGCGAAGTATCAAAGAAGTTGCTTAAATTGCGATAAAAAGGCTTTTTTTGCTTTAGGGTGGTTAAAATATGAATTAATTAATAAGGGTTTTCTCAAGAAGCCTTTTTTTTGCTAAATTAAGGATGCCGCTATCTGAATGCCGGTATGTTGCGCATGGCGGGTTCAGCTGAATGGGGGGATCATGGATCATGTCCGTCGCCAGTAAGGGTGGGGGAACAGTACAGAAGCACGCTCATGGCGACGTCAGGCTATTGAGGTATCAGGGATAATGCGTCGTTGCCGGCACCCGGCGTCACGCTGATAATGTGACCACCCTGGCCGTACAGGCTGAATTTCACATCCTTTTCGAAACCGACTTTTTTCAGATCGACCATCCGCAGATTGTAATTATCATGCGTGCGGTAATAATAGCGCAGCCGCTTAAGGTCGATCAGGCTAACCCAGCTGGTCTCCTCTCTGAGTACCTTGTCACCATAGGTATCCGAAGGCACACCACGAGGGTAATCAACGTTATTCAACAGATTAATCGACTGATTAATAACCGCAATGCTGTTCTCAGCCGGTGGCAACAACCCCTTAAGCACCGATATTTTGAGAAACCTTTCCATCGAACCATAACCGCCCGGCAACGAGTCCAGCGTACCGGGCGCTCCACCGCCTCTCTTCTGTTCGGGATGCACCTTAAGCCAGTCTGACAGTTTCTGCCATTGCGTCTCAAGACGGGGTTCATTCGTTAACAGTCGGTTGGCGCTGTTATCGAGCACGTTCATTTTTCCGTGGTTAAACTCAACAACGTAATTCGCGCCTGAAGTATCGGTTATCGCGTAGTGCGTCGGCGAGACACCGCCATAATCCGCATATTCCGCACCATAGACGTTCATTTTGTCCAGCTGTGCAATAACGTCTTTGGCGCTGGAGAACTGCCCCAGCGCCCACCCTGCTACCGCCGTATTACTCAGGCTGTTTTGCTGATGTAAATTCGCAGGGTAGCGGCTGTCTTCGAACCACAACAGCGCTACGCTCAGCCCCTTCTCATTGATACCCTCCGTTAAAATCCCGTAAGCACTTTGAATGCCGGCGAAGGCCAGTGTGGATCGCCCGGCACAAGCGGGCAGAGGCGTGCCTTTTTTGACAATAACAAAATCAGCAGGGAGCGATTGCCCCGTTTTGCTGCCCAGAGCGAACTCCATTGAACGGGCATTAATCAGGGTCTTGTCCTGCGCAGTAATCTGAAAATGGATACAGGCACAGGCGCTGGTTGTTACGCTGAGGGTAAAGGCGACAACGGCTAATCTCTTCATTATTCATCCTTGTTTACTTTCTGAAGAAATTGAGTGTACTGATTAACGTTTTGATTATTTTGTTAAAAGCGGCTTCTTTGGTTTGCACCACCGTTTACCCGCCGGAAAGTAAGGCGAAATAAGCCATGAAACTGTCGCGAAGCACCCTATATTTTTTATGTTCAGAGGCCAGCTTTATAATAATTTACCCGCTGCTCCCCCTCTAATAACCTGAAGTCCGACGAAAGGGTTCCCTGACCGATATTTTCGAAGGACAACCGTATGACCAGGCAAAAAACAGTCGTTGATACCCTTGTGGTGGGGGGAGGCCAGGCCGGTATCGCCATGAGCGAGCACCTGACCCGGCACGATATTTCCCACCTCGTACTGGAAAAGAACCGAATTGCAGAAGCCTGGCGTTCCGGGCGCTGGGACTCTCTGGTCGCCAACGGCCCTGCCTGGCACGATCGCTTCCCCGGTCTGACGTTTCCCGGACAGGCACCGGGCGACTTTGTGCCCAAAGATCAGATTGCCGATTATCTGGAAGCCTACGCACGAAAATTCAAGGTACCGCTGCGTACCGGGGTGGAAGTGAAAAGCGTTGTGCGCAATACCGGCCGGGCGGGTTTCACTGTGAAAACGTCTGACGGGATGATTGAAGCACTGCGCATCGTTGCCGCCACCGGTCCCTTCCAGGTGCCGGTGATCCCGCGCATTGCGCCGGTGCACGCTGAGCTTTATCAAATCCACTCGGCACACTATTTCAATCCGCAGCAGCTGCCGGAAGGGGCTGTACTGGTGGTCGGTGCCGGTTCATCGGGTGTGCAAATCGCCGATGAGCTGCAGCGCGCAGGAAAAACCGTTTATCTCTCCGTCGGGCCGCACGACCGTCCGCCGCGCGCCTACCGCAACCGCGATTTTTGCTGGTGGCTGGGGGTGCTCGGCCTGTGGGATGCCACAACCAGTGAACCGGGTAAAGAGCACGTCACCATTGCGGTGAGCGGCGCCCGCGGCGGGCACACCGTCGATTTTCGCGTGCTGGCGAAGCAGGGCGTGACGCTGGTGGGTATGACCCACGCGTTTGAACAGGGCGTGGTGACCTTCCGGCCCGACCTGGCAGAGAATATTCGTCGGGGGGATGAAAACTATCTTTCACTGCTGGATGCCGCGGATGCCTTTATCGCCCGCAACGGGCTCGATCTGCCGGAAGAATCTGCCGCGCGGGAGTTCCTGCCGCTGCCCGCGTGCGTCAGCGCACCGCTCTCCTCGCTGAACCTGGCCGAAGCCGGCGTCAGCAGCATTATCTGGGCCACCGGGTATGCCACCGACTACAGCTGGCTGAATGTAAACGCGTTTGATCGGCAGGGCAGGCCGCTGCATCAGCGCGGTGTCTCCAGCGAGCCGGGTGTCTACTTCCTCGGGCTGCCGTGGCTCTCCCGCCGCGGGTCGTCGTTTATCTGGGGCGTGTGGCATGACGCAGGGCATATTGCCGATCATATTGCCACGCAACGCAGGTACAGCGAGTTTCAGCCCTGATTCTGACGGGCGGCAGGGGCACACAGCGGGCAGCAACAGCTGTCCGAACCAACGGACTAAAGAGGAAAAAGAGATGCCAACGCATACGCGCATTCGCATGTTTAACACCAAAGAAACCTACCCGAATCAGACGCTGGATAACGACCTGTGCCAGGCGGTACGCGCCGGCAACACGGTCTATGTTCGCGGCCAGGTTGGCACCGACTTTGACGGGAAGCTGGTTGGCCTCGGCGATCCGCAGGCGCAGGCCGGGCAGGCCATGAAGAATGTCAGACAGCTGCTGGAGGAGGCGGGAAGCGATCTCTCCCATATCGTCAAGACCACCACCTACATCATCGACCCGCGCTACCGTGAGCCGGTCTATCGTGAGGTGGGCAAGTGGCTGAAGGGGGTGTTTCCAGTCTCCACCGGGCTGGTGGTCTCTGCGCTGGCGCAGCCGCAGTGGCTGATGGAAATTGACGTGATTGCGGTGATCCCGGACGACCGGGATGCCGCAACTAAGGGGGCATAATGACTCTTTCCGTTGCGGCCCGCTGCCCGGACAGCGGGCAGCTGGGCATTGCCATCAGTTCATCCAGCATCGCCGTGGGTGCCCGCTGCCCGTGGCTGCTGGCGGGGGTGGGCGCGGTATCCAGCCAGAATATCACCCTGCCGGTGCTCGGCCAGAGGGTGCTGGGCCACCTGGAAGACGGCCTGGCACCGGAGCAGGCGCTGCGCAAGGCGCTGGCAGAAGATGCGTTCAGCCAGTACCGGCAGGTGACGGTGATTGACATTGCCGGGCGAACGGCCCATTTCAGCGGCGATCGCACGCTCGGCACCTTCAGCGTGGCCGAGGGTCAGGACTGTATTGCGGGCGGAAATATGCTGGCCAGCCCGGCAGTAACCGCGGCAATGACCACGGCGTTCACTGAGGTCAAAGGAGCGTTTACCACGCGGCTGATTGCTGCCCTGCGTGCCGGGTTGACTGCCGGTGGCGAGGCCGGGCCGGTACACTCAGCCGCGGTCAACGTGGTGGATAACTACGCCTGGCCGGTGGTCGATCTGCGGGTGGACTGGTGCGACACCGATCCGGTGGCCGCACTGGAGTCGCTTTGGCAGGCTTATGAACCGCAGATGGCGGCCTATATCACCCGCGCGCTGGATCCGCGCCGGGCACCGGGTTACGGCGTTCCGGGCAGTGAGTAACAGTAACGCCGAAACGGTTCTGGCTTAGCGCAGCGTTCTGCGCGGTGAGATGCATACCCGGAACAGCGGATAACGCGATCACATTGATAAACTAAACGCCACTGGATTGCTGTATTCGCTGTAATTTTGGCGGGGTGTACCGACGGTGAGTCCCGCCAGACTGTACAGCGGGTAAGCCCGGGCTGATAATCGGCTGGGTTATGGTAATGCTGTGAAAGATGATAAAACCTCCCCGCTTCACCTGCACAACGGGATCTGGCTGGCGACGGGTTACCCTGTCTGTCCCCTTATGTTGATCGCACTTCCTGGATTGTATGTCTGCTCCAGCCTGTTCGGATAATAAGAATTATCTCTTGACGATAGTTGCTCCAGTTAGCAATATTTAACGGTTTTTAACGCTACAGGCCGATAACCCGCCGTATAGCAGGGAATAACCCTGCGCGCTTACCGCGCCTGTAGCTGCCTCACCCCGCCCGGATCACCGGCTAAAAATTCAGTTTTAATACGCTGATTAAACAGATAAACGGGATGCCGTTTCATTGCAGAACAGGGATTTTGACAATGCAACAATCACAACTGGTCACCGAGTTTAGCGAGTCTTTTAAAGACGTGCTGGCGACGCAGCAGCAGTACCAACGCACCAGCGCCGCTGCTGAAAAGCTTGCAAAAGATTTTAATAAGTTCAGCAGCAGTAAACCGCCAGAAGTTCAGGAACTCGACTTTGCTCAGGTGCAGCAAACGGTCGCCAGCCTCGGTCAGCTCGGCGAGCAACTGGGCCAGCAGCAAAACCACTACCATCAGCTGACGCAAAAACTGGAGCAGGCCGAGAAAGCCGAACGCCAGAAAAAAACCAAGCTGATTATCTTTGGCGTCATTGTGCTGTGGGGACTCTATCTTGTCTTCTGATTGGGAAAAGTCGATGAACTCAACATCCAGCTCCGCGGCGCTGCGCGCGGAACTTGCTAAAACTCGCCAGTCAATTGATGCACTGGAAGGGAAAATCCGTCAACAGGTGGGTTATCTGCAGAGCGCGGTTCCACTGCTGGCGCCTGCGCTGGAACAGCAATTCGCCGCCGAAGAGGCGCGGGTCAGAGCGCTTTATGACCAGATCCCGCTGCCGCTGTGCGCGCCATGGGGAAGCGAATTCTGGGACCTGTTTAAGGCGGATAACGATCCGACGCCGCTGGAGTATTACCTCTACGGCCAGGTGGCAGTCCGCAAGCCTGACGGTAAACACGCCTTCCGGGTGATTTACCAGCCGCTGCTGCGGGCGGAAGGCGCGGTGATCCTGCTGACCGACAACAACAGCCTTGAGCGTTCGCGCGCGGTGCAGCGTGATATCGTACTGCGCACCGCCGCGCTGCTGCCAGGCAGCTCGACCTTTACCCTGTTTGACCCGAAAGGGCTCGGTGCCACCTTCCCGTTTGAGGCCAGCCTGCCGCGCACGCGCAAGGCCGGTAACACCCTCGGCGAGACGCTGACCACCATCACCCAGGATATCCAGCGCATTAACCAGCGGGTGGTTGGCGGTGCAGGCCGTTTCCTTGACCTGCCAAAAGAGAGCCGCTCCGGTGAATCCTTTGAGATCGTCGCGGTGGTCGACTTCCCGTCGGCCTACGAGCGTGAGCCGCGCGCGCTGGAACTGCTGACCCGTATCGGCGTCTCCGGCCCCCGCGCCGGCCGTCATCTGGTGCTGGAGTACAACACCTCCTCGCCGCTGCCGCGTGATTTCGATATGAAAGCGTTTGAAAATGCGGTGGTGATTGACTGTCGTGAAGAGAGCGGGCTGCTGATCCCGGAATTCGCCAGCCACCAGCAGATTGAGAAGCTGCTCGACCAGGCCGGCGCCAGCAACCGCCAGCAGAGCAGTAACAGTTTTAACGCGCTGGCCAGTGCAGACGAGATGATGACGGCCAGCTCGGCCGAACGTATTGAAACGCCGGTCGGCGAGCGGCTGAATATTCTGTTTGGTAAGCATCACGCATCCGGTGAAGTGGCGCACGGCGTGATCGCCGGCCAGGTCGGCTCCGGTAAATCGCATCTGCTGCACGTGATTATCTCCGGCCTGACCAGCCGTTACTCGCCGGATGAGCTTAAGCTCTACCTGCTGGACGCCAAGCACGGCGTGGAGTTTAAACTCTACAACCAACTGCCGCACGCGGAAGTGGTGTCGCTACGCACCCGTCCGGCGATCGCGCGCAAAATCCTCGCCGACTTCCACGCCGAGATGAAGCGCCGCTATGAGCTGTTCAAGGATGAGAACGTCAACAACCTCGCCGCGTACCGCAGCAAAACCGGCAAGGTGCTGCCGCGTATGCTGATGATTATCGACGAATATCAGCTGGTGTTTGAGGGCGACCCGCAGGCGGGCATGGACGAACTTGGCCCGATCCTGCGCATGGGGCGCGCTGCGGGTACCCACCTGCTGCTCTGCGCCCAGCGCTTTGACGTGGAGGGGATGCGCAGCAGTAACTTTAACGAAATCCACCTGCGCGCCTCGCTGTCGCTGGCACAGGACTATATTCAGACCATCTCCGCTTTTGGCGCCGAGGGTAAACGCCTGATCCGCGACCTGGCCGCCTCCGGTGAGCTGGTCATTAACGCCCAGTCCGGTCGCGATGGCGATAACCACCGTGGTGCGGTCGCTCGCCTGGCACGTCGTGATGACTATCAGGGCGCAGACGAGACCCAGCCGACGCTGGAAGCGGTGATCGATAGCATTGTTGCCCACGCCGGCCCGCAGGCGTCACGGCCAATTATGCTGGATGGCACCATGGCCAGCACGCTGGCCGATAACGCCTTTGTGATGAAGCATCAGAGCGCGCCGCCGTCCATCGACGAGTTGCAGCGTATTGCCGCCACGCCGCTGCGCGACGGCGGTTTTGAGGAGCGGATGTGGACGCCTTCCGGCAGGCCGATCGGCCTGTGGCTGGGGCGCAACTTCGACGTGCGTTCCCACGCGCTCTGCACCCTGCGCCGCGGCCGCGGCCAGAACCTGCTGATGGTCGGTGCGCGCACCGAGCTGCGTGCGGCGATGCTGGCCAATATGATTATCGGCCTGCCTGCCACCGTAAACCCGCAGGAGATTGACCTGACGGTGATTGACGCGCTGGATCCGTATCTGCCGGGCGGCGGCATCGTGCGCACGGCTGCTGAGTATCTGCAGGGGCTGGGTGCAAACGTCACTATCGCCGATGCCGACGGTGCCGAAGCGGCATTGACCGGTTTCGCCGACGCCGCGCACACCCGCCAGGGGCTGCTGGTGGTCTGCGAGCCGGACCGCATCAACGCGCTGGTTGACGGTTACGACCCGTACGGTGCACCGGAAAGCGGCCTGTGGGCCACCTGGCGCGACCTGGTCCGCCGTGGCAGCGACCGCTCACGCCACGTGATCGTCTCCGCTGAGTCGGTACCGGCGCTGCAGAGCTTTATGAATCCGTCCCGCGACGGCCGCGACTTTATCCATCGCGTGGTGCAGCAGCTCAGCGCCGACGACTCAATGACGCTGTTCGCCTCGCTGGCGGCCACGCAGATCGAAGAGATGACCGAGCATCCGCTGGCGGCGATGTACGTTGACCTGGTCAAGGGCGAGCGCGCCCGTAACCTGTTCAGCAGCTACGCCTTCGACCACGATATCGGTCGCGAGCAGACCCGAGAGCTGCTGCAGCAGATGCTGGACAAATCCTTTGCCGGGGTGCCCGTTGTCGCTGAATGAGAGCTATCCACTTATGAGAAACCTCCAGCGCGAGCTGGAGGCGTTCCACCAGGCGCTGGCCGGCCAGCAGAAAAGCCTGCAGGAGGGCTATGCGCTGCTGGGTGAGCTGTGGCGCGATGAACAGCATCACGCCACCGCCGTGTTACTTGAGGAGTGCATCGCCGAGAACGATGCGTACCTGAAAACTGACGCGCCGGCGCTGGACGATCACTTAGCCGTGAAGCTGCGGCAGATCGCCAGCTATCTGCGGGGGAACGTCTGATGAGCGCGCAGCAGACCGAACGGCTGCGCGACTATCGTGACGATATCGCCCGCCGCCTGCAGGAGGTGGAGCACCGCCGCGAGAACCTGATCGCCGCGTGGCACCGCCTGCGCCAGGCGTATCAGGGCGAGGGTGCAGAGGCGTTCAACCAGCAGTTTCAGCGCGCTACCCGGCGCTTTGAGCAGCAGGCGCAGCGCCTGCATCTTATTCTGCCGCGGCTGGACGCCATGCTCGAACAGCTGACCGCACAATCCCAATCAGAAGGTTAACGGAATGACACAGACCCCGCGTGAAGCCCAGTTTCTGATCGACCAGATCGAACAGGAGCTGCTGGACTGGAGCCGCAACTTCAACGTGGTGCAGCAGGAGAACAAGGGCCACTTCCGCCGCGCTGATAACGTGGTGGCCGATTTCAAAGAGGGGGTATCGCTGGTCAGCAGTCAGATCGACGATGCCACGCAGCACCTGCACGAGGTGCAGGAGAAAAGCCATGCGGTGCGGGAGCTGGCCAACAGCACCGACGAACGCGCGGCGCAGACCCATCGCCACGCGGCCAGCGTGTTTCAGCGCTGCCAGCGTGCCAGCGCGGAGTGGCGGGCGGCACTGGAACGGGCCGTCCAGCTGGTGAGCCAGTGCCGGGCGGCGAAAATCCATGCCGAAAGCCAGGTGGCCAGCGCACAGCATCAGTACAGCAGCGCCGAAGATGAGCTGAACTTTGCCCGCAGTTCGTATAACCGCTGCACCAGCTCGTATACCACCAACTCGAAGGGCGAACGCATCCAGCCGAACTGCAGCTCGGAAGCCTCGCGGATGAACAGCGCAATGCGCAACGTCGACAGCGCACTGCAGCGGCTGAACCACTGTAAGGCGCTGCTGCAGGATGCCATCGCGCGGCTGAACGATGCCCTCAACAGGCACCGTGGTTGCGAAGAGGGCGTCAGTAAAACCGAACAGGCGCTGCATCACGCCGATCAGGCGCGGGATCGCGCCAGCCAGGCCAGCCACAGCGCGCGGGAAGCGCTGCAGTGGGCTGATGAAGCCTGGCAGCAGGCGCAGCACGGCAGCCGGCTGGCGGAACAGATGAGCGCCCAGCACCAGACCGCCAGCCAGCACACCACGCAGGCAGAAGATGAGGTGGCCGATGCGCTGCAGGGGCACTACGCCTTTGAGGGTTCGCTTGAGGAGTACCAGAGCCGCCAGTGGCGCGCGCGCGAAGAGCTGAGCGATGCCTTTGAAGCGCTGCGAAAGATCAACAGTAAAGAGGGCCTGTAATGGACGCATCCCTGCAGATCCAGTCGATCTACAACCTGGTGGAGGAGCACACGATGCTGTTCTCGCACCAGGTGAACCAGTACCACGATGAATCCCGCGAGCTGCTGCGCCGCTGGAGCGACAGCCGCTCGCTGGATTTTCAGAAAGCGCATCAGCCGGGGCTGAATGAGATCTCCTACGAGGCGGTGGAGATCCTCAAACGTGCACGTCTAAACCTGCACGCCGCGCAGCAGGCGATCGGTCTGGGTGAGGATCATCTGCGCCAGGCGCGATCGACGATGAGCTCGCTGGAGGAGGTGACCGGGGAATCGCTGATGCTGCAGCAGCGCGCCAGCGACTACGCCGACCGCGCCGCGATGGCGATGCACAACGCGGAGTACAGCGCCGCTGACGCCGAACAGCTGATCGCCTCACTGGGTACGCCGCCGGTTTAAGCCGGCGTCATTTCTCTGGCCTGTTTTAACCCACTAACGGACTGCCCCATGACGCTCTCTCCGCTCGACGAGCAACTGACCCAACCCGCCGCCCGCCGCAGCTGGACGGCTTTCTCGCTGAACCTGGTGCTGCTGCTGGTCACCCTGCTGTGGCTGGCTTTTGCGCTCAGCGCGCTGTACGCCGCCCGTGAGATCGGCTTCTTCCGCGCCACCGCGCTGATCTTCTGGCTGATGGCCGCCAGCGGCACGCTGCTGCTGCTGGCCACGCTGGTGGCCGAGCCGCTGCTGAAGCGGATCAAGGCCAGCGGGCTGGCGATAATCCTGCTGGCACTGACGCTGATTGCCGGCACCACCTGGGCCTCCAAAGCCTGGGTACTGCATTTTATTTCCGACAGCGTGGCGGCGATGCCCGCCGAACAGAAAACGAACGTGTTTGGCGTCAATAAGCTGCTGGTTAACAAAACCACGCCACAGCTGGCCATAGCCTTCGGCGTTAGCGATCGGCCGGTGCCGGAAGGTGAACTGCTGGCGCTGCGCAGCCTGCAGCTGGCCAGCGGCGTCACCGCGCCGCTGAAGGCGCGGCCGGTAAAGCTGGATCGTGAAACGACACGCCAGGTCATGGGGGTAATCTACAGCGCCGGTCTGACGGTGGCCCTCGGCAGCGTGCTGATCCTGCTTAACGCGCTGAGCCTGATCCTGCTGGCCGGACGGCTGCTTGCCGCGCTGCTGCCGCAGCAGGAGCGCCGCGTGCGGCTGGCATTCCTTGCCATCACGCTGGTGGCGGGCGCAGGGCTGTTCAGCAGCCTGATGGCGCAGCAGAGTGCGCTGACCGCCAGCACCCACTATCAGGCCTTTGCGGCCGCGCTGGCCTTGCAGCAGGGAGAGGGTGCGGTGCGGCTGGCAACCTTTGCCATTCATGCGCAGGGGCATCTGCTGCCGCTGGCGGAGCGGGCGGCAGAGCAGCTGAATCTGCGCTGATATAACCGGGCCGGGATCGCAGACGACCGGATAAAAGGAGTAACTATGCTGAAAGTGATTGCCGAAGATTTTATCAGCACCCGGCATATTGCAGCGGTAATGCCGCTCTACCGCGAGCTGGTGGAGAAAACCCGTCAGGAGCCAGGCTGTATCAGCTACGAGCTGTTTACGGACCACCGCGATCCGGGGCATTTTATCTTTATTGAGAGCTGGCCGGACAGGGCCGCGCTGGATGCACACTGTCAGAGTGAGCACTTTACCCGGCTGGTGCCGCTGATCGACAGCTACCAGCGCAAGGCCGGGGTATTTACCTTTATGCAGGAGTTTGACGGGGAGAGTGAAAAAGCGGCTGCGGCCGGAGTGTAACGGCCGCAGCCGCATGCGCAGATCCTCCTCCGGCGATGTTGCCGGAGGAGAAGCGCCGGCTTACTTACGCGCGTCCAGCAGCTGCTGGGCGTTATCGGCGGTCACGGTGGTCCAGGGAATGTAATAATGTTTCTGCGTGCCGCCGTCCCACTTCAGATCCTTCGCGTACTGTTGCCAGATATCGGACTGCGGCTGGTAGCTGTCGCCCTTCACGGCGCGCAGCGCCACGTCGATGGAGCCCTGAATCTGGCCTTTGGCATCCTGCAGAATCGACACCATCTCACCGGCCTGCACCGCGTGGATCGCATCAGAAACGCCGTCGACGCCGGCAATGGCGAAGTCCTTCACGTTCAGCCCGGCCCCTTTAATCGCTTCAATGGCGCCCAGCGCCATCTCGTCGTTCTGGCCGATCACGCCGTTGATCTTGCCACGGTGCTTCTGCAGCCAGTTCTCCATCAGCGGCTGCGCCTCGGCGCGTGACCAGTTGGCGGTTTTACGCTCCAGCACCGTCACCTGACCGGCACCACACTCGGCGATCGCCTTATCGTTACCCTTACCGCGCTGGATCTCACCGCTGCCGCCTTTCGGCCCTTCGATAATCACCACGTTAACCTTGTTCTTCCTGCAGTCGAGCTTATCCAGTACCGCTTTAGCTTCCAGATAGCCGCCCAGCTCATCGTTGGAGACCACTTCGGCGGTCATCGCTTCGGTATTCAGGCGGGCGTTGGTCACCACCACCGGAATTTTGGCCTCGTTAGCGTTAGTGACGATGTCGATATTGGCTTCAAAATCCATCGGGTTAACGATAATCGCATCGGCGCGGGTCTGGATGGCGGTGGCCGCCTGGTCGTTCTGCACCGAGGCATCATAGCGCCCGTCATAGAAGGTCAGCACCGCTTCACCGCTCTTCACCGCCGGATGCTGTTTGCCGTACTTCTCCATCAGCTGGACAAATTCAGCCTTGTTACCGTACATCAGCACCGCGATTTTTACCGGGGCGGCCTGCGCAGCCGCCATGCTGCCGAGGGTCAGTGCACAGGTCAGCAACGCAATTTTGGTCTTATTCATGGTTCTCTCCAGTAGGGTGTTGTTGTTATAAGTCAGTCGCGCTGCTGCTTACGCGACGGGTCAAGCAATACGGCGACAACGATCAGCGCGCCTTTAATAATCTGCTGGTAGTAGGACTGCACCCCGAGCAGGTCGAGGCCGTTATTCATCACGCCGATAATCAGCACGCCGAAGAAGGTGCCGACCAGCGTTCCGACGCCGCCCGCCATGCTGGTGCCGCCGATCACCACCGCGGCGATGGCGTCCAGCTCGTAGCCGGCTCCGGCGTTGGTCTGCGCCGAGCCGGTGCGTGCGGTGAGGATCAGCCCGGCGATACCGGCCAGCCCGGCGCACAGGGTGTAAACCAGTACCTTGATACGCACCACGTTAATCCCGGAGGTGCGGGCGCTTTTCGGGTTACCGCCCACCGCGTAGACGTAGCGGCCAAACAGGGTTTTATTCAGCAGCAGCCAGGCAAGGCCAAACAGCAGAATAAAGATAATCACCGGCACCGGAATGCCGGCGGTATAGCCGTTGCCCAGCCAGCGGAAGTCGCTGTTAAGCTGCGACACCGGATTGCCGTCGGTGGTCAGCATCGACAGGCCGCGCGCGGCGGAGAGCATGCCCATGGTGACGATAAACGGCTGCAGGCGATAACGGGCCAGCACCGTGCCGTTAATCAGCCCGCAGACGATGCCAATGCCCAGCGCCACGATCATCGGCATCATCACCGCGTGGGCGGTATCGCCAATCGCCAGCCCGGCGTTGTTGGTGGCAAAGCGCGCGGCGACGATGCCGCTCAGCGCCAGCACCGAGCCGACCGACAGATCGACCCCGGCAGTGATGATCACAAAGGTCATGCCGATGGCGAGGATGCCGTTGATCGACACCTGACGCAGCACGATCAGCATATTCTCGTTGCTGAGGAAGTAGTTGCTGCTCCAGGCCCCCTGCGAGACCTGGTACTCGCCGACGGCGGCGACGATCAGGCACAGAGCAAAAAAGGCGAGGATGATGCCGTACTTGTGCATACGGCGCTTGTTGCGGGTGAAAAAGGACAGCCCGGGCGTTAAGGAATGGGTGGTCGTCATTTTATTATCTCTCTGTTAAACCGCGAGTTTCATCAGTTCTGTCTGGGTGGCTTCCGCTGCCGACAGCTCGCCTGCCAGCTCACCGTCGCGGAACACCAGGATGCGATCGCTCATGCCGATGATCTCCGCCAGCTCGGACGACACCATAATGATCCCCTTATTTTTCAGGGCAAAGTCCGACATAAAGCGGTAGATCTCCTTCTTGGCACCGACGTCAATGCCGCGCGTCGGCTCGTCCAGCAGCAGTACTTCCGGGTCGAGCAGCGCCCAGCGACCCAGCACCACCTTCTGCTGATTGCCGCCGCTGAGGTTACCGACCGGCTGCTCGCCGTCGTGGGTTTTGACGTTAAAGCGCTGGATCATGTCAGCGGTGCGCGCCTGCTCCTGTTTGTGGTCGATAAACCCGGCGCGGCTCACCGCAGAGAGCGAGGCGATATTGATGTTCTCGCTGACCGAGCGGCACAGCACCAGCCCGCTCTCCTTACGATCTTCGGTAACGTAGGCGATGCCGCTGGCGATCGACTGCTTCGGCGAGTGGCGGGCGAGGGTTTTCTCCCCGAGGCGGATGGTGCCGCTGTCGGCGTGTTCGATGCCGAAGATCAGATCGAGAAACTCGCTGCGCCCGGAACCCACCAGGCCGTAGATGCCGAGGATCTCGCCGCGGCGCAGCTGCAGGCTGATATCCTTGATCCGGTGGCGCCAGCGCAGGTTATTGACCTCCATCATCACCTCGCTGCCGGGGCGGTTAAACTTGGCGAACTCGCTGTCATACTCGCCGCCGATGATGTGTTCAATCAGCTGCTCGCGGGTGATATCGGCGATAAAGCCTTCGTGCACCCAGGCACCGTCGCGGAAGATGGTGTAGCTGTCGGCGATCTGGAAGATCTCCGACAGACGATGCGAGACGTAGATAATGCCTTTGCCTTTCGCCGCCAGCCGCCTGAGGGTCTGGAAGATCTTCTGCGCATCCTCCTCGCCGATCGCCGAGGTCGGCTCATCCATAATGATGATGTCGGCGTTGGCGTGGGAGAGCGCCTTGGCGATTTCAACCAGCTGCTGCTCGGCAACGCTTAAATTGCGCATCTTCTCGGTGGCGCTGATATGAAAATCCAGCTCAGCCAGCAGGGCAGTGGTACGCCTGTTCAGAGTGGCGAAATCCACAAAGCCAAAGCGCTGCGGTTCGCGGCCCAGCCAGATATTCTCCGCCACCGTCAGGTCGGGAATGGCGCTCAGCTCCTGCTGGACGATGGCCACCCCGGCGCGCAGCGCGTCTTTCGGGTGGTGAAACTCGCAGCGCTCGCCGTTGATAAAGATGTCGCCGCCGTCCGGCTGGATAAAGCCCATCAGAATGCTGAGAAAGGTCGACTTGCCGGCGCCGTTGCCGCCGCACAGCGCGTGGATCGAGCCTCTGCGCAGGTTGAACTCGGCGTTTTTCAGCGCCACCACCGGCCCGAAGGCCTTCCTGACCCCGCTGACCTCCAGCAGGTAAGCGGATTGTTGCGTTTGCGGATCGCGGGTCACGGCTGAACCTCCGGGTAAGACTGCTGCAGGCGCTGCAGATAGCGCTGATAAAGGGTGTCGTATTCGGCCTGGCGCGCGGCGTCCGGCTCGGTGCGGGTGGCCGGATCCAGGGCGACAAAGCGCTGACAGAGTCTGGCCAGCAGCGGGCTGAACGGTGGCGTGTGTTCATCCGCCAGCGCTGTCATCCACATCGCCTGAATCGCCCCGCCCAGCGCGGCCGCTTCGCCGACCTGCAGGCAGATCACCGGGCAGCCCATCACGTCGGCGACGATCTGCCGCCACGCCGCGCTGCGCGAGCCGCCGCCGGTCAGGCGGATTTCACTCACCGTTATTCCCTGCTGGCGGAACAGCTCAATGCCGTAGCGCAGGCCGTAGGTGGCGCTCTCCACCACCGCCCGCACCAGGTTGGCGCGGGTAAAGTTGTCGCTGCCGAGGTTGTGCAGGCTGGCGCGGGCGTGCGGCAGCGGCGGTACGCGTTCGCCGTTAAAGAACGGCAGCATCTCCACGCCGCCGGCGCCCGGCGCGGCCTGCTCCAGCAGCCGGTTAAAGCCGGCGATATCTTCCTGCAGCAGGGTCTGCACCGTGCTGGTCGCTGAGGTGACGTTCATAGTGCAGATCAGCGGCAGCCAGCCATTATCGCTGGAACAGAAACCGGCCACCTCCGCAGAGGGCGAGGCCAGCGGTTCCGGCGACCAGGCGAACAGCGTGCCGGAGGTGCCGAGGCTGAGCGTGACCACCCCGGGGGCGATGGTGCCGGAGCCGATGGCGCTCATCATATTGTCGCCGCCGCCGGTGGCAACGCGGGTGGCCGGGGAGAGCCCCAGCGCCGCCGCCGCTTCCGGCCGCAGGGTACCGATGCACTGTCCGGCGCTGAGCAGCGGCGGCAGGGCGTTCCACAGGCGGCCGCTGTCGTCGATCAGCTCCACCGTGCGGCGGTCCCACTGACGGCTGCGCACGTCGAGCAGTCCGGTGCCGGAGGCATCACCATACTCGGCGACCCGTTCGCCGGTCAGCCAGAAGTTGAGATAGTCGTGTGGCAGCAGCACGCTGTGCAGCTGCGCCCACTTTTCGGGATGATGCTGTCTGAACCAGAGAATTTTCGAGGCGGTATAACCGGTGGCCGGCAGCAGCCCGAGCTGCGCCAGCGCAGCCGGGACGCCGCCCAGTGCGGCGATCAGCTGCTGATTTTCAGCGTCGGTTTCGGTATCGCACCACAGCTTCACGTTGTGCAGCACCTTGCCCTGCTCATCCAGCGGCACGAAACCGTGCTGCTGGCCGGAAACGCCCAGCGCCACGATATCCGCCGCCGCCACGCCGGCCGCGGCCACCGCCTGATGAAAGGCGCTAATCAGCGCCTCAATCCACCAGTCGGCCTGCTGCTCGCGGCGACCGCTGGCGTCGGCAATCAGCTGATGTGCCGCGCTGCCCTCACCGAGCAGGGTGCCTGTATCGCCATCGACGATGACCACCTTGGTGCCCTGGGTGCCGCAGTCGATGCCTGCATAAAGCGCCATCTGCTTACTCCATCTCCAGCATGATTTTGATATCAGAGGCGTTACCGGCTGCGGCGCGATCGAAGGCGGCAACGCTGTCGGCAAACTTGTAGGTCTGACTGATCAGCGGGGTAACCCGCAGCCTGCCGCTGCTCAGCAGGCGCAGGGTGCGCGGGTACATGTTGGCGTAGCGGAAAATGGTTTTGAAGGTGATCTCTTTGGCCTGCGCGGCGACGATATCCATCGGCGCGGCGTCAACCGGCATGCCCACCAGCACCGCCGTAGCTCCCGGTGCGGCGTGTTCGGCCACCCCGGCAATCGCCGGTTTGGCACCGCTGCACTCGAAGACGATATCCACGCCGTTACCGCTGGTCAGCGCCGCTACCTTGCCCGCCAGCTCGCCGGATTTGATGTTCACCGCGTGCAGACCGTCGTAGTTGGCGGCAACCGCCAGCTTTTCATCAAACAGATCGCAGATGATCACGTCAGAGCAGCCGCCTGCCAGCGCCGCCAGCGCGGTGACCACGCCGATCGGACCGGCACCGATCACCAGTGCGATATCGCCCGGCTTAATGCCCGCTTTGGTGGCGGCATGCATGCCGATCGCCAGCGGCTCGACCATCGCCCCCTCGGCAAAGCTGACGTTGTCCGGCAGCTTAAAGGTAAAAGCGGCGGGGTGGATGACGCTTTCGCGCAGGCAGCCGTGTACCGGCGGGGTGGCCCAGAAGCGCACAGCCGGGTCAAGGTTATAGATGCCGGAGCGGGTCTGCGCCGAGTTCATATCCGGAATGCCCGGCTCCATGCATACCCGGTCGCCGGGCTGCAGGTGAGTGACGTTGCTGCCTACCGCCAGCACCACGCCGGAAGCCTCGTGGCCGAGCACCATCGGTGCCCTGACCACAAACGGCCCGATGCGCCCGTGCTGGTAATAGTGCACATCGCTGCCGCAGATCCCCACCGAGTGGATTTTGATCTGCACATCATCCTGACCCAGCACCTCGTCAAACTCGCGATCTTCAATGGCGATCTTACCGGCTTCTGCCAACACTAACGCTTTCATAATGGCCTCTCTGAATGCATTTATATGGTATCGATATCATTTTAATGCGCTCATCCTGGCGTAATATTCCGCTGAAAACTGTGATCGACTTAGAGTTTTCTGAGCAAACATTCGCAGCGGCGGTGGGCGTATTCAGAGGATAGAGAGCAGGATCACAGAATCGCAGGGGTAATGACGGGTCTAATGATACCGATACCGTTAATCACTCAGAGGTAACCATGACTTCAGCTTCCGATGCCGTCTCACAGACGCTGCATTACCTGCAGCGGGCCAGCATTGTGCTCACCGAACAGGAGCGCCAGCGCATTGAAATCGCGGGCTTTGGCCTGAACGATCCGGCCTCCGGCCTGCAGCTGCTGACCTACGCCAACTCGCCGCGCTACTGCGCCAAAGAGCTGGTGCTGTTCCCGCGCCAGACCTGTCCGGAGCATCTGCATCCGCCGTTTGACGGCACGCCGGGCAAGCAGGAGACCTTCCGCTGCCGCTGGGGGGAGGTGTATCTGTTTGTGGATGACGACAGCCTGACGCCTAACGACGCCGGCGGTGAACCGGTGTGCCGGGTGCCCCCCGGATCGGAAGCCTGGTACGGCTGCACCCGCTATATCCTGCTGCGCCCCGGCGAGCAGTACACCATTGCCCCCAATACCCGCCACTGGTTCCAGGCCGGGGAGCAGGGCGCGGTGGTGTCGGAGTTCTCTTCCGAAAGCCGCGATGAGCTGGATATTTTCACCGACCCGCGGATTAACCGCCTGGCGGGCATAATCTCTGATAGCACCGCTTTAGCGGATCTGTCATGATGTCAGCAATGATACAAAATGATGCTTAATCGTGTGGGTTAACTAAGGAGTTGCATTTGGCTGTGGCGCGGGGAAAAAAGGCAACGCTGGCCAGCGTTGCCGCGCAGGCAAACGTCAGTAAAATTACCGCTTCAAGGGCGTTTTCGCAGCCGGACAAGGTGCACCCGGAGACCCTGCAGCGCATTCTGGCAACGGCAGAGCAGCTGGGCTACGTAGTGAATACCGCCGCCCGCAGCCTGCGGGCAAAAAGCAGTAAGACCATCGGCATCGTTAATCCGGATATGGCTAACCCGTTCTTCGGCGGCCTGACCCGGCTAATGACCCTGGAAGCGCAGAAGCTGGGCTACGACACGCTGGTGTTTGACTCTTATGAATCGCAGGAGACGGAGAACAGCATCATCGACCGGCTGATGGGCTATAACGTTGATGCGATCATCCTGTCGGTGATCTCCAACGATCTCCACTATCGCCCGGCCTATCTGCAGCGTCTGGAGACGCTGAACATCCCGGTGGTGCTGGTGGATCGTGAGCTGGACGCCGGCTGGTGCAGCGGCGTCTATATCGATAACCTCGACTGTGGCCTGCAGGCTGGCCGCTGGCTGCTGGAGCAGCAGGTGCAGCGGGTGGTGGTGGTTTCTGGCCCGGAAAATTCCAACGTGGCGCGCGAAAGGGTGATCGGCCTGCAGGCGGCGCTGCAGGGCAGGATAGCCTCCTTTGAAGTGCTGCACGCGGACTTCTTTATGGATGCCGCCTGGCAGGAGACCCGCCGCTGGCTGACGGACAACCCGGCACCGGACTATTTTGTCGGCTGCAATAACCAGATCTCGCTGGGGATTATCAAAGCCTGCATCGAGCACAAGCTGGCGCTGACGCAGCAGGTGTCACTGTTCAGCATCGACGAGGTGGCCAATGCCGGTATCTACGGCTTCCACTTCCCCTGCATCACCCATGATTTACAGGAGATCGCCTGGCAGGCGCTGAACCTGGCGATCCGTCGGGTCGGCGAGCAGGAGAGTAAGGCCGGCAAGGTAGTGGTACGGGGCAGGGTGGTGCCGTAAGCGGTTAGCCAGTGCAATGACGTCTGGGTGAATAACGGTTAATACGGTGTCTCGCGCAGAAGCTGATTTAGCCGATATTCCCACATTGATCTAAACGCCCAGGACATCACGCAGTTTTGCCAGTGCATCAGCATGTTTTTCCACTGGCATTTTTGCAAGGTTTTGCAGTTTCCAGCGTACTGCTGGCAACTGCTCAACCCCTTGCAGCCCCAGTAGTGTCCACACGGGTTGTCGGTTTTTAAAGGAGAGTAAAAACGACCGCTCTTCGCTGGTCATTGACTGATTAATCAGTTCAACTATTTTTTGCCGTGCCGTAGACAGTTCTGCCAGAGGAACATCAACCTCTGCCATGTGACGAAACTCACCCTCATAAAGTGCAGATATGTCGATGAAACGAGGCCTCAGGAGCTCGGCGACAGGGCGCGGATGACTGATTATATAAACCAGCAGCGCTTTCCTAAGTTCATCGGAGAATCCCTCATTGTCCAACAGCAGTTTTACGTCGAAGAGATCTCGGGGGTGCTGGCGATCGAGTGCGGCGCAGATTTTTCCTGCATAAAGGTCGGAAAATGACACTACCGGCATCTCTGCAAAACCAAACTCATCCTCCACCGCGTGGCTCACCGCAAGCATTTCCGGATCATAGACAGTTCCGCGTAACACGGGTGAGAGTTCGATTTTTACCTGAACCCCTCCGTGGGCAATATTCAGCCGCAACGCATCTCTTTTGTCGTCGTAAGATTTGCTGACCTGGCTGCACCGAATTTCTGTCAGAATCGCCGTGGCTATTTCATCAAGTGCCGTTTTGATTCTGCCCAGTGAGGTATCGCGATTCATCACCGGCAGAAATACCAGATCGATGTCCACCGACAGACGCGGCAATTCCCGAACAAAAAGATTGATGGCCGTACCGCCTTTAAGTGCAAAGCAGTCATGTGCTGCAATAAACGGGATGAGCTTTAATAAAAGCTGTACCTGACGGTAGTAGAGGCTGCTTCTGTCCATTGATGATTACAACTCCTTTGGTACGGTGATGCTCCACGTCCTGTCCAGACGGCCTGATTTGGCAATTTCCCGCTTACCGGAACCAAAATCATAGCTGTCAGGCGTGAGGTATTTAAGCCAGGCATGATTATGGCGCTGAGCCAGCCACATAAACAATCGCTTGATCTTAATACTGCGGCACGCCTTCAGTAAAACATTGAGCCGCCGTGGTGAGAGAGTCGACATTCCCTGCATGAGTTGATCCGCATGCTCAAAACTGACGCTGTCCGGAACGTTAGCTAGCAGTTCCAGCATCGCCATTTCTGGCGTTGAGTAGAACATCGGGGGAAGTGAAGGCTGCCACTGGTTTTCTTGCATAAAGGGGCTGTTTTCCATAACCGATGCAGGCCACAGGCGTTTTGTACTGTACCAGCTAAACCGTGCGTTGAGCTCAATCCTGTGCAGCCAGGTCGGAAGCGGCTCAGAAGAATAGAGCGCCACCAGTGCGACTTTTGCTCTCGATTGATAGTGGGACAGTCCTGCAATATCAAGCGCCGTAAGTCCACCAACATGTAGCGGTATATCGCTCATACGTTGCAGTGAGGCGATGACCCCTTGCCAGCTGACTTGAATGGTATCACGAACATAAACCCCAACAGCCAGTGGCACCAATGTTCGGTTTTTAACTGCATTATCAATAAAATGCAGGCTAAGACCCTGTGTGATGAGCCATGACTTGGTTGCTACCAGTCCCGATGGCAGCAGCGTTTTAAGTAAGGTCCTTGATTTCGTATTGAGCACGTTTGCCTCTGGTTTATAGCCTAATATTTATACGGCGATTATTGCCGTATATTTTAATTTTGGCAAACCTTTGAGCGACTTTGGTTTGTTGAAGTTTATTTTTACGGCGATAGTCGCCGTGATATTTGAATTTTATAAACTAAGGATCACAGATCATCTGCCGACTGTCGCATTTGAAGGCGGGCAGTCGGGCAGGCACGGTTAACGTTAAAAGTAGGATCCAGCAGTTATCCGCTGAGCTGCATTGAGCCCGCTAAGGTTTCCTGTTAACCCGAGCGACCAGCAACAGCGCGACGATCAGCATCAACAGTGACGGCCCGAGTGCGGTAAGAGCCGGGTTAAACGCCAGCAGCAGCCCTAAATTAATCACAATCTGCACGAAGATCCAGGTCAGCAGGCCGACAATCACCCCCAGCGACAGACGACTGCCCATCCCCGGCGTTCGCGGATGGCCAAAGGTGAAGGGAAGGGCCAGTAAGATCATCGCCAGCAGCAGCAGCGGCCGTGCGGGTTTCTGCCACAGGGCAATCTGGTACTGCGCGGCGGGCTGTGCCGTATGCTGCAGCCAGGCGATATATTGCCTGAGCTGAGAGACGGTGAAGCTGTCGGTGGGCAGAGAGAGCGTCTGCAGATTGTTGCCGGGAAACAGCGATTGCCAGGGTAAAACCGGTTGAGTGACCATCGACTCTTTCCCCCCTGACCACTCTTTCCGCCGGGCATGATGCAGTATCCAGGTGGCACCCTCTGCAAGGGTGGCCGTCCCGGCATACACATAGCTGCGCAGTGAAAAGTCGGCGTTGTAGTAAAATATCTCAATGCCCTCCGGCTGGCCCTGCGTATCGACGCTCTTCACCCTGACAAATTCATTATCCCGCCGCGCCCACAGCGCACCCTGTGACGCTTCACCGTTGAGGCCGTTTGCCAGCGCCCGGTTCTTCAGCGTTTGCGCGCGCTGCTGCAGCGGTGACGCCACCCACTCATCAACGGCGGCCAGCGAAGCGGTAAAAATCGCGCCGGCCGACAGGGCGGCCAGCGCAATGCGGGTCACTGAATAACCGGCCATGCGGATGGCGGTCATCTCCTGGCTGGCAGAGAGCTGCCCCAGCCCGACAATGCCGCCCAGCAGCGCAATAAACGGGCTCAGGTTAACGATAACCCGGGGTACGCGCATCAGCACCACGGCCAGCGCCTGCGTCCAGTGATAGCCCCGGGCACTGACGTCTTCCAGTTCAGAAATAAAATCAAAGAGGGTAAAAAGCGGGACCAGTAGCGCGGCCGCGGCTAAAAATCCGATAAAAATGTGGCGCACCAGATAACGACTGACGAGTTTCATCGGGAGAAGATCGGCAACAGGCCGAAGTCACGCGCTGACAGGGCCGACACGCCCAACAGCATCAGCAGTGAAAACAGCCATACGCCGGGCATGACGGGCAGGGTGCCCGTGGCGACCAGCGTACGGCAGACGTTACCGCCAAAAAAAATCAGGGTAAACACCAGCGCCAGCGGTAACAGAGTGGTGAACCGCCCCTGGCGTGGCTTCAGGCGGCTGAGCGAAACCGCCATCAGCGCCATTAACAGGGTGGTGATGCCGCGGCTCTCCCGCCACTGCAGCTCAGCTGCATCGGTCGGGGAAGAAGAGGCTACCAGCTGCCGCACGGAGAGGGATTTACTGCGCGCATCGTCATCCGGCTTCGCCGGCGTAGGGTACAGCTGCAGACGTTGATAGATATGCTGGTTATCTGCCATGCCGTGGTGGTCAAGGGTGTAAGCCGATCCGGCCAGCAGCGTCACTACCGGCACGCCGTCGGGCCAGGCGACGCTGGCCGAGCGGGCCCGCAGTACCGTAGTCACATTCGCCGTGCTGCGGTAGATCAGCGTGTCAGACAGATGATTCAGGTTTCGGTCAACCTGCTGCGCCAGGATCATGCTGCCGTTATCATCCAGATTAAATTTTTGTGCCTGCAGATGGCCGACGTCCAGCGTCGACTGTGCGTCCTGCCGCAGCAGGTCGATCTGCGCATAGGCCCACGGACGGCCAACCATCGACAGGGCGGTGACCAGCATCGCCAGCGGTACTGCCAGCATGAGTACCGCTTTATAGATGCGCAGCGGGCTGATGCCGGCGGCAAAAAGCGCGGTGATCTCACTGTTACTGTAGAGCTGGCCCAGCGCCACGGCGGCCGCCACGTACAGGCCGACCGGCAGCAGCATCTCCAGCGCAATAACCACCTTATAAAAAACGATCGCCGCGACCGCTTTCAGTGCCAGGGTGCCATTTGCCGCCTCGGTCAGATAACGTTGCGCAGAATAGATGGCAAAAATAAAGATCAGGAAACCGACGATAACCATCACCAGGCGGCGGATCTCACGCATAATATAGTGCTCAATAAGATTCATATTTCCCGCTGGTTTAGTCCCGATGCTGGCGGCAGAAGCCGCGGCTGTTTTTGAGGCAACAGAATGAAGCGGTTAACGGAGGCAATATGTTCATAAGGTGCTAATTTTTCATTCATCTGGTGACAATCTGTAAATAACCAGCGCCTCTGCTTGCCTGCGCGGCGCCTGCGGATTAAAAGCACGATACGCATCTCCTGCCGCACCGACATTATTTATCATTTGCAGCGGATCTTTGACGGTCAGTCAACCTGTTATGAATTAATCAGGTACAACAGTGATGCTTCAGGTAATACGTTTCCGATGAGTACATGACCTGCGGAAATATACTGCGCCATCATGTTATCTAAAAAAAACTCCCCGTTGAGTTTCCTTAATCCGCCCTGGCTAACGCAGCCCGCATAGCAGGTCATTAATGATGAGACGTTGGTTTGCCGATGGTGCATTTCGCACTATTTTACTGAACAGTGCTTTTTTGCTCTCCGGCAATGCGGTGAGCGCACTGTTAGGCCTGCTGGCGCTCTCCTGCGCCGGCAGGGGGATGTCGCCAGAGATGTTTGGCGTGCTGGTGGTGATTCAGGCCTATACCAAAGCCGTCAGCGATCTCGTTAAATTCCAGACCTGGCAGTTTGTGGTGCAGTTCGGCGTGCCGGCGCTGACCCGTCAGGATACGCAGCGCGTGCGGGAGGTCATCACCTTCTCGGTCGGCCTGGATATGTTGAGCAGCGCCGTCGCCGTCGCCGGCGGCATGCTGTTACTGCCGTTTCTCTCCGCCTCGCTGGGGCTGGATGCCAGCAGTTTCCGGCTGGCGCTGCTCTCCTGCACGCTGATCCCCGCCATGGCTTCCTCGACGCCGACCGGTGTTTTACGCGCCTGCGATCGCTTCGACCTGATTGCCATCCAGCAGGCGACTAAACCGCTGCTGCTGGCGCTGGGCAGCGTAGCCTCCCTGCTGACCGGGGCCGGTTTTCCCGGTTTTGTTGCCTCCTGGTATCTTGCTAACGTGGCTGGTGGGTTGCTGTTCTGGTGGCTAGCGGCGCGGGAGCTGCGCCGCAGACGGATCGATAACGCGCTGCGGCCGGCGCTGTTCAGCGTCGGGCGGAAGATTGCCGGTGCCTGGAACTTTGTCTGGACCACCAACCTGTCGCACTCGATCTGGGCGGCGCGCAACTCCTGCAGCACCGTGCTGGTCGGCGTGGTGATCGGGCCGGTTGAGGCCGGGCTGTTTAAAATCGCCATGACCTTTATTGATGCCGCCGGCACCCCGGCCAGACTGCTGGAGAAGAGTTTTTATCCTGAAGTAATGCGTCTGGATCCGGCCAGCCAGCGCCCCTGGCTGCTGGGGCTGCGTGCTGCCCTGCTGGCGGGGGGGATTGGTCTGCTGTTTTCTCTGCTGATGTTAACGCTGGGTGAGTCACTGATCTCACTGATCTTTGGTGATAAGTATCTGGAAACTTACGGCTTAATCCAGATTATGCTAGGGGCGGTGGTGGTATCGATGATCGGCTTTCCGCAGGAATCACTGCTGCTGATGGCGGGTCGCCAACGCCCCTGGTTAGCCGTGCAGGCCCTCGCTTCTGCCGGCTATATTGCGCTGCTGGTAGTGCTGTCACACGTTTACCGGGTGCAGGGCTCGGCCTGCGCTTACCTGGGCGGACAGTGCCTCGAGGTCCTGATGATGCTGATTCTGACCCTGTGGGCCTGGCAACATCGCCGCACGATCCACACCGATACGCCGCTTGAGATAACAAAATGATATTCAAAACCCGACTTAAAACGTTTTCTGCTCAGGCGGTCGAGCTGCTGCTTACAGCGCTGGATGAAGATGACCGCATCGGTGACGCCAGCGGCTTACCGGCAACCCTGGCGGCACCCTGCACCCAGGCGACGATCGAGGATAACTACGCCCTCTGTCTGCAGCTGTGGGAGCAGGGCTTTAGCCGGCGTGAACTGCGCGCGCTGGTCAGAAAAGTGCTCAGAGGGGCAACGCTCACCGAGGCCGAGGGGATGCGCTACAAGAGCATCCGCGCACGCTTCAAGCATCTGCGCTTCGCACAGCGGCTGTATCGCCGGCAGCATGATTCAACGTGGCTGTTGAGGCTGATTACGGTGTTTCTCGGACATTTTCAGGACGCCTTTCGCTACGGCAATAACCAAACGCTGCGCCTGTACGGCACCCTGCTGACCGTTCTCCTCAGCCGCCCGCTGTGGGCGCTGATGCGCTGTACGTTGCGCCATACGCGCCTCGATAACCTGCCGGGGTTTATGCGCCACTGCCAGCAACAGATGCACGAGCTGCGGACGTTGAGCATGAAGCCGCAGCTCACCGGCAGCGAGTTTCACGACGTGCGTAAAATCATCAGCCAGCAGGTCTCCTATTACGACACCCTCAGATCGCTGTACCCGGCGGATCGACAGGCTTACCAGACCTCGCGTTTCCTGGCGAATATCAACGGGCTGATGGGGCAGCGTCATGATGGGATGGTGGCCGACAAGCTCGCCGGCCGCCGCCATTATGACACTCCCGATGCGTTAGATGCGGCGATTAGCCAGCAGCTCCGGCTGCTCACCGGGCACGTCAGCCAGGGATTAGTGCCGGTATGAAGCTGCAAACCGTGCTGCTGTGGGCGCTGCTGATATTGCCGCCGCTGGCACCCGCACAGGATCTGCCGATCGGGCAGCCGCTACCGCCGGTGGCCATCGACGAGTGCGGGGAAATGGTGCTGGAGAACGATGCAATTCACTTGCGACCGTGGAGCAGCGCGCGGTTCGCCGGCAAGGTACGGGTGGTGCAGTATATGGCCGGGCGCAGGTCGGCGAAAAAGAAAAATGCCATCCTGATCAAGGCGATTAAAGCCGCTCGTTTTCCTGCCGATCGCTTTCAGCCCACCACCATCGTGAATACCGCTGACGAACTGTTCGGCAGCGGATTTATCGTGCGCGCGAAGATCGCGAAGAACCAGCGGCGCTATCCCTGGGCGCAGTTTGTCATTGACTGCCAGGGCACGGGCGCGAAAACCTGGCGGCTGGAGGAGCAGAGCTCCACGATTATCGTGCTGGATAAGCAGGGGCGTGTGCGCTGGGTCAAAGACGGTGCCCTGACGCCGCAGGAGGTGAGGCAGGTGATGGGCTTAATCCATCAGCTGATCCGGTAACGGTTATTCTGTAACCTGCGGCCAGTTACCCGCTATCTGTAACCGGTAACCACTTACCCGCTACACGTCATATCCTGTCGGCTATTGGCTATTGGCTAACGGCTATCGGCTATCCGGAGCTGTCCGTACCTCAGTAAACGCTGCTCCCCATTCAGGAAGCAGCGGGGCACGCGCCTTATCTTCTCAGTTCAGCAAACGCCCGGATGATGGCGTCAATCTCGTCATCGCTGTGTGCGGCGTTGACGCTGCAGCGCAGCAGTGTCATTCCTGAGGGCGCTGCCGGTGGCAATACCAGGTTCACATACACGCCTTTGTCGATCAGCCGGCGCCATAACGCCAGTCCAGCCTGCTTAGAGTCGATTATCACCGGCACGATCGGGCTGACGCGTGGCCCCAGCCGGTAGCCGAGTTCTGCCAGCCCGTGACAGAGCCGGCGGGCGTTATGCCACAGCTTTTCACGCAGATGAGGCCTGGCGATGCTGCGCAGCGCGGAGCGTGCCGTGGCAATCCCCGACGGCGAGGGCGAAGCGGTAAAAATGTACGGGCGGCTGCTGTAGCGCAGCACCTCCATCGCCTTATCCCCCACGGCAAAACCGCCAATTGAGGCGAGGCTTTTGCTGAAGGTGCCGAGGATAATATCGACCTCATCCTCTACACCCTGTTCTTCCGCCAGCCCGCGCCCGGTGGCACCCATCACGCCAAAAGAGTGGGCTTCATCGACCAGAATATAGCCGCCGTAGCGGCGTTTGATCCTGACGATTTCCGCCAGCGGGGCCACGTCGCCGAGCATGCTGTAGATGCCTTCAACGATAATCAGCGCCTCGCGCGCGCGCTCACCCAGCCGCACCATCCGCCGTTCAAGATCCTGGGCGTCGTTGTGGCGAAAGCGGATAATCTGCGCCTGGCCGAGCGTACAGGCGTCGTAAATGCTGGCGTGGGAGTCCTCATCAATCAGCACCACCGAATCCGGCGTTGCCAGGGTGCCGATCACCCCCAGGTTGGCGGTATAGCCGGTAGAGAAGACGATCGCCGTGGGTTTATTGAAGAACGCCGCGATCTCCTGCTCCAGCGCCAGATGCGCGCCAAAACTGCCGTTGGCCATCCGCGAGCCGGTGGTACCTGTGCCCTCGGCGGCCAGCGCCGCCTGGCCATCGGCAATGGCCTGCGGGCTGAACGTCAGGCCGAGATAGTTATTGGTGCCGGCCAGAATAATATGGCGATCGCCAATTCGCCCCTGCGTTGCGGAGAAGATCTCATCAATACAGGTGCCAAAGGGATTTAAACCGGAGGCCTGCAGCTGCTTTCTTTCGTCAGCCAGGCGTTCAAAACGGTCAAACAGACCCATTGCATTCCTCCTGGTGTTTCGTAATAGCTTCCAGTAACTGCTCAGGCGTTCTGACATTCAGCAGAATATTAATCGGGATTGAGATATCCAGCCTGTCCTCCAGCAGCATCAGCAGGTTCATTACCTTAATCGATTCGAGCCCGAGTTCATTGACCATGTCACTGTCCGGTCGGATCGGGTGTGTGCCGGCAACCAGCTCCTGCAGGCACTCAAGAATATCGTTCATTACTATTTCGCGTTTTTGCATCATCGTCTCTGTAACCCTGTCGTCAGTATTATCAAAACAGTTCGTCACGCAGCGCCTGCTCCAGGCGGATCGTCGGTGCCCAGTCAATGCGCTCAGACAGCAGCTGGTTGCTCGCTGACCAGTCGGGATGGGTCAACTCGCCGATTTTGCTCTGCGTCAACATTGGCTCTTTGCGGGAGATCCTTTGTACGGCCTGGCTCAGGTGGGCCAGCAGCCTGAGAACGGGCAGCGGAATGCCTACCAGTCTTACCGGGCCATGGCGCACCGCCGCGCCGATCTCCCGCAGGCGTGGCCAGCTGTAGCCGCCGGGTAGCCCGTCACAGAGTTCATAAGGGCCGGCGGCAGCGTCGTGATGCTGCAACCAGCGGATGACGGCATGGGCTAAATCACAGACGTGCAGAAACGACAGCTGTGTTTGCGGCTGGCCCAGCCGCAGCAGCAGGCCGCGCAGCAGCCAGCGGAACAGCGGCTGCAGCTCCTTATCGCCGGGCCCGTACACCGCCGTCGGGCGAAATATCCCCAGCGCGAGCGGCCCTTTTTCGGCCGTCAGCCTTTGCTCGGCGACATATTTGGAGTGCGCATACCACGAGAGATGCGGATGGCGGGCGGCCAGCGACGAGATAAACAGGAAGCGTTTACAGCAGCTGTTTTCCTTCGCCATCTCTAGCAACCGCATACTGCCGGTAACGTTCGAGGTGATAAAGGCGGCCTGAGACTGCCCGCGCACCCGCCCTGCGCAGTGAACAACCGAGCCCGCCCCTCTGACCAGCTCCCGCAGCGAGTCGGAGCTCTCCAGCGACCCGTGGACCCAGGCCAGCCTGCGGTCGGCAGATTTCTCCGGCGAGCGGGTCAGGGCGCGCACGGTAAAACCTGCGGCAAGCAGGTGTTCGGCAATATGTTTGCCGATAAATCCGGTCGCGCCGGTTAACGCGACGGTGGCGTTCATTGCGCATGGCCCGTCAGCCGCGGCGGCGGCGCGCCCGACCCGGTCAGATAGCGTTTTTTGGCCTCGGCGCGGGAGGGTTTGCCGGACGAGGTTTTGGGAATGCTGTGGGGCGGCACCAGCATGATATCCACCGCCACGCCGAACTCGCTCTGGATACGTGATGAGAGTGAATGAACGATCTGGCTGCGCCGCTCGGCGGAGCTGATCCGGCACTGGATCTGCAAAATAATGCGCGCGGCATCCTCACCGCCCGGCGTGGTAACAAAGGCAATCGCATCGCCGCTGCGGAACTCCGGCTCTGATTCGGCCACCCCTTCAATGTCCTGTGGCCAGATATTGCGGCCGCGGATAATGATCAGGTCTTTTTTACGGCCGGTAATATACAGGTTGCCCTGCAGCAGATAGCCCATATCGCCGGTGTCCATCCAGCCGTTCGCGCGGATCTGCTGTTGTGAGTCCGCATCGCCATAATAGCCGCTCATCAGGCTGGGGCCGGCGATGCAGATATGGCCGACCTGACGCTCTGGCAGCCGTTGCTGCCGATCGTTACGAATTTCGATACGATGGCCGGGCAGCGCTTTGCCGCAGTTTACAAAGGTTGACCACGCGCGCGCCGGGTCAACCGGCTCAACCGCGCGGCCTTCATGCTCCAGAATATGACGGTCAACAATGTGGCTTTGCGGGCCGGTTGCGCGATCGAAGAAGCTCACCGCCAGGGTGTTTTCAGCCAGCCCGTAGCAGGGCATAAAGGCGTCGCGGGCAAACCCCACCTGACTGAAGCGATGGTAAAAGCGCGTCAGCAGATCGGAGGGAACCGGTTCAGCGCCGACACCTGCTACGCGCCACCTGGAGAGATCCAGCTCGGCCAGCTCTTTCTCACTGCTACGGCGCAGGCAAATTTCATAACCAAACGGCGGCGCAACCGAAATCGTTGCGGCGTTGCGGGTAATCAGCTTCAGCCACAGCAGCGGGCGCATGGCAAAGTCCTGCGTACGCAGGTAATCAACCGACAGCTGTGTCGCCATCGGGGTTAACATAAAGCCCACCAGACCCATATCGTGATAGAACGGCAGCCATGAGACGCAGCGATCCCCGGCGTGCGCCTTAATACCGTCCTGGCCGATTGCCCGCAGGTTGGCCATCACCGCACGCTGGGTGACGATCACCCCACGCGGAAAGCGGGTGCTGCCGGAGGTATATTGCAGATAGGCAATATCGTCAGGAGCCGGAGCCCACAGCGTCACCTCGTATTCAGGCAGGGCGTTGAGGTCATCATGGCTGAGAATGCGCAGATCGGGGGGGATTTGTGCGGCATGGATCAGCGGTAGCCACTCGCTGCCGGCAATAATGACGGCGGGCTGGCAGCTGCTGAGCAGCCGTTCGAGTTTGCTGATACAGGACGCACTCTGGCCAACCCCCAGCGGAATGGCCAGCGGGACCGCCACCAGGCCGGCATACTGGCAGGCAAAAAAAATGTCGACAAATTCCGCACGGGTCTCCGCGAACAGCGCAACGCGCGTGCCCCGGGGCAAACTCATGGAAAGCAGTCGACGGGCGGCCTGGCGCGCACGCTGGCGTAACTCCCGATATTCCAACGCAATTACCAGTTGATTACGGCGGTCGTAAAAGTTCATGCCGGTGCTGCCTTGTGCCGCGTAATCCAACGCCGCTGCCAGCGAAGGAAAATCAGCATAGCGGATGGGGAGGGTATGGATCGAGCTGGTTTCGGACATTGACAACGTATCCTTAGAAGACAAAAAAACGGTTGATTGTTGTGATCACGGCCGGCCTTTCTTAATCGGTACCTGGTGTCGTGACAGCAGGCGAATATTAATTAACCGGGTATTTATAACGTAAGGCCGCTGGCATCCCGTATAGCTGATGCGCAGCGAATAATGCGGTGCGCAGGCTAAAGAAACAGAGCAAGGACGGGGCTGAATGCATGATTAACAGCAAATCACAGCCCCGCAGCGTTATCAGTTTGCACAACATCAGACCACGTTTTATGCCTGACTCTGAAATGGAGTTGATTATCCTATTTATTTTCTGCGCAATGTCATGTCTGATCCGTGCTTTTTTACCCGGAATGAGGTGAGTGTGGCTATAAAGCATTAATTGCCCGTTTGTTATCAGGTTATTCCTGGTGTTTGGCTAAGGGCGTACATCAGTGGTTAATTATATTATGTCGATATCTTTAGCATGATTTGTTAATGCGTGACCTGGTAAAGAAATTAATCTGTCCGGCCGCGCTGGCTCTGTGTTGTTATAAAAAATCGACATGATGGTATTTATGATTACAATAAAAAAAGTTGTCTCAAAACGCGATCTCAACGCATTTATCGGCTTTCCCACCACGCTTTTTCAGGATGACCCAAACTGGATAACCCCCCTCAGTCTTGAACGGCGGGAGCATCTGTCAGCCCGCAACCCCGCAGCGCAGCATGTGGAGTGGCAGGCATGGCTGGCAGAGCGGGAGGGAAGAGTGGTTGGCCGCATCATCGCGCAGATTGACTCCCTCCACCGCCAGCGCTACGGCGACGATAGCGGCCACTTCGGCATGATCGATGCCATCGACGACCCGCAGGTTTTCAGCGCGTTATTTAACGCCGCCGAAGAGTGGTTACGGTCAAAAGGCGCGCGCAACATCACCGGGCCCTTCAGCCTCAACGTTAACCAGGAGAGCGGCCTGCTGATGGAGGGGTTTAACACGCCGCCATCGGCGCTGATGCTGCACGGCAAACCCTGGTATGCCGACCGGGTAATGCAGCAGGGATACCGCAAAGGCATCGACCTGCTGGCCTATTCGATGCGCCTCAGCACGCTGCACTTCAACACCTCTTTGCGCAAACTGATGGACCACGCGCGCGATAAGGTGACCATCCGCCCGCTAAACCGCAAAAAATTCGCCGAAGAGATGCAGCTGCTGCGTGAAATCTTTAACTCAGGCTGGCAGAACAACTGGGGATTTGTGCCCTTTACCGAACACGAATTTGCCGCGATGGGCGATCAGCTCAAATTACTGGTGCCTGACGATCTGATCTGTATTGCCGAAATGGCGGGTAAACCGATCGCCTTTATCGTCGGCCTGCCGAATATCAATGAGGCCATCGCTGACTTAAACGGCAGCCTGCTGCCGTTTGGCTGGGCGAAGCTGCTGTGGCGGTTAAAGGTGCGCGGGGTGCGCAGCGCGCGGGTGCCGCTGATGGGGGTGATCAAGGCGCATCAGTTCAGCCGCCTGGGGCCGGTGGTGGCGCTGCTGATGATTGAAGCCCTGCGCGACGCGTTGATGCGCCGCAATATCGAGTCCGTGGAGATGTCGTGGATCTTAGAGTCCAACGCCGGCATGCGCGGCATACTGGAACGCATCGGCGCCGACCCTTACAAACGTTACCGGTTATTTGAAAAAAGGCTGTGATCGCAGTTGGCAGACTCTTCGCCTGCCACGGCCACGCCGGACAGCGCCGCCAGCGCCGCGCTGAATACCTGCTGATACGGCGCGCGGGAATCCAGATCGACGATGCGTGCGCCGTTATAGTTTAAGCGCGTCATCACCGCGATTTTGTCACCCAGTTCGCTATAGCTGTGATCGGGCTTACGGGAAAACGCGGTATCGACGTCAATCGCCAGGCGGATAATCAGCTGCGGGCGCAGTAACGCCATTTGCCGATAGAGTTGCTGCTCTTTACGCGCCAGCCGGGTGATCAGCCAGCCGTTAGCCCGTTCAGGGCCAATCCCCGGCCCGTCATAGTGAAAACCTGCCACCTCAGCCTGCGGATAGCGATCGCCGATCACCAGCACGCCGCTGGCCGCCAGACGCTGCGCCTTGCGTAAATTTCTCGCCCGCCAGCACGAGAGGCCGTACATCACCAGCGCCGCCCACAGCGGCGGCGACCGGTTGCGCATGCTCTGTGTTTTCTCTGATTTGGCGGCCAGGCGGCGCTCAAGCCAGGGCCCGATCAGCGGCAGGCGCTTAATTTTATCGCCCTGTTCCCCCGAAATCAGCCCCAGATAGCAGCGCGTGGTGGCGCGCTGAAGGTTCATCCTGCTGACCAGATCGGCGGTCAGAGTGGATTTTCCGCAGCCGTCACAGCCGACGATGGCGATCATGCCGGTAACAGAGCGGGCGGCAGGAACGGGAGGGGGAAGGTCGTTTTTTCTCATAGTGATAAAGCGATTAATCCACAGAAGGGGGAAGCGACAGTGAAAGGCGAACGGCCTGCAGCGATGCATCCAGCACCCTGCTGGCCGGTTCCTGTCCGTTAAGGTCGATAATGGTGGCGCCGTTAAAATTGAGCCGTGGAATAACGCTGATTTTTTCACGCAGCGCCGCGATATCGTGATCGGGTTTGCGCTGGTGGGCGGTCTGCTCATCAATATCCAGGCGCAGCAACAGCAGCGGCGGATATGAGGCCATCCACCGATAGAGCGCCTGTTCTCGCCGGCGCAGGGCCTTAATCCAGCGGTTGCCGCCCTGCGCCCTGGCCAGCTGCGGGCCATCCACCCGAAAGCCGGGCGCTTCCGCCTGCGGATAACGATCGGTAATTAACAGCACCCCGCGGTGGGCTTTGTGCAGCATGCGTCTGAACTTAACCGTCCGCCAGCAGGAGAGCAGGAAGATTGCCAGCGCGGCGATATTCCCCGGCGGGCTGGCGGGGCGCTGATGAACCCGCCCGGCGCTGTTTAACAGATAGCGGCCAAACGGCGCGCCAATCAGCGGCAGGCGGCTAATCCACTCGCCGAGGCGGCCTGATGACTGTCCGAGATAACAGAGCTCGGCGGCCAGGCCAGGGGAGAGACGATTTACCAGGCCGGAGGCTAAGGTTGATTTACCCGCGCCATCACAGCCGGTGATGGCAATAACCCGCACAGGCGGATGTCGGGTCATATTTTTCATGTTCTGACTCATGGTTACCACTGTGTGAAGAGTAAAAGAGGACGAAATCGCGATATTATTTCCGCCAAAGTTATTTGTCTTGTTGAACGCGTGCTGTAAGCGCTGAGTACAGGCTGAATAAGAGTGTTGCGCATTAAAAGATAAAAATACTGCCTTTCATTGCCAGAGGTAATGTAAAGGCGATGTGCGAGAACGGTCGTGATTATTTAAGCATGATATGGTTAAGGCATGTAAAGGCAGTCAGATACAATGCGCAATTGTTTTTTTGTTGAATTTTAATCTGGCTTAAGCGTATTTTTCTTCGGGGTGAGGATATCGTATCTGGTCAGGGTTTGTGGTGCGTAAAATTATTGGTGGGAATGAATTTTATCCGGAAAGAAAAGCGCATCAGGGATTAAATAAATGCGCTATGTAAAGACAAGGGAGTGATTAATGCAATCAAACACGCCTCCACTTATTGCGATCGTCGGTTGCGATGGCTCAGGAAAATCTACCGTCAGCGAACGTCTGCTGGTATTTCTGCAAAGCTGTGGCCCGGCGACGCGGGTCCACCTGGGCAAACAGGCGGGCAACGTTGAACGCGCGCTGGTCAGGTTGCCGTTAATGGGCCGGTTTCTTAAAAAGAAGATTAACCATAACCGCATCAGCGTCAGCCGGTCGCACTACAGCCCGCTAACGGCGCTGGTGCTGATGGCGTTTGTGCTCCGCCGGCTGCTGCGCTTTCGCCGCATGCTTAAGCTGCGCCGCCGGGGAAATATTATTCTGGCGGACCGGTTCCCGCAAATGGAGATTCAGGGTGGCTACGATGGCCTGCTGTTGCCGGCAGACGCCACCGCCGGCCGGCTGGTCAACCGCTTAGCCGGGCTGGAAAAGAGCGCCTTCCGCTGGATGACAGGCACTCGCCCCGACCTGGTGATCAAACTCAACGTATCGCTCGACGTCGCCTGTAACCGCAAGCCCGACCACCGGCGCACGTCGCTGGCGAAAAAAATCGCCATCACGCCACGGCTGACCTTCAGCGGCAGCCAGGTAGCGAACATTGATGCCGACCTGCCGCTGGACGAGGTGCTGAGTGAAGTCTTAAGCGTGGTGACCGACTTTATGCAGCGCAGCGGGTATCAGACCAGTGTATCCGGGCAGCCGATAAACCACGAGCACACCGCGGGTGGATAGCAAATGGTCGGTGCTGTGAACCCGCAACTTCTGAGGAACCTTAAATATGTCTGCTGACCCCCGGCCAGGACGGCCCCTGTATCAACGCCTGCTGATCAAGGCGGGCAAGCACGTGCTGCGCTGGAGCGGCCGCTTTCAGTCACGCCACTCGCTGATCCCGGACACGCCGCAGATAGATACCCGCGTTTTCGACTGGGTGCCGGCGCTGGAAGCCGCCTGGCCGGAGATCCGCGCCGAACTTGAGCACCTGCTGGAGAACCCGCAGCAGATCCCGGCCTTCCATCAGATCTCCCCCGATCAACAGCGCATCTCTAAGGGCGATAACTGGAAAACCTTCGGCATGGTGATCTACGGCAAACGCATCGATGACAACTGCGCGCTGTGCCCGTGCACCGCGGCGGCGATCGCCGCGATCCCGCATATGCGCACCGCGATGTTCTCGATCCTCAAGCCGAACTACCATATCGTGCCGCACAAGGGGCCGACGCGGGCGGTGGTGCGCGCCCACCTCGGGCTGATCGTACCGAAACAGGCCGACAAGGTCTGGCTGCGCGTAGACGACCGGATCCTGCACTGGCAGGAGGGTAAAGTGCTGCTGTTTGATGACTCTTACGAGCATGAGGTGCGTAACGACACCGACGAACTGCGCGCGGTGCTGTTTCTGGATATCGACCGGCCGATGGACCGGCTGGGCACGCTGGTCAACAGGCCGCTGTTCGCGCTGATCAACGCCAGCCCCTACGTAAAGCAGCCGCTGAAGAATCTGGCGAAGTGGAACCGTGAAGCGAACGACCGCTAACCGGCGTTTGCGCCCGCCAACGGGAGGACGAAAAAAAACCTGGTCACGGTAACGTGCCAGGTTTTTTGCTTCCCTGCCCGGTTGGAAGCCGTTCAGGAAGGAGTGCTACATGTATCGACTCGTCAGGTAACAGTAGCATGCCTGACGGCACGATCGCTATAACGCCTCTTTGCTGTTAATGACCTGCTACGCCACTCAATCCTCGTCACGTTCTCTCATCGCCCGCTGGCGCTCGTAATACTCATCTTCCGCGGTGATAATCTCATCCAGCAGCGAGTCCATATCCACCACGTGCTCCTCTTCGACGAACAGGCCGGTGAGCGGCACTTCCGGAGTCAGCTTGCCGTCTTCATACAGCTGCCAGATCTCTTTCGCATAACGCGTTTTCAGCAGCTGCGGCGCAAACTGGCCGTAGTAAGAGGTGATGTTGTTCACGTCGCGCTGGAACATCGATTTGGCATGGTTGTTGGCGGCGGCGTCCACGGCCTGCGGCAGGTCGATAATCACCGGACCCTGCGCATCCTGCAGCACGTTAAACTCCGACAGATCGCCGTGAACGATACCGGCACAGAGCATGCGCACGATATTGCGGATCATGGTGGCGAAATCCGCCATCGCTTCCTCTGGCGACAGGCTGATATCGCCAAGGCGTGGGGCCACGTTACCTTCACCGTCGGTGACCAGCTCCATCAGCAACACGCCGTCCACGCAGAGATAAGGCTGCGGCACGCGCACGCCGGCATCCGCCAGGCGGAACAGCGCGTTGACCTCGGCCATCTGCCAGGACTCTTCCTGCTGCTTACGGCCGAACTTTGACCCTTTCTGCATCGCACGGGTATTTCGCGAGCTGCGGTTCTTACGCCCCTCCTGGTACTGCACGGCCTGCTTAAAGCTGCGCTGCGTGGCTTCCTTGTACACCTTGGCACACTGCATGTTGCCATTGCAGAGCACGGTGTACACGTCGGCTTCTTTACCGCTCTTCAGCCGCTGCAGCACTTCGTCTATCAGGCCGTCATCAACCAGGGGCTGGATTCTGTTTGGGATTTTCATTGCGGCTTTATACCCTATTTCAGCCGCTTTTCGTATCCATACCACCGCTGGCGATACTGAAAAAGTTGGCAGAGTTTGCTCATGGCCTGATTTTATCGAAGATCGGCAGAGAAATGCCAGAGTTAACAGAGACAAAAAAGCGTGGTGGGGGGAGGGTTTCGAAGGGTTGTGGCGTGTGGGGAAGGGGGAAGCCGTAAAGAGTGAAAAATGTCACAGTTGTTGAGATGGCCGCCAGGCCGAACAGGATAGTACCTTCGTTTAGCGTCGCCCGCGTAATGGGGGCATGGAACGTATCATCCTGAGGTAGCGCTGAGTTTGCAATATTCGATAAGCTGGCCGGATTGAAAAGAGAAAACATAATGACGGTTTAAAACATCTTCATTATCCGTAGAAAAGCAAACGCTCTGTGCATCGATCGGCATTGGCCGCCGGAGCGCAGCACGATCGCCTACATCTCATTCTGTTAACAGGGCAGAGATAAACAGGAGCATGATGCAGCGCACCACGTGCAGTATCCACCTGACCGAAGCCAGATAATGGCTGTACACCGACGCCGCACCGGCGATGGAGCAACTTACGTGCCCGGCGCCGGAGCAGTTTGACCATCTGATCGGTTTATCTTGCCAGGCTTCTGCCGTTGACTGATGGCAGTTAGGGCAGCTTAAGAGAGTTTAAATACTCTCTTAAGCTGAAGGTCGCTCATTCCATGAATCATGAGCCAGTAAATTACCATCTCGGTACAGATGTGTGATCTTCTCATAACACAAGGCAACTTCTTCCATATGCCCCGTACCCGGACAATTCCGGGTATCGTGCATTACCGGACTGACAGAGATCACTTTAACGTTCTCCAGTGTAATTCGGTAATATTCGACCTCCTGCCCGGCATCATTAATATGATAAAATCTGAATTCAGCCGATCTTAAAGTCTGCCCGGTGGCTACTGCTTTGAAAAGATAGGGTGATGCACTATCCAGCTCTTTAGTAAAGTGGAAAGGGGAGTGCTGACGCGTGCCCGTGACTCTCCCTGTTGCAGGATCGGTTGGAATCGTCAGGCAGTGGTATAAGCTCCTTAACTCAATGCTTCCTTCGCGTTCTATTACATCGCACGAACCCCGGATCACGGCTCCGCCATCGTCTGTCAAAAATAAATGTACAGGGACTGCCATATAACTCTCCTTAATTATATTTAATCAAACAACCACTTTCCTGCTTTAGCTGACTCTATAAGCATATTGATAGTAAATGCAGGTACCGGCACCGGTTCCGTCTTTCTGAATGGATTAAGAGAAAAGGGGATGTCCGGAAAGTAGGTTTGTATGTTGAATTTCCCTTTTTCGACATTGAATTTATTGAAGAAATCGTTCATTAAATCCTCAGCTTCAAGCTCATCGATACTAAGATCGGAATTGAGGTCGGTATCGCGATTTAACTCAACCTTTCTGATATTGAAAATGTAGGTGCCTGCATAGGGGCGTATCAGTTCGTAAATCTGATGTTCGACATTATCTACCATATTTTATCTCCTCCCCTTGCGATGATGTTGTAGTCTCGAACTGTACGATAGATGATAGCTGAAACATCGGCAGCCAGGATAATTATGCCAATCAGGGGAATAGAGCGCCCGACAAATGTTCCGATGTTACGCACCATGACTCGCTTTGCCGTCCATGGAGTGTAACCACCAAGCCATGTTGGCATTGAAATTCCGAAAGGAAACTTTGTTTTTTTAAACATTTTCCTGGCTGCTTTCGATGCATAGGATGTTCCCAGGGTAGCACCTACTGGTTTGGGACGAGTACCAAGATTGTTTCGGCCGGATATTAGCGCAACGACAGCGCCAAAATCTGCCGCACCTATGCCGAACTGACTGGCAGTGTTTTCACAAAAAATCATAAACAGAAGTTCCGCCGCGTTGAGATTAGGTTTTCCAGCGTAGAAATAGGTTCCATTTAGCTCTTCTGTCGTGTCCAATTCTCAATCCTTTGGTTGGTATATTAGATGGAGGATATGGGCTGTTTTGAGGGGCGTCTATAAGTGATTTGTTGATTTTTAAGGGTGGGGATATGTTTATAGTTGGTAAGGATGGTGCAGAAGTTTATGCGTATAGAAATCTGTATGACCAAGGATTGAGACGATGAACACGCTCGCCGAACTATGCAATTACCTTTTTAAATAATAACTGTACTGAGTGATTTCTACTCCCGTTAGTCAATTGCGGCAAACAGTAGGATAGAATTGAAGAGATCACACAGGGAGTAAAGGGCAACCGCATGACTGCGGTCTGCTTCAACCGACTTCAGGACATTGATAATCCGGTGCTCTATTAACCGTGCTTTACGTATAACGACCACCTCAGGTCAACGTTATCAGTAAGCTGGAGGATATCTGAAAGTGAACGGTACGTTTAGCAGGGATACTTACAGTAACGCTTGGGGTTCAGCGGGCGAATGTTCGCATTACCCATATACAGCCCGTTCGGCTGGCTCAGCGGCATCAGGTAGCCACAGAAGTCGACCAGCGGATCTGCGTGACGCTTGATTTCCAGCGCCTCACCGGACGTCTGCTGCGCCTGCAGCAGCGCACGTGCCTCCTCCGGCGCGTTGAAGCGCTGCATCAGGTGGCGCACGAAAACCGCCAGTTCACCGGCAATCTTCGCCAGCAGCTGCGGGTCGCGCTCGCTGGCCGGTATGGCGTCCGGGAACGGCAGGATAACCCGTCGGCGCGACACGCCGCCGCTGCGGTCACTGAAGCGCATCGGGTTGTTGTTCACCGCCAGTATCACCGCCGGAATGTAGGCCGAGTAGGCGTCGCGGTACTTCGGGTCAATAAGCACGACATCACCGCCGGTAATCGCCTTGATGCCCGCGCCGTCGCCGCTCCAATTCTCCTGATCAGGCAGGATAATAAATGAGTAGCCGACCACGCTGGCATGCTCGCGAGAGGACTCCAGCGTCTCGATGGTGGCCGAGGTGGTGTTGTCCTTTCCGGCGAGCAGCGTGGCTATTTCGGCCATCACGCTCTTGCCGCTGCCGCCCGGTCCCGTTACCTCAAGGAACATCTGCCAGTCGTAGCGGTTGGCCAGCACCATAAACAGCGCCGCTAAGATGCGCTCCTGCTTTGAATGGACGCGCCCGGCACTTCCAGAACGCGGGCGCGTGCTATGCCAGACTTTCGCCCGAAACGGCGGGGGTATAGCTGACGCTGCTCACCTGCGCAGCCAGTTCTCGCGGCGGTGCGGGCTGAAGGTGCCGGTGGTGGTGTCAAACACACCGTTGCGAAAGCTAATCAGGCTGCGTAAACGACCTCCGTCATCCAAATTACCTCACCGTCTAGGGGGCCGCAGAGGTAAGCTTGAGAGCAACTGGCGGGGGTAGGCGCTTACGCAGTTCGTTGTGCGCATTATCGGTGAAAAGCTTCTGGTGCTGGCCAGCGATTTACCAACACGCAATTGTGGCAAGACCCTGAGCTGGCCCAGGTAGGCTTGTACCGCGCGGCGCTGAGGCCAAGTCTAAGAGTGCACCCTAATGTTCCGATACAGCTTGCCGATACTCGTCGGGAACAATTTCATTTTAAGGAAGAGCAATGAAGAATCCGATAACTCAAGAAATGATTATGAGTAGTCTCGATTGGGCATATGAAAAGGCACTTACATCCTTGCCTGGCGTTGATAGTGCTTTTGAGATGGCAGAAGATTACAAAAATCAAGAAGGTACTCTTGAAGATAGGGTCAATTCTCTTATCAGGTGGCAAAATACTAAAGCAGGTACTACGGGATTTCTTACTGGTTTAGGTGGAGCACTGACCTTACCTGTTACGATCCCAGCCAACATTGCTACGGTCTTCTATGTTCAGATCCGTATGATTGCGGCTATAGCTATCATGGGTGGCTATGACGTCAAGAACGATCAAGTTAAATCCCTCGTCTATGCTGCCCTCACGGGTAATGCTGCCAATGAAGTACTTAAGAATACCGGTATACAGTTGGGTACAAAACTTACTACCTCACTGATCAAAAGCATCTCTGGTGAGACGATTAAAGCTATTAATCGTGCAGTAGGTTTTAGACTTATTACTAAGTTTGGACAAACCGGCTTAGTGAACCTTGGGAAAATGCTTCCTATCCTCGGTGGTGTGATTGGCGGTACTTTTGATGCTGTAAGTACAAACATAATTGGAAATGTTGCACGCGATGCTTTTATTAAAGGAAGCCCATTCATTATTGATGGTGAGTTAGTACCTGAACCTGCACCACAAGAGTGAAAGTACTGGCCCGTTCTGTTAAATCACCATCAACACAGCGATTAAATGGATCGGGCTTACTACCCCAACATCATGGCGGGAGATGCATCCCTTGAGCATGAACTGGCCTTCAATAGGCCAAGGCAAGTGAGTGGGACAGGTTGCCTCAGCGAGCAGAAACTGGCAATTTCCAATAGCGTTTTAAACACAAAAAAGCCCGCAAAGCTTTCACTTTGCGGGCTTTCAGGACTTCTGAACGGACGATTCTGGTATCGCCGTCGAAGAATTTGGTGGGCGCCAGGAGTCTGAATTGGTTGTGTAACTTGTTGTTTAATAGCTGATAACCTTCAGTTCAATTTTCATTTTGGTCCCATTGTTGGTCCTAAAAGAAAATGTCAGGTTTTTTGCAGGGGAGGGGAGGTTATAGTAGAAGTCTCTTCGTCTGTGAGATTAGCATTTTGCTTTCCTTTAGTTTAAGCGTTTATTTCACATTAGTTTTTAGCAAGCCGGTAGAGCGCCTTGCTCGCAGAATATCCACTCCGGAAATATACGGGGTTTGTTCTTGCCACGAAAATCCCTTTCGGTCGATTCGAACCAGTTCGTATTTTTCGACCAGAAAATTCATAACGTCTACCGTAAGCTTACAGCGAGAACCTTATTGGCGGGGATGTGTTATTCAGTTGGCAGGCTTACGCGCCATGGTAACAGCTCTTGGACCTGATTGACTGGCCAGTCAGCTATGACGTTGAGCACATGACGGGGGTACCTCTCTGGATCCACGCCGTTCAATTTGCATGTACCGATCAGGCTGTACAACAGCGCTCCGTGCTCACCGCCGTGGTCGGAGCCGAAGAACAGGAAGTTCTTGCGACCCAGACTGACCGTCCGCAGGGCATTTTCAGCGATGATGTTGTTATCTACTTCAGCGCAGCCACCCTCTGGATAGTACGTCAGTGCCGGCCACTGGTACTGGGCGTACGCGAACGCCTTCGCCAGCTCTGAGTGTCTTGAGAGCGTTTTCATATTTTCACGCAGCCAGCTTTCCAGAGCTTTCAGCTGTGGTTTAGCTTTTTGGTGACGTTCAGCAAGGCGCTGTTCTGCCTGCATTCCCCTTATTTCCGTCTCGATGACATACAACCCGCCGATCTGTTTCAGGGCGCCCTCAGTCAGGACTGACGAGGTGCAGACGTGTACGTCGTGGCTCTTGCAGCGGGCGTAAGCACAACAGGCAGTTTCCGTTATGGGACCTGTAGGTAACTGTGATGGATTACGAAGGTCCCTCATTTTCGCCCTAGATCACCGTGGCTCAATTGCTCTCTGAATAATTTGATGTAGACCATGTGACCCAATCTGTTCGGGATCGCCATTTAAATAAGTGAGTAGGTCTTTGCTTGAACTCCAGCGCCGAGTTGAGGGGTTGATTCGTTCTATAATTTCTTCGCTTTCAAGTAGAAGTTCATTCAACAGTGGTAACTCATCAGGCACCAATGTTGTAATCCTACGAGCGAGCGCATAGAGCCAGAGGTTTACTTGGTGCGCATTGTTGTAGGATTTCCAGCTTATCTGCGCGCTCATCGGCCGCCTGATGGTCCGAGCCAGTGCATCAAAGACTTTCCTAAGTTCTCTGACAATCTCCACTCGATCTGCTGAGCTTAGGTATTTGGTCGCAATAGCCAGCTCATCGGTGAACGCACCGTCCGCATCTAGAGTAAAATAGAGACTCTCATTCTTGAGTGCTGTACGCCATTGGGTAGTCAGCTCTGTCAACCACTGATGGGCAACTTGAGAGATGTCGATTGTTCTTTTTTCCAGCATGGGTACGAGCATGGATTCAAGAATCCAAGGCGTGAAATGGTGTAGCCTGCCGAGGCGACCCCGAACAGGTTGAAGAATATCCTTGAGCTCATCGTCTGCGAGAGGAGCCTTTAACGATTGGATTAAACAAGCGATGAGTTGTGGTTTAATCTCCGAATTAAGGTAGTTGGCTTCGTTGATCAGCCAGCACAAAATGGTACGTCGAACAGTGGCTGATTCGATATGGTCGATTTTTGAAAGGGCTTCAATTCCCCAGACTCCCCTATTAAGGGCGTTTTCAAGAGCATGAAGCCCTATCCAGATTATTACACTCACATTGCTCTGCAAAAGCGCATCAATTTGCTCATGATGCTTGTCAAAGCTGACGCACAAACAAATATGCTTAAGAGCTTCAACCACAAGCGCGTGGGTACGAGGAGACTTGATTGGTTCAGAGAATATTGTGTTTAACCAAGATACCAACTGCTTTGGAGCTTGCGACCATAGGAGTTGTATGGAGTAGTAGTCGCTCCATGAGGTATCTACGGGTGAATATGTGAATGTATTGAACGGATCATTTTTTGAAAGCAGTAGTGCTGTAAGTTCCTGTGAACGGTAGTGTTCAATGTCAAGTTGTTTTTTTGTGAGACGTGGTTGCAGTGCTTTTGCTCTGGAGGGAGAGATGTGCTCCAACAGTGCAACCTTCACAGGTTCGGATAATACTGATTGCTCCTTATTGTAGAGGCTGCCTGCATAGCGACTAGCCGGGGAGTTGGCTATGACATAACCAAGGACATCCCAAGCTGAGTAGAAATCTGCTATTGGCAACCCTTCAGTCCAAAATTTGCCGGGAAGAGCGTCAAAGCGATCTTCGTCAAGTTTCCCATCTTTAATGTATCCTTTGGCACTCATCTGCTCCATGAGTACAGCTCCTGACAAGTTTGAAAGCTGCTCATCATCAAGCCACCAGGCTAGCACGCTACCAGCGCATGGTAGCTCAGCAAATGAGGAATTGTGATTTAGCCCTTTAGGCTTCACCTCCTCACATGGGCTAATGTCGGCAGAATTGAAAATTATTCTTGCAGGAAGGTGGGGATTACCCTCTCCATAGAGTGTGCTTTGGATAATCTGATCAACGTACTCAAATACATGCGGAATCACGTCCAGAGGAATAGGGGTTGCCAATAGAGGATGGTTCTCGCTGGCCCTCTGAACTGAATTGGAAAGATGGTACCCAGCTAACGGCTGACCATTGGCTGAGCGAATGAGGATCATGCGGTCGTGGAGTTTGTTCTCTGGTACTGCGAGTATTTTGAGGCAAACACTTCCAAAGTAGCCATTATTCCAACCTGAACATCTCGCTATAAGATTTTCAACACGATTGGGCTGACCAGCCTCTTTTATGCTGTCATCATTCGACATTTTTTCCGTCGTGATGACAAGGTAATCAGCAGTAGCAGTGCCCAGTCGGTTGAGAAGCTCAATCCCTACATCCTCCATATATGGGTCGATCCAAGCAATTTTCGCGTCGTGGTGCCGTTCGAAAATGTCCTTGAGCCAATCTTTCAACTCGAGACGGCTCATACCGCTGCTGTCGTTGAGAGTAGGAAAGAACCGCCCGTCGGATTTTTTTGGGCATAACTGTTTGATTCTGTTCTGGATGAGCCGGTTGAGTGGAACCCATGGATCATCCGCATACCCGCCCATTTTTGACCGAGAGGGACTACTAATAGCACGCCCAATCTGTCCTGCTATCTCCAGTCTGGCCTTTTCCCTTTTCGGTACTTTTTTTGCCAACCATTCGAATTGGTAGTTTGCCCTAATGGGTTCGACTAGCTGCATGTTGAAATTCATTTCGCGCATGAAATCTGCGCCGGTTTGAAGCAGGAGGAATGATTGCTCACCATTTATTCCAAGCGCATAAATCTCCATTGTATAAGCTGTGCTAGCTTGGTCCTGAAACACTTTGAGTTCAAATGTGTGATGGAGAGGGTATGAAGCGTTCTTGCTGAGGTTGGTGATATAAGAGGACTGAATGCTACCGTCACTGTACGCCTTGACAATAACCAACAGATCGGAAGGTTCTCGGGTTAGTGGTTCGAATAGAGTCAGAGATGACTGCTGCCCCTTCAAGGATAAGTCATACTTGCTACGCTCTGTAGCAGTGAGCCCAGGAGCACAGATGAACTCAAAGTCTCCAATTCTCCAAGAGTCAATTGTGGAGAAATCTAAGCCAGTATCTGCATTCAATACTTGGCATGCAAATTTGGCAATCTTCGTGTCATATCCTTCCAACACATTGAATAAATTTGATTTTTCTCTCAGGGAAATTGCGCCGCTGTCAACACTGGAATAGCTGGTTGGGCTTAGCCGATTAGTTTGAAATCTATAATAATCGCGTGTCGGCAAATGCATTACAGGGCGAGTGATGGGATTCACACAAAATGTGCTTGTTCCTATCGCCTTAGCCAATTTGTCGTTGATATTCAGCCCAGAGAGTTGGCAAGATTTCTGAAACGTCTCTCCGCAGATGAAGTGCTCAAGGAAAGTTCTCAATCTCTCGGTAGAGGTATGAAGTGTCAAGGCGTGAGTTCTGACTGAGCAATTCTCAGTAAGTCGCATTTTGGAACTAGCGCTCCCGCTCCAACTGTTTGATTGGTAGTTTCCTGATAGTGACCGACCATACAGAAAACGTAGTTCACTTGAATCTTCCCACTCGATCTCCAATACCCAGATTTGGCTTATAGTGAGATTTTGATCATCTCCGAACAAGTCATATAACCTAGAGTCTGAAAGCAACGCGCACAGTGGACTCGTCATAGGGCACTCCTTTGTAGTGCTAAGTAAAAAGTGGATATAGATATGTGGTGCTGGCTGGAAGTAGACTTGCCCCTTGAATCTTCAGACAGTTGGTATCACTTAAGTTAGTGATAGTCGGTAAGTGTCAACGAAGTTGTCACCCCTGAGGTTCACTATGCAGCCTGCTTTTCCCACTCTGGGTTCAGCGTTACCTCCGCTTTCCACTGCCAGTTTCGCGTTCAATTCCGCCAGCTTAACCGTAAGCGTACAGCGAGACCAGCTAGGTTTTGGTGCCTGTTGGTAACGGGAGCATCGCTTCAGTTCCTGTATCAGCAGAGTCAGAAGCTTTTCGCTGACAGTGCCGTTGAGGCAGAGCGTCCCGCGCCGGAACGTTATCTCACAGCTCATACTGAGCGCTTCCGGGTCCTTTGCGGGCAATTCTGGCTGTACGGCATCGAGAGTCACAGGAAGTAGCTGAGGACTCTCTGAAGAAGGTAATAGCAGCTTTCCCTCGCGCCATTTGAACAGCTGATTAGCGTTAATGACATTTTCAAGCGCAAGTTTTGAGATGGATATTACGGGGTCGCAGGAGCCAGCAACGAGTTGCTGCTTAAACTCAGGAGAATAATTAGGGCAGCCTTTTCGTCTGCCGGGAATCCCATTTTTCTGCATATCTGACACTTTGGTTCCCACTACTCACTGGTGGACACTACTTTGTCGGGAACATCAGATTATGCCCAGACGGACCACGCTCTACGCTTACCGTCAGCTAGAGTGATACCGGCATCAATGTGCTCCTGAATAACGGTTTCATTACTGAACGGTGTGTCATTCAACGTCAGGCCATAGTGTTGCGATAACAGATGAGTCAGCAGCCGTTGCCAGGTTTCAACGGGTGACAGATAGGGCTGAGCCGCCCGTGTCGGGGATGATGATAAGGTTTACATGATGTTTGCTCCATGAGTTTAAGAGATAAGTGAAGAGTTAATGGGGTTCAGGCTTTTCGGTATAAACAGCGATGTAGACATAACCGCAGGAGCCGAGTGTATCGGCTTCGCAAGTCAGTCCATTGTGATATAGCGTGACGCAGTGCTGTTGCCTGGGAGAGAGTTCTCCGCTGGTGAGCATCAACTCCAGTTGTTTGAGCATCAACGGAAAAGCCTGGTCGAGGCGTAATGCTTCGTTGTCGCTGAAAGCACCGTTGAATCCGGCCCGGTCAGCGAGAAAATGCACCCGGTTGCCTTCCTGCACCAGACGGGCGCCAAAACAGGGTGTGATCGTGCGCTTTAGTCCCCACTGCTGGCAGGTAAGATTCTCCGGTTTGGTACCGGATTCTGAGTGATTGTTCATTATTGTTCCGGATTAAAGGGAAGGATTAATTAAGAGTGACACTTCGAAGAATGACATAGGGACCATTGCGATCCTGACGGCGTTCAGCAAAGACGGCCAGAACGCCGTGTATGTCCTGTGATCTTACCCATCAATAGTGGACACGCGACTAAGTGAGTAAACTCTCAACCAGAGGTGACTCACATGACAAA
>NZ_JRZZ01000026.1:0-12602 GCF_002865965.1 Erwinia sp. B116
AGCCCGACCCGGCGCGGCTGCCGCGGCTGCTGGCGGCCGCCTTTCCGGACCGCATTGCCCGACGGCGCGGCGACGATGGTCGCTATCAGCTGGCTAACGGCAGCGGGGCGTCGCTGGACCATGATGACGCGCTGACCCATTATGAATGGCTGATCGCGCCACAGCTGCTGCAGAGCGGCAGCCAGAGCGAAGCGCGCATCCTGCAGGCGCTGCCGATTTCGCTGGAGCCGCTGCTGCGCGAGCTGCCCGCGCTGGTGCAAAAGCAGACGGAAGTGGAGTGGGACGACGAGAAGGCGACGCTGCGCGCCTGGCGCCGCGAGCAAATTGGCCAGCTGGTGCTAAAATCACAGCCGCTGGCCAAGCCGGACGCGCCCGATCTGCACGCCGCCATGCTGCGCTGGGTACGGCAGAAGGGGCTGGCGGTGCTGAACTGGAGCGTACAGGCGCAGCAGCTGCGCCTGCGGCTGATCTGCGCCGCACGCTGGCTGCCGGAGCACGACTGGCCGGCGGTGGATGACGCGGCGCTGCTGGCGACGCTGGAACAGTGGCTGCTGCCGGCCATGAGTGGGGTCGGCGATGGCAGGGCGCTGAAGCAGGTGGATATTTACGCCGCGCTCTTACAATTGCTCACATGGTCACAACGTCAGCAGCTGGATAGTGCTCTGCCAACTCATTACACTGTGCCCACCGGAAGCCGCCTGCCCATCGGCTATCATGAAGATAAGCCGCCGGTGCTGGCGGTGCGCCTGCAGGAGATGTACGGCGAGGCGCAAAACCCCACCGTTGCCGCCGGTCGCGTGCCGCTGGTGCTGGAACTGCTCTCCCCCGCGCAACGCCCGCTGCAGATCACCCGCGATCTGGCGGCGTTCTGGGCCGGTGCCTGGCGTGAGGTGCAGAAAGAGATGAAAGGTCGCTACCCGAAACATCTGTGGCCTGACGACCCGGCAAACGCGCAGCCGACCCGGCGGGTCAAAAAATTTAGTACACCGAATTAATCCCTCCATTTCAGAAGGTTCCCCTTCCGCAATGGTCTGAGTAAGAACAGAGTAGTCGGCCTGGCCGACGCCCGTTTCCGGAGAAAGAAAACGCATGTCTGACGATCGCGAACCTATCGGACGTAAAGGAAAGCAGCCAAAACCCCCGCGAAGTACGGCGGGACGGGGCCGCCGCAGGGAGGATGAGGATGACTACGATCGGGATGATGAACAGGAAGAGGAGGTAACACCGGTGCCACGCAAAGGAAAAGGCAAGGGATCGACGCCGCGCAAACGGCGCGGCTGGTTCTGGCTGTTAGTCAAGCTGCTGGTGATTTTTGCGGTGCTGATGGCGATCTACGGCGTTTACCTGGATTCGCAGATCCGCAGCCGTATTGACGGCAAAGTCTGGCAGCTGCCGGCGACGGTGTATGGCCGCATGGTCAGCCTTGAGCCGGGCATGTCGTACAACAAGAAAGAGATGATTGCGCTGCTGGAAGGCACGCAGTATCGCGAAGTGACGCGCATGACCCGGCCCGGGGAGTTCACCGTGCAGGGCAACAGCATTGAGATGATCCGCCGCCCGTTTGATTTCCCCGACAGCAAAGAGGGGCAGATCCGCGCGCGGCTGACCTTCAGCGGTGACCAGCTCAGCGATATCAAGAACCTCGACAGCGGCCGCAGCTTCGGCTTCTTCCGCCTTGACCCGCGGCTGATCACCATGCTGCAGTCGCCGAACGGCGAGCAGCGCCTGTTTGTGCCGCGTGCCGGTTTCCCGGACCTGCTGGTCGATACCCTGGTGGCCACCGAAGATCGCCACTTCTACCAGCATGACGGTATCAGCTTCTACTCGATTGGCCGTGCATTCCTTGCCAATATCACCGCCGGTCGTGCGGTGCAGGGCGGCAGTACGCTGACTCAGCAGCTGGTGAAGAACCTGTTCCTGACCAACGAGCGTTCGCTGTGGCGTAAGGCCAATGAAGCCTATATGGCGCTGATTATGGACGCGCGCTACAGCAAAGACCGTATTCTGGAGCTCTACCTGAACGAGGTGTATCTCGGCCAGGCCGGTAACGATCAGATCCGCGGCTTCCCGCTGGCCAGCCTCTACTACTTTGGCCGCCCGGTGGATGAGCTGAGCCTCGATCAGCAGGCGCTGCTGGTCGGCATGGTGAAAGGCGCGTCGCTGTATAACCCGTGGCGTAACCCGAAACTGGCGCTGGAACGCCGTAATCTGGTGCTGCGCCTGCTGCAGCAGCAGAAGGTGATCGACCAGGAGCTGTACGATATGCTGAGCGCGCGTCCGCTGGGCGTGCAGCCGAAAGGTGGCGTGATCACGCCACAGCCGGCCTTTATGCAGATGGTGCGTAACGAACTGCAGGCGAAGCTGGGCGATAAGGTGAAAGATCTCTCCGGGGTGAAAATCTTCACCACGCTGGATTCCGTGTCGCAGGATGCGGCGGAAAAAGCGGTGGAAGAGGGGATCCCGGCCCTGCGTAAGCAGCGCGGCCTGAACGATCTGGAAACCGCGATGGTGGTGGTCGATCGCTTTAGCGGCGAAGTGCGGGCGATGGTCGGCGGTGCCGATCCGCAGTTTGCCGGCTACAACCGTGCGCTGCAGGCGCGCCGTTCTATCGGATCGCTGGCGAAACCGGCCACCTATCTGACCGCGCTGAGCCAGCCTGATGCCTATCGTCTGAACAGCTGGATTGCCGATAACCCGATCGCCCTGAAGCAGCCGAATGGCCAGGTGTGGAAACCGCAGAACGATGACCGCCGCTTTAGCGGCCAGGTGATGCTGGTGGATGCGCTGACCAACTCAATGAACGTGCCGACCGTAAACCTCGGTATGACGCTGGGGCTGCCGCAGGTGGTGGACACCTGGACCAAACTCGGCGTGCCTGCCGATCAGCTGAAGCCGGTACCGGCGATGCTGCTCGGTGCGCTGAACCTGACGCCGATTGAAGTGGCGCAGGCGTTCCAGACCATCGCCAGCGGTGGCAGCCGTGCGCCGCTGTCGGCGGTGCGGTCGGTGATTGCCGAAGATGGAAGCGTGCTGTTCCAGAGCTTCCCGCAGGCGGAACGTGCGGTGCCGGCGCAGGCCGCCTACCTGACGCTGTACACGCTGCAGCAGGTGGCCGATCACGGTACCGCGCGGGCGCTGGGGGCGAAATTCCCGAAAGCCACGCTTGCCGGTAAGACCGGTACCACCAATGACCTGATTGACAGCTGGTTCGCCGGTATCGACGGTAAAGAGGTGGCGATCACCTGGATCGGCCGCGATAACAACCAGCCGACCAAGCTGTACGGGGCCAGCGGTGCGATGCAGCTCTATCGCCGTTACCTGGAGAACCAGGCGCCGCTGCCGCTGCAGCTGACGCCGCCGGAGGATATCGCACCGATGAGCGTCGATTCGGCCGGCAGCTTCGTCTGCGACAGCGCCAGCAGCAGCTGGCGCAGGCTGCCGGTGTGGACCACGGATGCCCAGGCGCTGTGCCAGCAGCAGCAGCAGGTTCAGCAGCAGCAGATGCTGCAGCAGCAACCCCCGCCGCAGGCGCAGCAGGGCCAGCAGGGGCAGCCGCAGCAGAACGAGCAGAAAGACAGTGACGGTGTGGCGGGCTGGATTAAGGATATGTTCGGCCAGTAATCCAGCGTTAACGCGCGTTATCTGCATGAAAAAAAAGCCTGCCACGTGCAGGCTTTTTTTTATGTCACTGATAAGTATTTATTAGCGCCTTATGTTACTTGAAGTCTTAAAGTGCTTTGATTTCAAATGCTTTTTTATGTTATTTGGTTCCAGAAGTATCCGGTAAATTGATCTGGCTCGCATTTTATCCATGCCTTATGGGTAAGTATGGACGCGCAATCAATCATACAGGGATCTTATTATGAAACATCAGTACAGGATGAGTGCGCTATTGCTGAGCAGTGTTCTGCTGTCCCCACTGGCTGCGCAGGCCGACCAGATGACCGAGCTGTTAGGGCAGCCGCCTGGCGAGCCGCTGCATGCCCCGGAAGGATCGGTGAACAGCGAGTACTATCTGCCGTCACCGCCGGATAAAGGAAGCGCGGATTATAAAGAGGATGAGGCTGCCTACCTGAAGGGCTATGCCATGAAAGGTTCGCCGCGCTGGCAACAGGCCACCTCCGATGCCGATCTGCACATTGCTAACGTCGCGCAGATTTTCTCGCAGGTGCTGGGCACGCCGATTGACCAGAAAAAGACCCCGGCGACCTGGACGCTGCTCGGCGATCTGCTGGTCGCGGGCGCGGTGGATGCCCCGGCCGCGGCCAAGGAGCACTATATGCGCGTTCGGCCCTTTGTGGTGTTTGGTCATCACACCTGTCAGCCGGTGAGCGATGAAGAAGGGCTGCGTAAAAACGGCTCCTATCCCTCCGGGCACACCACCTTTGGTACGCTGACCGCGCTGGTGCTGGCACAGGTTCGCCCCGATCGTGCCCAGGAGCTGGCAAAGCGCGCCTGGGATTATGGCCAGAGCCGGGTGATCTGCGGTGCGCACTGGCAGAGTGACGTTAACGCCGGCCGTTACGTGGGCGCGGTGGAATTTGCCCGTCTGCAAACCCTACCGGCCTTTCAGCAGGCGCTGAAGCAGGCGAGTGCTGAACTGAAACCGACGGCCACACAGTAACAAATCCTTAACAGGGGAGCGCCTGCTCCCTTGTACCCGCTGTGCTGAATTCCGCGCCAGCGCTCTTTTGATCCCCTTCCCGCTGTAATCACATTGCTACTTTGCTAACCCGAAACAGAAGGGCCTTTATTAAGGGACAAACTGCTATGTCGATCACCAGAGAAACACCCGTAGATTACCGAACAGCCCCCCCTCATCCCGCCGCCGTATCATGCTGTCCGCCCCGAACGCGATCGCTGCCGCGTTGTCTGCAGGCTCTGCTGCAGGGGCTGATCCCGCTGTCACTGCTGCTGGCGGGCGGTGCTGTACGGGCAGACGATGCCACGATGACCGTTACCGCACCTGAGCCGGTAAAAGAGGATGCCTGGGGTTCAGCGGCCACCATCGCCGCGAAGCGCAGCGTGTCCGGCAGTAAAACCGCAACTGAGATCAAAAAAATCCCCCAGTCGCTGTCGGTGGTGACCCGCCAGGAGCTGGATACCCGCCAGCCTCAGTCGGTGAAGGAGGCGCTGGGCTATACGGCGGGGGTGATGGTGGATTCCACCGGGCCTTCCGCCTTTTACGACAATCTTAAGGTGCGCGGATTCGGCGAGTGGAACCTTGACGAGTATATGGATGGCCTGCGGCTGCAGGGCAACAACTATGCGCAGCCCTCCGTTGACCCTTATCTGCTGGAGCGCATTGAAGTGCTGCGCGGCCCCTCATCGGTGCTGTACGGCAGAAGCAACCCGGGCGGGGTGGTGTCACTGTTCAGCAAGCAGCCGACGGGGAAGCGCCTGCGTGAAATCCAGTTTAAGGCGGGAACGCGCAACCTGTGGCAGACCGGCTTTGATTTCGGCGATGTGCTGAATGACGATGCCCGCTACAGCTGGCGGCTGACCGGCGTGGCGCGAAGCGGCGACACCCAGGCGCAGGGGCCGAAAGAGAAGCGCTATAGCATCGCGCCATCGTTCCGCTGGCAGCCGGATGAACATACCTCGCTGACGCTGCTGACCAGCTTCCAGCACGATCCCGACGTCGGTTTCTGGGGCTGGCTGCCGCGTCAGGGTACGGTGGTGCCCTTTACCGGCAGGGACGGCAAACAGCACAAGCTGCCGACCGATTTTATGGACGGGGAAAAGAGTACCCGCCTGAAACGCAGCCAGAATCTGGTCGGCTACCGCTTCAGCCACGATCTGAACGATAACTGGCAGGTACGGCAGAACCTGCGCTATATGCACCTGGACTCCCATTACTTTGGCATTAACGGCAACGGGTACCAGGCTCCGCAGACGCTGATGCGTGCTTCGGCGAAGGATGACGAACGGCTGTCGAATATGGATGTGGACACCCAGCTGGAAGGCAGCCTGTCATCCGGCCCGGTGGGTCACCGCCTGCTGTTTGGCGTTGACTATGTGCATATGCGCGATGATATGAGCGGGTGGTACGGTGGGGCAGAGCCGATTGATATGCTGGATCCGCATTACGGTAATGACAAGGTCACCGCCGCGCTTTACGGCTGGCAGAATCAGCTGATAAAGCAGCAGCAGACCGGCCTCTACACTCAGGATCAGGCGCAGTGGAAACGGTGGCTGTTAACGCTGGGCGGGCGTTACGACTGGGCGATGACCTCCTCTTATGACAAGGACGCCAGAAAAACCACCCGCAAAAACGATGCGCAGTTTACCTGGCGCGGCGGGTTAAACTATCTGTTTGATAACGGCATCACGCCTTATTTTGGCTACAGTGAATCCTTTGAGCCGACCAGCGGTACCGATTTCGACAAGCGTGCCTTTGTGCCCACGCGCGGCAGGCAGTATGAGGTCGGGGTGAAATATCTGCCGTCCGATCGACCGGTGTCGGTGACCGCGGCGCTGTTTCAGCTGACGCGCAGCCACAATCTGATGTCAGATCCGAACCATTTCAGGTACCAAATCCAGACCGGCAAACTGCGCTCACGCGGCGTTGAGCTGGAAGCGAAGGGCGCGCTCAGTGCCAGTATCAATGCCACGGCTGCCTATACCTATACGGATATGCGCTATTCCCGCGACCTCGGCAGCAATGCCGATAAGCGGCCGACGCAGGTGCCCAAAAATATGGCATCAGCGTGGCTGGATTACACATTCCATGAAACGGCACTGAGCGGCCTGAAGCTGGGCAGCGGGGTGCGTTACGTCGGCAGCGCCTGGGGCAACAGCCGCAACGATTTTAAAACCACCGGCTTCACGGTGGTGGATGCTCTGATGAGCTACGATCTTGCGCGGTTTAACCTGCCCGGTTCATCGCTGGCGCTGAACGTGCAGAACCTGTTTGACCGCCACTATGTTGCCAGCTGCGGCTCAGACAACATGTGCTTCTGGGGTAACGATCGCCGTATTATTGCTACTGCCACCTTCCAGTTCTAATCGAATCATTTAGTTAGCGCCAGACCCCCGGGAACCCCTTATCTGACAAGGCTTAGCGCCGTGTTGGTAAGGGGTTTTTTCTTGCAGAAATGAACCCCTTTCGCATATTATCCAATCGTTATAATAATTATTATCGTTTCGTTTTACATTCACCCGGTTGACTTTATCCTTGTCAGAGAACATCAGATGGCAACTATGCGCAGCAAACTTTCCAGTACCCGAACCGTTAACACCCGCAAGCGTCAGCTGGCGGTCTTTGTTGCCCTTTCCCTGAGCGGAATCGGCAGCAGCGTGGCGGCAGAAGAACAGACTCTGACCGTTAGCGCACAGGCGAACGGCGAAGCGCAGGAAAGCGCATGGGGCCCGGCCGCGACCATCGCTGCCAGACAGAGCGCCACCGGTACCAAAACCGATACCGCGATTGAAAAGACCCCGCAGTCGGTGTCGATCGTCACCCGCCAGGAGATCGAACTGCGCCAGCCGCAGTCGGTGAAAGAGGCGCTGGGCTATATGCCAGGCGTGATGGTCGGCAACCGCGGTTCATCCAACGTGATTGACGCGCTGGCGATCCGTGGCTTTAGTGAGACGAATACGAATCAGTATCTTGACGGCTTACGTTTGTCATCCGACTACTATTCAGAATTCGCCATAGATCCTTACTTCCTCGAGCGTGTGGAGCTTCTGCGTGGCCCGGCCTCTGTGCTGTACGGCAAAAGCAGCCCGGGCGGCGTGGTGGCGATGGTCAGCAAGCGTCCGACCACCGAAACGCTGCGTGAAGTGCAGTTCCAGATGGGCACGCACAATCTCTACTCCACCGGATTTGACTTTGGCGGTGCGCTGGATGACAGCAACGAATTTTCTTATCGCCTGACCGGGCTGGCGCGCAGTGCCGATACGCAGCAGGTCAAAAGTAAAGAGAAGCGCTACACCATCGCACCATCGTTCAGCTGGCAGCCCAATGCCGATACTCACTTCACCTTCCTGAGCTACTTCCAGAACGAACCGGAAACCGGCTATTACGGCTGGCTGCCGCGTGAAGGAACGGTCGTTCCGCTGACAGACGCAGCAGGCAGTCAGCATAAGTTGCCAACTAACTTTGATGATGGTGAAGCCAACTATAACGGTATCGCCCGCAAGCAGCAGATGGTCGGCTACAGCCTCGATCATAAGTTTGATGAGACCTGGTCGTTCCATCAGAACCTGCGCCTGGCGAAGGTCAACACTGATTACCGTAGTATCTATGGTGTAGGGCTGATAGCGGGCACCACAACACTTAACCGCTCGATTGCGCTGTCTCAGGAAGAGATGACCAATTTTGCAGTGGATACGCAGGCACAGGCAAAATTCGCCACTGGCGATGTTGACCATACGTTGCTGCTCGGTGTGGATTTCCAGCGTAACCGCAATGATGTAAACGCTAAATTCGGTTACGGCCTGGCCGCGCCGCTGGATCTGCTGAACCCGCAGTATGGCAATGAAAGCTACACCACCAACTACCCCAATAATGCGGTGAATAAACAGCAGCAGACCGGTTTGTACGCGCAGGATCAGCTGGAGTGGAACCGCTGGGTGCTGACGCTGGGCGGCCGTTACGACTACGCGATGACCTCAGTCTATAATCGCATCGCCGCCAGCGGGGTTGATCCGCTGGATAAACGTAACGATCAGGCATTCACCTGGCGCGGTGGTATTAACTACGTCTTTGATAACGGTATCGCACCTTACTTCAGCTACAGCGAATCCTTTATCCCGACGGCGGGTAAATCCGGTGACGGCAAGGCGTTTGCACCTTCACGCGCGAAACAGTATGAGGGTGGGATTAAGTTTGTGCCTAAAGACCGCCCGGTTGTGCTGACGGCGGCGGTGTATGAACTGACCAAAAGTAAGAACCTGACTACCGATCCGAACAATATTTTCGCCAGTATTCAGACCGGTGAGATTCGCTCGCGCGGCGTGGAGCTGGAAGCCAAAGCAGCGGTTAATCTGAACATCAATCTGATGGCGTCTTACACCTATACCGATGCGAAATATACCGATGATACCAACCTGCAGGGGCAACATCCGGTGCAGGTACCGCGTCAGATGGCTTCGTTGTGGGCTGACTATACCTTCACTGAAACGGCACTCAGTGGCCTCACCGTGGGTGCAGGTGCCCGGTATGTTGGGGAAAGTGTTGGTCGTTACACCACGGGTAGCCAGTACAACCGTGAGTTCACCGTTGCACCGTACACCACGGTAGATGCAACGGTGAAATACGATCTGGCTCGCTTTGGCCTGCCAGGCTCGTCTGTCGGTGTTAACGTCAGCAATCTGCTTGACCGCGAATACGTTGCCAGCTGCTACCAGGACTATGCCTGCTACTGGGGCGCGGAGCGCAGCATCACCGGTACCGCCACCTTCCGTTTTTAATCGTTAACCGGGCGCGGCATCAGGCCGCGCCCGCCAAATCAGAAGAACGCTATGTCATCTCAGCCTGCTACAGACAGTACCTTTACGCTTGATAACGTCTCTTTTACCGTCCCTGGCAGAACGCTGCTGCATCCGCTGTCGCTGACCTTTCCGGCGGGAAAGGTGTGTGGCCTGATCGGTCATAACGGCTCCGGCAAATCCACCCTGCTGAAAATGCTCGGCCGCCACCATGCGGCCAGCGACGGGCGGGTGCTGCTCAATGACCAGCCGGTTGACGGCTGGCAGAGCAAGGCGTTTGCCCGCCAGGTGGCCTATCTGCCGCAGCAGCTGCCGGCCGCCGAGGGGATGACGGTACGCGAGCTGGTGGCGATCGGCCGCTACCCGTGGCACGGCGCGCTGGGGCGTTACGGCGTGGAAGACCGCGAGCGGGTGGACGAGGCGATTGCGCTGGTGGGCCTGAAACCCTTTGCCCAGCGGCTGGTGGACAGCCTCTCCGGCGGCGAGCGGCAGCGCGCCTGGATCGCGATGCTGGTGGCGCAGAACAGCCGCTGCCTGCTGCTGGATGAGCCGACCTCGGCGCTGGATATCGCCCACCAGGTGGACGTGCTGGCGCTGATCCAGCGGCTCAGCCACCAGCGCGGCCTGACGGTAATTGCGGTGCTGCACGATATCAATATGGCGGCACGCTACTGCGATCATCTGGTGGCGCTGCGCGGCGGTGAGATGATTGCCCAGGGCGCGCCGGAAGCCATTATGCACGGCGACGTGCTGGAGAAAATTTACGGCATTCCGATGGGGATTTTACCGCACCCGCAGGGCGGTGCCCCGGTGAGTTTTGTCTACTGAGGATGAGTGCTGTGAACCCGCAATTAACCCGACGCCGCCTGCTGGCGGCACTGGCCTGTTCGCCGCTGCTGATGAAATTTGCACTTGCGGCGGAACCTCAGGTGGATGCTCACCGCGTGATTGCCATTGAGTGGCTGCCGCTGGAGCTGTTGCTTGCGCTGGGCGTGATGCCGATCGGTGCCGCCGAGCTGCACGGTTACCGGGACTGGGTCGGTGAACCCAAACTGCCGCCGGACGTGGTGGACGTGGGCCTGCGTACCGAACCCAACCTTGAACTGATCACCCAGATGAAACCTTCGCTGATTATCTATTCGGAAGGCTACGGCCCGGCACCGACCGGTTTCCAGCGCATCGCGCCGTGGATGGGCTTCAGCTTTAACGACGGAAAGGGCAAACCGCTCAGCAACGCCCGCCGCTCGCTGGTGACGCTGGCGCAACGCATCGGCCGCGAGGCGCAGGCGCAGGCTCATCTCAGCGAGCTGGCGGCGCTGCTGGCGGCCGCGAAGGTGCGGCTGCACGAGCGCGCGCGCCGGCCATTGCTGCTGATGTCGATCCTCGATACCCGTCACGCTATCGTGTTTACCGCCAACGGCCTGTTCCAGGAGGTGCTGGACGAGCTGGGGCTGCAGAACGCCTGGCAGGGCGAGAGCTCCTTCTGGGGCAGCGCGGTGATTGGCATTGAACGGCTGGCGGCGTTCCGCGACGTTGACGTGATCTGCTACGGCCACGGTAATACAGCGATTGAGCAGCAGGTGTTTGCCACGCCGCTGTGGCAGTCGTTCGCGTTTGTCCGCGAAGGGCGGTTCAAAACGATGCCGCGCGTCTGGTTCTACGGCGCGACGCTGTCGGCCATGCAGCTGGTGTACAGCCTTGAACACGCGCTGGAGGCAGCATGATCGAACGGAGTCGTTTAGCGGTGCTGCTACCGGTGGCGCTGTTGCTGATGGCGCTGACGCTGACGTGGGTCAACCTCGGTCATCAGCTGCCCGCCGCGCAGTGGCTGACCGCGCTGGCCGCGCCGGACAGCGGCAGCATTGCGCAGATGGTGTTTCACTACAGCCTGCTGCCGCGGCTGTCGCTGTCGCTGCTGGTCGGGGCCGGGCTGGGCCTGGTCGGCCTGCTGTTCCAGCAGGTGCTGCGTAACCCGCTGGCCGAACCGGCCACGCTGGGGGTGGCCAGCGGCGCACAGCTGGGCATCACCATCGTCACGCTGTGGAGCCTGCCGGGCGGCCTGCTGACCCAGCAGCTGGCGGCGCTGATCGGCGCGGTGGTGGTGGGGATGGTGGTGTTTGGCGTGGCGTGGGGTAAACGCATGTCGCCGGTGACGCTGATCCTTGCCGGGCTGGTGGTGTCGCTGTACTGCGGTGCCGCCAACCAGATCTTCGCCATCTTCAACCATGACCAGCTGCAGAATATGTTCCTGTGGAGCACCGGTTCGCTGAACCAGATGGACTGGAGCAACGTTGAGTTTATCTGGCCGCGCCTGCTGGCGGGCGCGCTGCTGGTGCTGCTGTTGCTGCGGCCGATGACGCTGATGGGGCTGGATGACGGCGTGGCGAAAAACCTCGGGCTGGCGATCTCGCTTGCCAGGATCGGCGTGCTGACGCTGGCGATCCTGCTCAGCGCCTCGCTGGTTAACGCCGCCGGTATTATCGGCTTTATCGGCCTGTTTGCACCGCTGCTGGCGAAGATGATCGGCGTGCGCCGCCTCGGCAGCCGTCTGCTGGTGGCACCGCTGCTCGGCGCGCTGCTGCTGTGGCTGGCCGATCAGGGCGTGCTGTGGCTGGCCAGCCTGCTCGGTGAGATCTCCACCGGCACGGTGACGGCGGTGATTGGCGCGCCGCTGCTGCTGTGGCTGCTGCCGCGCCTGCGCACCGGCCCGGTGCCGCCGGCCCTGAACGCCGGTGACGTGGTGCCGGTGGAACGCCAGCGCATCTGGCTGTGGGCGCTGCTGGGCGGCGGCGTGCTGCTGCTGATGATTGCGGTGGCGCTGAGCTTTGGGCGCAACGCCGGGGGCTGGGTGTGGGCCAGCGGCGAACTGTGGCAGCAGCTGCAGCCGTGGCGCATGCCGCGCACCGTGGCCGCGCTGGCTACCGGGATGATGCTCGGGGTGGCGGGCTGCGTGATGCAGCGCCTGACCGGCAACCCGATGGCCAGCCCGGAAGTGCTGGGCATCAGCTCCGGTGCGGCGTTCGGCGTGGTGATTATGCTGTTTATCGTGCCCGGTGACGCTTACGGCTGGCTGCTGCCTGCGGCCAGCCTCGGTGCGCTGCTGACGCTGCTGATTATTCTGTTTGCGGCCGGGCGGGGCGGGTTTTCGCCGGAAAGGATGCTGCTGG
>NZ_JRZZ01000026.1:12681-59824 GCF_002865965.1 Erwinia sp. B116
CTGCTGCTGGCCAGCGGCGATCCGCGTATGGGCAGCCTGCTGAGCTGGATGTCCGGTTCGACCTACAACGTGGATGCCCTGCAGGCCAGACGTACGCTGGTTATTGCGCTGGTGCTGCTGGCGCTGGTGCCGCTGTGCCGCCGCTGGCTGACCATTCTGCCTCTGGGCGGGGCCACCTCGCGGGCGGTGGGCATGGCGCTGACGCCCACGCGGCTGGCGCTGCTGCTGCTGGCGGCGACGCTGACCGCTGCCGCCACGCTGACCATCGGCCCGCTGAGCTTTGTCGGCCTGATGGCACCGCATATTGCGCGCATGCTTGGCTTCCGCCGGACGCTGCCGCAGCAGGTGATGGCGGGGCTGTTGGGCGGCGGGTTGATGCTGGCGGCGGACTGGTGCGGACGGATGCTGGCCTTCCCGGATCAGATCCCGGCCGGTCTGCTGGCGACCTTTATCGGTGCGCCGTACTTTGTTTATCTGCTGCGAAGAAGCTGAGGTGTCATCTGCAGGTCGCCTGTTGGCTTGGGGGGCCGGCTCAGGGAGCCTGTACACTCCGCAAAGACGCAAAAAGCGTCATCCATGACAGCTCAGCACGGGCCATCCGTGGCCCGTGATGCTTTGCTCCGTGTACAGGCTCCCATCGCTTCACGTTCTGAGTCGCCTGCAGGAAGAACACCGCGCCCGGCTCCCGTCGCTTATCGTTATCTGCAGGTGTCATCATCTGTGTTTCGGTGAACGACGGGCTCAGGCAGCGACGCCAGAAAGTTCGGGCAATCGGGTCTGTCCGGATAAGCGGACCGTCAGCGCCCAGGGATGGGCGCTGCCGAGCGCACACGGACGTGTTCATAGCGTGTCCGCGTTCCGGACAGACCCGATACGCCGGGCATCGGAGTCCACAGCGACTTCAGCAGGCGACACAGACCCGATACCTCGGGCACCCGGGCCTTCTGCGATTTTATTACAGCTGCGCGAAGCTGCGGCGGGCGGCGTCTATCGTGCGCTGGATGTCGTCGTGGCTGTGCGCCAGCGACATAAAGCCGGCCTCATAGGCGGACGGTGCAAGGTAGATACCTTCTTCCAGCATCAGGTGGAAGAAACGCTTAAAGCGTTCCACGTCGCACTTTGTCACGTCGGCGTAGCTGGTGACCGTCTCCGCGTCGGTGAAGAACAGGCCAAACATGCCGCCGACGTGGTTAACCACCAGCGGGATGTTTTCTTCCTGTGCCGCCGCCAGCAGGCCCTCTGCCAGCAGGGTGGTTAGTTCGGTCAGGGTCTGGTGGCTGCCGGGTTTGGCGATTTCGCTCAGGCAGGCGAAGCCGGCCGCCATGGCGATCGGGTTACCGGACAGCGTACCGGCCTGGTAGACCGGTCCGGTCGGTGCCAGCGCGTTCATCACCTCGCGGCGGCCGCCGAAGGCTCCCACCGGCATGCCGCCGCCGATGATTTTACCCAGGCAGGTCAGGTCCGGCTTCACGCCGTAGTGTGCCTGAGCACCGGCCAGCGCCACGCGGAAGCCGGTCATCACTTCGTCGATGATCAGCAGCGCGCCAAACTCGTCGCACAGCGCGCGCAGGCCCGGCAGGAAGTCCGGCAGCGGCGGGATGCAGTTCATATTACCGGCCACCGGCTCAACGATGATGCAGGCGATCTCCTGCGGGTACTGTTCAAAGGCCGCACGGACGCTGGTCAGATCGTTATAGGTGCAGGTCAGAGTGTGCTTAGCGAAATCCGCCGGTACGCCCGGAGAGTTGGGCTGGCCGAGGGTCAGCGCGCCGGAGCCGGCTTTCACCAGCAGACAGTCGGCGTGGCCGTGGTAGCAGCCTTCGAATTTGATAATTTTGTCGCGACCGGTAAAGCCGCGCGCCAGGCGAATGGCGCTCATGGTGGCTTCGGTGCCGGAGTTGACCATCCGCACCATGTCCATTGTCGGCACCAGTTCGGTGACCAGAGCGGCCATTTTTACTTCCATCTCGGTCGGCGCGCCGAAGCTCAGGCCGCGTTCGGCCGCTTCAATCACCGCGTTGCGGATCGCCGGGTGGTTGTGGCCCAGCACCATCGGCCCCCAGGAACCGACGTAGTCAACGTAGGCTTTGCCGTCCGCATCATACAGGTAAGCGCCGTTGGCACGCTCGATAAACAGCGGCACGCCGCCAACGCCGGTAAAGGCTCGCACCGGCGAATTTACGCCACCGGGAATTAACTGCTGCGCCTGAGCGTACAGGTTTTCAGACTTACTCATGTGACGGCTCCTGATCATTCATAAAAAAACCCGGCTATTCTAAGGGAACATGGCAGCGATTCCAAAGGCCGTGGCTTACGCATCGCCTTAACTGCCCGGGATTGCGTGCGTTTACAGCGCCAAAGCGCCTGGTCGTGGTGGCATTGATCGCTACCACCGCACAGGCGGGTACAGCCTGCGCTTGCTTGCGATACCTGGGTATAAGATAATAGCGCAAACAATGGTCGAATAATGACCTGGCAGGCATCTGGCCTGCATGCACAGTGGAGTATTTCTGATGAGCGATGAAGTAGCACTGCCTCTGCAATTTACCGAAGCAGCGGCCAGCAAGGTCAAAAACCTGATTTCGGATGAAGACAATCCGGATCTGAAACTGCGCGTTTATATCACCGGTGGCGGTTGCAGCGGTTTCCAGTACGGGTTTACCTTTGACGACAAAATTAACGATGGCGACATGACCATTGAGAAAGCGGGCGTGGCGCTGGTGGTGGATCCGATGAGCCTGCAGTATCTGGTGGGCGGTTCGGTGGACTACACCGAGGGGCTGGAAGGGTCACGTTTTGTGGTCACTAACCCGAATGCTAAAACCACCTGCGGCTGTGGTTCTTCCTTCAGTATCTGATGTGACATAACCCGGCAGCTCCGCTGCCGGGTCTGTTCACTACCATTCGACGGTCACTAATCTCTGTTCATCCTGCGACGCCGTAGCCGGCTCCGTCACCGTCTGGGTGACTTTCGGCTGCGCGTCACTCTGCTGACCACAGGCGATATCCGGGTTTACGGCGCTGTTGAGCCTCTTCCCGTCCACGCTGCAACGCGTGGTAATCGTTAGCGTTACGCTGACGCTGCCTTCCGTGGTGGCGGCACCGGCATATCCCGTCATTATCAGCCCGAGGGCCAGATAAACGGCTTTCATGGTGTTTTCCTGGTGGAACAAAAACGGGCAATTGCCCGAAATGACCGCGCGGTAATTCGCACGGCCATGGACTCTCTTTATCGGCTTTTATGTCTGGATCTTGAATCGTCGTGGCGGCGATATCAGCGATCCGGCTGCAGCTGACTGCACAATTGTTGTGCTGCTAAGATAATACGCGGTCCGGCGCGGCTGAGCCAGTCATCAGTGATGGCAATCACCGGCACGCTGAGCTGCGGCTGCCAGAAGGCGGCCAGCTGCTGCGCGTGTGCGGCATCGCCGGGTGTCACGATGGCCTGCGGCTGGCGCGCCAGCACCTGTTCCCGGCTGACCTGCGGCCAGGGGACGCGGCTGTCGGCAAAGATGTTTTCGCCGCCGCACAGCTGCAGTACCTCATTCTGCAGGGTACTCGCCGAGGCGGTGAACAGCGGTTTGCTGCCAAACTGCAGAAATACCCGCTGTGGCACGTTCGCCCCATAGCGCTGTTTCAGCGCGCTGAACTGCTGCTGTAACCGTTGTGCCGCCTGCTCAGCCTGCTCAGGGTGCGGGCTGTACGGGGCCAGCTGGCGCAGGCTGGCGGTCAGCTGGCTTACCGAATCCGGGGCCAGCCACAGTACCTTAATGCCCAGCGCCTGCAGCTGGTCCATCTGGCGCTGCGGGGTGCCGCCGCGCCAGGCCACCACCACGTCCGGCTTCAGCCGCAGCAGGCGTTCACTGTTAATCCCCTGCCAGTTCGCTACCCGGACTACCTGCATGGCGGCAGGTGGGAAGTCGGAGTAGTCGCTGACGCCGACCGGCGTGATGCCGGCAGCAAAGGCCAGCTCGGTCAGGTTGGGTGCCAGCGTCACCACCCGTGGCGCGGCGGCCGTGCTGAGGCTGAAAAGGGTCAGCCACAGCAGCAGCGCGGTGCGGTAGTTACGCACGCAGCCGGTTCAGCAGGGCTTCCACCATCAGCGACGACTGCCCGGCGGCCACGCTGAGGAACTCGTCAAAGCTGAGGTGAGATTCCTGGTCGGCAACGTCGGAGATCGCCCGCACCACCACAAAAGGCGTGCCAAACTGATGGCAAACATGGCCGATCGCGGTGGCTTCCATCTCCACCGCCACCGCCTGTGGGAAGGTATTGCGGATGCGTGCCAGCGGTTCAGCGCCGTTGATAAAGGCGTCACCGCTGACCACCAGGCCACGCACGGCGTTGAGGTTAAGCTCGCTGATGCAGGCTTCAGCGGCGGCGATCAGCGCGTCGTCGGCGATAAAGGCCGGCGGGCAGGCGGCCATCTGGCCCGGCTCATAGCCAAACGCGGTGACGTCGGCATCGTGATAGCGGACCTCGGTCGATACCACGATATCGCCCACCTTCAGCGTAGGCGCCAGGCCACCGGCGGAACCGGTGTTGATCACCACGTCCGGCTTGCACAGCTGCAGCAGCAGGGTGGTGCCCAGCGCGGCCGAGACTTTACCAATGCCGGATTTCAGCAGTGCTACTTCCACGCCATTCAGCGTGCCGGTATAGATTTCACACCCGGCCAGGCTCAGCGTCTGACGGTTTTCGATCCTGTCACGCAGCAGTGTGACTTCCTGTTCCATTGCACCAATAATGCCTGCTTTCATAGGGATACTCGCTATATCTGTGGAATTTGCCGTTGATTTCGGCGCACAGTCTACCACGGTGACGGCGCGGAGATAATCCGTAAGCCCGCGTTGCCCTGTGCTGACGGGGTGATAGACTGAATTGCGTCACTGGCCGCCGTTTATCTGAGGGAGCAAGGCATGCACGGGATCGACTTTCGCAAAAAAATCAACTGGCAGCGCTGCTATCGCCCGCTGACGGGCACGCCTGACCGGCATACCATTCTGAGCATCTTTGAAAGCGATCGCGGGCGTATCGTTAACTCTGCCGCCATTCGCCGCCTGCAGCAGAAAACCCAGGTGTTTCCGCTGGAGCGTAATGCGGCGGTGCGTACCCGGCTGACCCACTCGCTGGAGGTGCAACAGGTGGGGCGCTATATTGCCCGTGAGGTGTTGTCGCGGCTGGAGCAGCAGGGCCAGCTGGAAGCGCTGGGGCTGGCAGAACTGACCGGGCCGTTTGAGAGCATTGTCGAAATGGCCTGCCTGATGCATGACATCGGCAACCCGCCGTTCGGTCACTTTGGCGAGTCGGCGATTAACGACTGGTTCCGCCAGACGCTGGATGCTAGCTGGCAGCCCGAGTCGGGGCGTGAGGACCGCTGTGAACCTGCGGTGCTGCGCTACCGTGAGGACGGTCTGAACGCGCTGCGTGGCCGCGTGCGGCAGGACTTGTGCCATTTTGAAGGTAATGCGCAGGCGATACGCATGGTGCACACGCTGATGAAAATGAATCTTACCTGGGCACAGGTCGGCTGTATTCTGAAATATACCCGGCCGGCGTGGCAGACCAGCGATATTCCGGCCAGCCACGCCTACCTGATGAAAAAGCCGGGTTACTATTTATCTGAACAGCACTACGTTGAATCTCTGCGCCAGCAGCTGGATTTACAGCCGTACTGCCGTTTCCCGCTGACCTATATCATGGAAGCCGCGGATGATATCTCCTACTGCGTGGCGGATTTAGAAGATGCGGTCGAGAAAAATATCTTCAGCGTTGAGCAACTGTACGACTATTTATATCGGCTGTGGCCCGACCACCAGCCGGACGATCTGTTTGCCAGCGTGGTGACCAGCGCCCGGGAAAAGTCTCGGATATCGGCCAGCGCCCCCTGTAACGACGATCAGTTCTTTATGTATTTACGCGTTAATACCGTTGCCCGACTGGTACCACATGCGGCGGATCGCTTTATCGATCATCTGCCGGCGGTCTATCAGGGGGCATTTAATGAAGCGTTGCTGGAAGACGGCAGTCCGCACAGCCAGCTGCTGGACATTTTCAAAAAAGTGGCCTTTAGTCATGTATTTAACCACCCCGAAGTGGAACAGCTGGAGCTGCAGGGTTATCGGGTAATTGGCGGTTTGCTGACCATCTATCAGCCGCTGTTGCGCTTAAGCCGTGCTGAATTTAGCGAGTTGCTGGCGAAGGACTATTTAAAAGGTTATCCGATTGAAACACGCCTGTTTCATAAACTCTCCAGCCGTTTCAGGCAGGCGTATGGCGAAGCGGTTCTGGCGCTGGATAACGGCGACGGTGCCAGTGATATCCTCGAGTATTATTACCGTGCCCGCCTGTTGCAGGATTATATCAGCGGCATGACCGACCTCTATGCGTGGGATGAGTACCGGCGGCTGATGGCGGTAGAGTGATTCAGTATTGCGTGCAGTTTTGTAAAGGAAATCAATAAATTTTTACCTTTACCCGATACCGCGTACATGAACTTACCGCTAAAAAATTAATCTCACTTTCACAACCACAGCAATGGTTATCTTTCGCGAATTATTTGAGAGCCTGAAACATGAAAAAAACCACATTAGTTTTGAGCGCACTTGCGCTGAGCCTGGGTCTGGCGCTGAATCCGTTAGCCGCCAGCGCTGCTGAAACCGCATCTTCCTCTTCCACCCAGCAGCTGCCAAGCCTGGCTCCGATGCTGGAAAAAGTGATGCCGTCGGTGGTCAGCATCAACGTTGAAGGCAGCACCACGGTGCGTACGCCGCGGATGCCGCAGCAGTTCCAGCAGTTCTTTGGCGATAATTCTCCGTTCTGCCAGGAGGGCTCACCGTTCCAGTCCTCACCGATGTGTCAGGGCGGCAGCGGCCCGGCGGGCGATGATGCCCAGCAGCAGAAATTCCGTGCGCTGGGCTCCGGCGTGGTGATCAACGCCGATAAGGGCTACGTGGTGACCAATAATCACGTGGTGGATAACGCTACCAAAATTCAGGTGCAGCTGAGCGACGGCCGCAAATATGACGCCAAGGTGATCGGTAAAGATCCGCGTTCGGATATTGCACTGATCCAGCTGAAGGATGCCAAAAATCTGACGGCGATTAAGATTGCTGATTCCGATGCGCTGCGCGTGGGCGATTACACCGTAGCGATCGGTAACCCGTATGGCCTGGGCGAAACCGTGACCTCCGGTATCGTCTCTGCGCTGGGGCGCAGCGGGCTGAACGTGGAAAACTACGAGAACTTTATCCAGACCGATGCGGCGATTAACCGCGGTAACTCCGGCGGCGCGCTGGTGAACCTGAACGGTGAGCTGATCGGGATTAATACCGCGATTCTGGCACCGGACGGCGGCAATATCGGCATCGGTTTTGCTATCCCGAGTAATATGGTGAGAAACCTGACCGGTCAGATGGTGGAGTACGGCCAGGTCAAACGTGGCGAACTGGGTATCATGGGCACCGAGCTGAACTCAGAGCTGGCCAAGGCGATGAAGGTGGATGCCCAGCGCGGTGCTTTCGTCAGCCAGGTGGTGCCGAAGTCGTCTGCGGCGCAGGCCGGGGTGAAGGCCGGTGATGTGATCGTGTCGATTAACAATAAGCCGATCTCCAGCTTCTCCGCACTGCGTGCTGAGGTCGGATCGCTGCCGGTAGGCACCAAAATGGAACTGGGGCTGATCCGTGACGGTAAGCCGCTGACGGTTAACGTTGAGCTGCAGCAGAGCGCCGGGGCGAAGGTCGATTCCGGGACGATTTATAACGGTATTGAAGGTGCTGACCTGAGCAACGTGGACACTAAAGATGCCAAAGGCGTGAAGGTGGATAACGTGAAGGCCGGTTCAGCGGCGGCGCGTATCGGGCTGAAGAAAGGTGATGTGATCCTCGGTGTGAATCAGCAGCCGATCGCCAATCTGGGCGAGCTGCGTAAGATCCTCGATACCAAGCCATCGGTGCTGGCGCTGAATATTCAGCGTGGTGACAGCAGCATCTATCTGCTGATGCAGTAAGTTTTAACGGGTCGATAAAAAAACGGTGCTCATTATGGGCACCGTTTTTATTTGAGGGCTTGTTAAGGGCAGGCCAGTCGTATTAGCGGCTGTTGCGGGTCAGCTTGTCGAGATCGGATTCGATTTCGGCGATTTTGTTGGAGACCACGCTTTCCAGGTGACGCAGGTCGTCGAGGATTTTGCGTTTCAGGTCAACTTCCACCTGGTCGCGCTGGCAGATCAGGTCCAGCTCGTCGATCACGTAGCGCAGGTTAGGGCTGATTTCCTGGATCTCTTTGTAGCCGAGGCTGGCGTTGTCGGCGACCACGGTTTTACGCTGACGCGGGTATTTGAATTTGACGCTTTTAGCGAAGAATTCACCTTTGTCTTTGCGGAAGTAGATTTTCAGGATGTCATTACTGGCTTCCTGACGCAGGCTGTAGCGGTCGATGTCTTCAGGAGAAGCAATACCCAAACCTTTAAGATTGTCGTACATGGTTTTTGATCCTTATGCGGGAGTTTGTCGTTACGGCTGCGCGTCGCAATTACTGCGTTGTGCAGTGCTCGCTATCCTCATGTACTTATGTACATTCCGGTAGCTGTGCGCTGTACGCCTTGTACTTGCTTAGCTCGCTCGTCCCGTACTACCGTGATCTATGCCTGTAAAATCAGATCGGGGATCGCGAGTGCGCTGAATGGCGCGGATTATACGCCTGAATTGTGAGCAATATCACTATCTGTTGAGAAATTATGCGCAGGGCGGCAATCGGGTAAAGTGTAAAGAATAGATTACGGGCCACCGGGGTGACCCGCAGGGGAATTAGTCGATGGTGCGCAGCAGTTCGTTGATGCCCACTTTGCCGAGGGTTTTGGCGTCGACTTTCTTCACGATAACCGCACAGTACAGGCTGTAGCTGCCGTCTTTTGACGGCAGGTTGCCGGAAACGACCACCGAGCCCGCCGGCACGCGGCCGTAGGTCACTTCGCCGGTTTCGCGGTCGAAGATTTTGGTGCTCTGACCGATGTAAACGCCCATCGAGATTACCGCGCCTTCTTCCACGATGACGCCTTCCACGATCTCAGAACGTGCGCCGATAAAGCAGTTGTCTTCGATGATGGTCGGGTTAGCCTGCAGCGGCTCCAGTACGCCGCCGATGCCAACGCCGCCTGACAGGTGGACGTTTTTACCGATCTGCGCGCAGGAACCCACGGTAGCCCAGGTATCAACCATCGAGCCTTCATCGACGTACGCACCGATGTTAACGTAAGACGGCATCAGCACGGTGTTACGGGCAATGTACGCGCCCTGGCGAACGGCGGCCGGTGGCACCACGCGGAAGCCCTCTTTTTTGAAGCGCGCGTCGTCGTAGTCGGCAAATTTCATCGGAACTTTGTCGTAGTAGCGGCTCTCTGCGCCATCAATTACCTGATTGTCATTGATGCGGAAAGAGAGCAGAACCGCTTTCTTCAGCCACTGGTGGGTGACCCACTGGCCGTCAATCTTCTCTGCCACGCGCAGGGCACCGCTGTCCAGCAGGCCGATCACCTGGTTAACGGCTTCGCGGGTAACGGTATCCGCGTTGGCCGGGGTGATCTCCGCACGGCGCTCGAAGGCCGCTTCAATAACACTCTGTAACTGTTGCATGTTGGTCTCTTCCTGGTTTTGCCATCCGCGATAAACAGGGATCCGCTGGCGGATTCGGCGGGTGGCGCTGTTAAAAGTCGTTCCGGGTCACACTTTATCGTTTGGATTAAGGGCCTCTGTCAACCGTTGTTGCAGTCGTTCGCGCAAATCAGCGTCCAGCGCCCGGCGATCGCTGTTGGCCAGAATAAACAAATCTTCGACCCGTTCACCGATGGTGCTGATGCGTGCGCCGTGCAGCGAAACGTTGAGATCGGCGAAAACTTCCCCGACCCGCGCCAGCAGGCCGGGCTGATCGAGCGCCACCAGTTCCAGATAGGTGCGGCGATCGGTGTGGGTCGGCAGGAAGTTGACCTCGGTATCGACGTTAAAATGTTTCAGCCGCGCCGACTGGCGGCGGATGCGCGGCGGCTGCCAGTGCGTCTGGCCGATGGCCTGCACCAGCGCGATACGGATAAACTCCTGGCGATCCGCCGACAGCGGGCTGCCGTCCGGCTCCAGCACGATAAAGGTGTCCATCGCCATGCCGTCGCGGCTGGTGAAAACCTGCGCGTCGTGCACGCTCAGGTTACGGCGATCCAGCTCCCCGGCCACGGCGGCAAACAGGTAGGGGCGGTCCGGGCTCCAGATAAAGATTTCCGTTCCGCCGCGGGTGGCCTGCGGGCTGACCAGCACCAGCGGCTGGCTGAGGTCGTGCATCAGCAGATGGCGCGCGTGCCACGCCAGCTGGTTGGGCGTGTGGCGCAGGAAGTAGTCAGCGCGGCAGCGGTTCCAGATGTCGTGCAGCGCCCGCTCGTCGATGTTGTCCATCCGCAGCAGCGCCAGCGCCTGCAGCCGGTGGTGGCGCACCCGTTCGCGCAGGTCCGGGCTGTTTTCCATCCCCCGGCGTAGCTGTTTTTCGGTGGCAAAGAACAGCTCGCGCAGCAGGCTCTGTTTCCAGCTGTTCCACAGGGTGCCGTTGGTGGCACAGATATCGGCCACCGTCAGGCAGACCAGGTAGCGCAGGCGGTTCTCATTCTGCATCACTTCGGCAAACTGCTGGATCTCCGTCGGGTCCTGGATGTCGCGCCGCTGGGCGGTCACCGACATCAGCAGGTGGTGGCGCACCAGCCAGGCGACCAGCTGGGCTTCCCGTGAGTTAAGGCCGTGTAATTCGGCAAACTCCAGCGCGTCCTGCGCGCCGAGGATCGAGTGATCGCCGTGGCGACCTTTGGCGATATCGTGGAACAGCGCGGCCATCAGCAACAGTTCTGACTGTGGTAACCGTGGCCACAGCTCAACGCACAGCGGGTGGCGGCTGCGGGTGGCTTCGTCCGCGAAGCTCTCCAGCTTTTGCAGCACGCGTATGGTGTGCTCGTCGACGGTGTAGGCGTGGAACAGGTCAAACTGCATCTGGCCGACGATGTTGCTCCACAGCGGCATGTAGGCCTGTAGCACGCTGTGCCGGTGCATCGGCACCAGCGCCCGGCTGACCGCGCCGGGGTGGCGCAGAATCGACAGGAACATCTCCCGCGCCGCCGGCAGGGTGCAGAGCGGCTGTGCCAGGCTGCGTCGCGCGTGGCGCAGGTGGCGCAGCGTGGAGGAGTAGATGCCGGTGATTTTCGGCGTGCGCACCATGGTGTGGAACAGGCGCATGATAGCGATCGGATCGCGGCTGAACAGATCGTCGTCACGCAGGTCGATCAGCGTGCCGCGCAGCTGGAATTCCGTGTCCAGCGGACGCGGTTTTTCATCGGTCGGCAGCGCGAGGATCGCCTCGTCGAACAGCTGCAGCAGCATCTGGTTGAGTTCGGCGATGCGCCGGGTGACGCGGAAGAAGTCCTTCATCATGCGTTCCACCGGCTCGTTGCCTTCGCCCTGATAGTTAAGGCGGCGGGCGACGTTGAGCTGGCGGTCAAACAGTAGCCGGTTGTCGTAGCGGGTCAGGGCCAGGTGCAGGGCGAAGCGGATGCGCCACAGGAAGCTCTGGCACTCGTTAAGCTCGTTGCGCTCGGTCTCCATCAGGAAGCCGAAGCCGACCATCTCATCCAGCGAGGTGGCCCCGAAGTGGCGGCGCGCCACCCACAGCAGGGTATGGATATCGCGCAGGCCGCCGGGGCTGCTTTTGATATCCGGCTCCAGATTGTAGCTGGTGCCGTGGTAGCGCTGGTGGCGCTCCTGCTGCTCGGCAATTTTGGCGGCGAAAAAGCGGTCGGAGGGCCAGAAGCCGTCGCTGAACACGTTTTTTTGCAGCTCAAGGAACAGGGCCAGGTCGCCGGTCAGCATACGTGACTCAATCAGGTTGGTGGCGACGGTCAGATCTGACAGCCCCTCCAGCAGACACTCCTCCAGCGTACGCACGCTGTGGCCGACTTCCAGCCGCAGGTCCCACATCAGCGTCAGCAGTTCGCTGGTGCGTCGTGCATCTTCGTCTGACAGCGGCTGACGGCTTAAGATCAGCACGTCGATATCCGACAGCGGGTGCAGTTCACCCCGCCCGTAACCCCCGACCGCTACCAGCGCCACGCCCTCCTGCTCCGGGAAGCCAAAGAAGCGCCACAGGCGCCGCAGCAGGCGGTCAATAAACAGGGTGCGGGCGGCGATCAGCGTTTCGGCGTCCTGCCCGGCGTCAAAGGCGTCGGCCAGGTAGCGCTGGAAGTGGTCCAGGTGCTGGCGCAGGCCGTCGCGATTGAGTTCTTCGTCCTGCCAGTAAACCGGCGACTTGGTTAATTTTTTCAGGACGGTTGCGTCTGTCAGCTCTTTTGTCATCTCACCCGCTCCGGGACTACAGCCATTAAAAAAGCCGGCGATTGCCGGCTTAGCGCTATCTTACACGTGACCGGCGTGCCGACTGTAGCGTGCAATCATAGGATTATCTTATTACTTAACCGGCGTTGTTAAGCAGCGCCGGAATGGTGTCATCTTTACGCAGCGTCATAATTTCACAGCCGTTTTCCGTCACCACCAGCGTGTGTTCATACTGGGCTGACAGGCTGCGGTCTTTGGTTTTCACCGTCCAGCCGTCTTTCATGCTGCGAATGCGGTAGTCGCCGGCGTTGACCATCGGTTCGATGGTGAAGGCCATGCCCGCCTGCAGCACCACGCCGCCGTCATCGGCATCATAGTGCAGCACCTGCGGCTCTTCGTGGAAGCCTTTGCCGATGCCGTGGCCGCAGTATTCACGCACCACGGAGAAATCCTGCGCTTCAACAAACTTCTGGATCTCACGGCCGATAGTGCGCAGCCGCACGCCCGGCTTCACCATACGCAGCGCCAGGTAGAGGCTCTCCTGGGTGACGCGGCACAGCCGCTCGCCCTGGATGGTGGGTGTGCCTGCGATAAACATGGTGGAGGTATCGCCGTGATACTCGTCTTTGATCACCGTGACGTCGATATTGACGATATCGCCATCTTTGAGGATCTTCTCCTCGCTCGGAATACCGTGGCACACCACTTCATTCACCGAGATACAGACCGATTTCGGGAAGCCGTGATAGCCGAGGCAGGCGGAGATCGCCTGCTGGTGGTTGACGATATAATCGTGGCACAGGCGGTCGAGCTCAGCGGTGCTGACGCCCGGCTGCACGTGGGGTCCGATCATCTCCAGCACCTCGGCGGCGAGACGCCCGGCGACGCGCATTTTTGCGATTTCTTCTTGGGTTTTAATTGAGATTGCCATTCATTCGATCCGCGGTTGTCGCTATTTTCGACAATACTAAACAAAGTGCAGCAATGGTAGCAGTCCACCCGGACCCTGCCAAATGCAGTTTGTGGCAGGCGTTGCCGGGCCGCAGGTCAGCGTGGCAGTACTGCTCAGTAAGCCAACAAAAGTTGGCGTCACCGGTCGGTTTATGGTATAAAGCGCGCCGACGATTCTCTGTGTGGTGATAGTTGCCGGACAGGGGGACGCAAAATCTCATTTTGTGTAAATAACACACATGTATCGACACCTACGCCGGGGTGCCTGGATGATTTGTAAAAATCGATGGGTCGGTTGTACGGGATACATGGAGGCTTAACCCCAAACACTTTTATTAGAGGTAATCATGGCAACTGTTTCCATGCGCGACATGCTCCAGGCCGGTGTACACTTTGGTCACCAGACCCGTTACTGGAACCCGAAAATGAAGCCTTTCATCTTCGGCGCTCGTAACAAAGTTCACATCATCAACCTGGAAAAAACAGTACCACTGTTCAACGACGCTCTGGCTGAGCTGAGCAAGATCTCTGCCCGTAAAGGTAAGATCCTGTTTGTTGGTACTAAGCGCGCTGCAAGCGAAGCGGTAAAAGAGCAAGCTCTGAGCTGCGACCAGTTCTTCGTTAACCACCGCTGGTTGGGTGGCATGCTGACTAACTGGAAAACCGTTCGTCAGTCTATCAAACGTCTGAAAGATCTGGAGATTCAGTCTCAGGACGGTACTTTCGACAAACTGACCAAGAAAGAAGCGCTGATGCGCGCTCGTGAACTGGCCAAGCTGGAAAACAGCCTGGGTGGTATCAAAGACATGGGCGGCCTGCCAGACGCACTGTTTGTTGTAGATGCAGACCACGAACACATCGCTATCAAAGAAGCAAACAACCTGGGTATCCCGGTATTTGCTATCGTTGATACCAACTCTGATCCAGACGGCGTTGACTTCATTATCCCAGGTAATGACGATGCGATCCGTGCTGTGAACCTGTACCTGACTGCAGTGGCTACCACTGTACGTGAAGGTCGTTCACAGGACCTGGCTCAGCAGGCTGAAGAAAAGTTCGCCGACGCTGAGTAATAAGGCTTGCTCGTTACCGAGCCCTTATCAATCAGATGTGAATCTGTAAGGGGCCTTGTCGGCCCCTTTATTTTTTCGACTTCGCTTTGCCGTTTGTCACATTCGGCGGGGCAGAATGTTTCTCCCGAGAATAGGCATTTGTGGCCGTTGACCGGCACATCTCACAAATGCTGCGCTAACCGAGGATTAGAGAATGGCTGATATTACCGCTGCTCTGGTAAAAGAACTGCGCGAGCGCACTGGCGCTGGCATGATGGATTGTAAGAAAGCACTGACCGAAGCCAACGGCGACATCGAGCTGGCGATCGAGAACATGCGTAAATCTGGCGCGATCAAAGCCGCTAAGAAAGCAGGCAACGTGGCTGCTGATGGCGTGATCAAAACCAAAATCGTTGGCAACTACAGCGTGATTCTGGAAGTTAACTGCCAGACCGACTTCGTTGCTAAAGATGCCGGTTTCCAGGCCTTCGCTGATAAAGTGCTGGAAGCTGCTGCTGCCGGTAAAATCACCGACGTTGAAGTTCTGAAAGCGCAGTTCGAAGAAGAGCGCGTTGCACTGGTTGCTAAAATCGGTGAGAACATCAACATCCGTCGCGTAGCGTCCCTGGAAGGCGACGTGCTGGGCAGCTACCTGCACGGCGCACGTATCGGCGTACTGGTTGCTGCTAAAGGCGCTGACGAAGAGCTGGTTAAGCAGGTTGCTATGCACGTTGCTGCCAGCAAGCCAGAATTCGTTAAGCCAGAAGACGTGTCTGCTGAAGTGGTAGAGAAAGAGTACCAGGTTCAGCTGGACATCGCGATGCAGTCTGGTAAGCCAAAAGAGATCGCAGAGAAAATGGTTGAAGGCCGCATGAAGAAATTCACCGGCGAAGTTTCTCTGACCGGCCAGCCTTTCGTTATCGACCCAAGCAAAACCGTGGGCCAGGTTCTGAAAGAGCACAACGCTGACGTTGTTAACTTCATCCGCTTTGAAGTGGGCGAAGGCATTGAGAAAGTTGAGACCGATTTCGCAGCAGAAGTTGCGGCGATGTCCAAACAGTCTTAATGGTTTGAAGAGAGCCGCCGGAAGGCGGTTCTTTTTTGCCTGCCTGCCGGGCAGCGCATTTTCAGTCTCATCCCAATCGCTTTTTAACGGCGTTTGACGGATGATACCGCACAGTTAACCCCCCTTTTCGACGATAGCTCCAGGAAGAAAACACCATGGCGACCAATGCAAAACCCGTATATCAACGTATCCTGCTGAAACTGAGTGGCGAAGCACTGCAAGGTGCTGAAGGCTTCGGTATTGATGCCAGCGTGCTGGATCGTATGGCTCAGGAAGTGAAAGAGCTGGTAGAACTGGGCATTCAGGTGGGCGTGGTGATCGGCGGGGGGAACCTGTTCCGCGGTGCTGGCCTGGCTCAGGCCGGTATGAACCGCGTAGTCGGCGACCATATGGGCATGCTGGCGACCGTAATGAACGGTCTGGCAATGCGCGATGCACTGCATCGTGCCTATGTGAACGCCCGCCTGATGTCGGCGATCCCGCTCAACGGCGTGTGTGATAACTACAGCTGGGCAGAAGCGATCAGCCTGCTGCGTAACAACCGCGTGGTGATCTTCTCTGCCGGTACCGGTAACCCGTTCTTTACCACCGACTCTGCCGCCTGCCTGCGCGGTATTGAGATTGAAGCCGACGTGGTACTGAAGGCGACTAAAGTGGACGGCGTTTACTCTGCGGACCCGGTGAAGCACCCGGATGCCACGCTGTACGAACAGCTCTCCTATGCGGAAGTGCTGGAGCAGGAGCTGAAAGTGATGGATCTGGCGGCCTTTACGCTGGCCCGTGACCACAAGCTGCCGATTCGCGTATTCAATATGAACAAGCCTGGCGCACTGCGTCGCGTGGTGATGGGTGAAAAAGAAGGCACGTTGATTACGCATTAATATCAGTCAGCGCATAAAATAAGGTATATTCTGCCCGTCAGAATTATCGAAGAGTATTCAGAATCGCTGCAGGCCGTGGCCCGCAGCGGGTCGATCAAACAGAATCCAAGGGTTCCAACGTGATTAACGAAATCAGAAAAGATGCTGAAACGCGCATGGATAAATGCGTTGAAGCGTTCAAAAGCAACATCAGCAAAATCCGCACCGGCCGCGCTTCTCCGGCGATCCTCGATGGCATCATGGTGATGTACTACGGCGCGCCGACCCCGCTGAAGCAGTTAGCCAGCGTGACCGTTGAAGACTCCCGTACCCTGAAAGTGAACGTGTTCGACCGTTCAATCAGCGGCGCGGTAGAAAAAGCGATCATGACCTCTGACCTCGGCCTGAACCCAAGCTCGGCCGGCACCGATATTCGCGTCCCGCTGCCTGCGCTGACCGAAGAGCGTCGTAAAGATCTGATCAAAATCGTCCGTGGTGAAGCCGAGCAGGGCCGTGTCTCTGTGCGTAACGTGCGCCGCGACGCGAACGATAAAGTTAAAGCGTTGCTGAAAGACAAAGAGATCAGTGAAGATGAAGATCGTCGTTCACAGGATGACGTGCAGAAGCTGACGGACGTGTTCATCAAGAAAATTGATGCCTCCCTGGCTGAAAAAGAAGCGGAGCTGATGGACTTCTAAGTCGATCACCCTGTGACGAAACGCCGTGCAGATGGTCCTTTAAATGACAGGGCGGTCTGGCGGCGTTTTGCATTTGTTAACCCTCCTGGCGGGCACGGTTTCCCTTCGCGCCAGGCCACGATACAGAGCAGCCTCATGAAACAATTGACCATTCTCGGTTCCACCGGCTCGATTGGCACCAGCACGCTGGCCGTAGTCCGCGCCAACCCCGAACGCTTTGCCGTGACGGCGCTGGTGGCCGGGCGTAACGTTGAGCTGATGGCCGAGCAGTGTCTGACGTTTCGTCCGCGCTATGCCGCGATGGCTGATGAAGGCTCTGCCGCTGAACTGCGGGCGCGGCTGCATGGCCTGAACGTCACGACAGAAGTGCTCAGCGGCGAACAGGCGGCCTGCGATCTGGCGGCGCTGGACGAGGTGGATCAGGTGATGGCGGCGATCGTTGGCGCGGCGGGATTAACCCCGACCCTGGCCGCTATCCGCGCCGGTAAAACGGTGTTGCTGGCCAATAAAGAGGCGCTGGTCACCTGCGGGCGTCTGTTTATGGAGGCGGTAAGTGCCTCCAGCGCGCAGCTGCTGCCGATCGACAGTGAACACAACGCCATTTTTCAGAGTATGCCTGCTGCCATCCAGCAGCAGTTAGGTTACGCTTCGTTGCAGGATAATGGCATTGACAGCATTATCCTGACCGGATCGGGTGGCCCCTTCCGTGACACGCCGCTGGCTGACCTGCATCATGTGACGCCGGACCAGGCTTGTGCACATCCAAACTGGTCAATGGGGCGTAAAATCTCCGTCGATTCGGCCACCATGATGAATAAAGGCCTGGAATATATTGAAGCCCGCTGGCTGTTTAATGCCACCGATAAGCAGATGGAGGTGATCCTGCATCCGCAATCGGTGATTCATTCAATGGTTCGCTACCGCGATGGCAGCGTGATTGCGCAGCTGGGCTCACCGGATATGCGTACGCCGATTGCCCATGCGATGGCCTGGCCCGAGCGCGTCAGCTCGGGTGCACCCGCGCTTGATTTTACCCGCATGAAGGCGCTGAGCTTCTGCGAGCCGGACTTCGCGCGCTATCCCTGCCTGAAACTGGCGATCGACGCCAGCCTGGCAGGGCAGGCCGCCACCACCACGCTCAACGCCGCCAACGAAGTGGCCGTGGCGGCGTTTCTGGCCGGTGGCATCCGCTTCACCGACATTGCGTCCCTGAACGTGGCGGTGCTGGAGGGGCTGGCAACGGCGGAGCCCGACTCTGTGGAAGCGGTCATTGCCATCGACGGTGAAGCACGGGTGCGTGCCACGGCGCTGCTACCGCGGTTTGCCTTAGATCGTGCATAACGCGATTTAACGCACCGCCATTTGTGAGCCTTGGGAGGAGATGATATAGTCTTCGCCCACTGTTCAGGCAGCTTGCCGGCTCATTGCCGCATGGCTGTCCGGGGTGGCGGGGCGCTGGCAACTGAGCAGACAAGATATTTCAGAAGCCCTGGCCTTTCTGAATAAGGAAATAAATACGCGTTATGTCGTCCGAAAATCAATTAGAAATCGATGACCAGAAAGGGCACGGCCCTCGCCATGTGGCCATCATTATGGATGGCAACGGCCGCTGGGCGAAAAATCAGGGCAAACTGCGCATTTCCGGCCACAAGGCCGGTGTGAAGTCGGTACGGCGCGCGGTCAGTTTTGCGGTCAGCCATAAGCTCGATGCGCTGACGCTGTATGCGTTCAGCAGTGAAAACTGGAACCGTCCGCAGCAGGAAGTGTTAGCGTTGATGGAGTTGTTTGTCTGGGCGCTCGATAGCGAAGTCAAAAGTCTCCATAAGCATAATGTCAGGCTACGAATTATCGGTGACGTCAGCCGGTTTAACGCTCGTTTACAGGAGCGTATCCGCCGTGCTGAGGAACTTACTCAACAAAATAATGGACTGACGCTCAACATAGCCGCGAATTATGGCGGTCGTTGGGATATTATCCACGGAGTCAGAAAGATTGCAGAGCAGGTACAGGAAGGCCTTCTTCGTCCCGATCAAATCGAAGAAGAGACGCTGGCCTCTCATCTGTGCATGAATGAACTGGCTCCGGTGGATCTGGTAATAAGGACCGGGGGAGAGCATCGCATCAGTAACTTCCTGCTGTGGCAAGTTGCCTACGCAGAGTTCTGGTTTACCGAAACGCTCTGGCCTGATTTTGATGAACAAGTTTTTGAAGGTGCACTGAATGCGTTTGCACAACGAGAGCGCCGTTTTGGCGGCGCAGCACCCGGCAGCGCATAAGCGCACTGGGGGTAATCCTTGCTGAAGTCTCGCCTGATTACCGCATTAATTTTGATTCCCATCGTGATCGCGGCGCTGTTTTTGCTGCCACCTCTGGGTTTTGCCATCGTCATCTTAGCGATCTGCATGCTGGCCGCATGGGAATGGGGCCAGTTCGCCGGTTTTGCTGCGCGCTCTCAGCGTATCTGGCTGGCAGTGCTGTGTGGCTTGCTGCTCTCCCTGATGCTGTTTACGCTGCCGGCCTGGCAAAGTGCGCTGGACGTGCCGCAGATCGGCGGCGCGCTGTGGATCTCGCTGATATGGTGGCTGGCGGCGCTGCTGCTGGTGCTGCGCTACCCTGGCTCCGCCGCCTTCTGGCGTTCGTCGAAACCGCTGCGCCTGCTGTTTGGCCTGCTGACCATTGTGCCATTCTTCTGCGGCATGCTGGTGCTGCGCCAGTATCACTACGCTACCGATCACTACGCGGGAGCCTGGTGGCTGCTGTACGTGATGGTGCTGGTCTGGGGCGCTGATTCCGGTGCCTACATGTTTGGCAAGCTGTTCGGTAAGCACAAGCTGGCACCGAAAGTGTCACCGGGTAAAACCTGGGAAGGCTTTCTCGGCGGCCTGGTGACCTCGGCGCTGATCTCATGGTTATTCAGCGTGTTCGCGCCGCTGCAGGTGGATCTCTCCACGCTGCTGATCTGCTCGATTGCCGCCGCGCTGGCCTCGGTGCTGGGCGATCTGACGGAAAGTATGTTCAAACGCGAAGCGGGTATTAAGGATAGCGGCAGTCTGATCCCCGGTCACGGTGGCATTCTGGACCGCATTGACAGCCTGACGGCGGCGGTACCGGTGTTTGCCTGCCTGCTGCTGTTAGTTTTTGGCGCGCTGTAGGGAAACACTATGTTAAGCGTACTCTGGAGTCTTGCGGCCTTTATCGTCGCGCTGGGAATTCTGGTCACGGTGCACGAATTTGGTCACTTCTGGGTGGCCCGTCGTTGCGGCGTGAAGGTCGAACGCTTTTCCGTCGGCTTTGGTAAGGCGCTGTGGCGCCGCCGTGACAAGCAGGGCACCGAGTATGTTATTGCCCTGATCCCTCTCGGCGGCTACGTTAAAATGCTCGACGAACGCGTCGAGAGCGTGCCGCCCGAATTGCGTCACCAGTCCTTCAACAATAAAACGGTCCTGCAGCGGGCGTCGATTATCGCCGCCGGTCCGATCGCTAACTTCATCTTTGCTATCCTTGCCTACTGGCTGGTGTTTATCATCGGCGTGCCCGGCGTACGCCCGGTAGTTGCTGAAATAGTAAGCGGCTCGCCGGCCGCCAGCGCACAAATTACCCCAGGAACGGAACTTAAAGCCGTCGACGGTATCGAAACGCCTGACTGGGATGCTGTGCGCATGGCGCTGGTGGCGAAGATCGGTGATGAAGAAACCACCTTTACCGTCGCGCCGTTTGGCACTACGCAAACCAGCGAAAAGCGGGTCTCGCTGCACAACTGGCACTTTGAGCCGGATAAGCAGGATCCGGTCACTTCACTGGGCATCCTGCCGCGCGGGCCGCAGATTGAATCGGTGCTGGCGCAGGTGCAGAGCGATTCCGCCGCCAGTAAGGCCGGTTTGCAAGCCGGCGACAGGATCGTTAAAGTCGGTGGTAAACCGCTGTCGCAGTGGCTCAGTTTCGTGACCACGGTGCGTGATAACCCCGGCAAGCCGATTGCCATCGAAGTTGAGCGGCAGGGAAGTCTGGTGGATATCACGCTGATCCCCGAAGCCAATCCGCAGAATAAGGCGGAAGGCTTTGCCGGCGTGGTGCCGAGAGTGATACCGCTGGCCGATGAGTACCGCACGGTGCGCCAGTACGGTCCGTTTGCGGCCCTCGGTGAAGCCAGCGTGAAAACCTGGCAGCTGATGAAGCTGACGGTGAGCATGCTGGGCAAGCTGATAGTGGGTGATGTGAAGTTGAACAATCTCAGCGGGCCGATTTCGATCGCGCAGGGGGCTGGGATGTCAGCGGAGTATGGGTTGATTTACTACCTGATGTTCCTGGCGCTGATTAGCGTGAACTTAGGGATTATCAATCTGTTTCCTCTGCCAGTGTTAGATGGTGGGCATTTGCTGTTCCTGGCGATCGAAAAGATTAAGGGGGGGCCGGTGTCCGAACGAGTTCAGGACTTCAGTTATCGTATCGGCTCAATTTTGCTGGTGCTGTTAATGGGGCTTGCACTTTTCAATGATTTCTCGCGCCTCTAGGTGCTCAGGAACGGCGTTGCGGGATGATTAACGCGACGCGGTTACCCCGAAAGCGACGAGAACCAGTTAGGAAGAATGCATAACAACGATGGCGATGAAAAAGTTGCTCATAGCGTCGCTGCTGCTTAGCAGCGCTACCGTATACGGTGCAGACGGATTCGTGGTGAAGGATATTCATTTCGAAGGCCTGCAGCGAGTCGCCGTCGGTGCGGCCCTGCTGAGTATGCCTGTTCGCGTGGGAGATACCGTATCAGATGAAGATCTGGGTAACACCATTCGAGCACTGTTTGCGACCGGAAATTTTGAAGACGTTCAGGTACTGCGCGATGGCAACACGCTGATCGTTCAGGTGAAAGAACGTCCGACGATTGCCAGTATCACCTTCTCCGGTAACAAAGCGGTGAAGGAAGACATGCTGAAGCAGAACCTTGAGGCTTCCGGCGTGCGCGTGGGCGAAGCCCTTGACCGCACCACCATCTCATCGATTGAGAAGGGTCTGGAAGACTTCTACTACAGCGTCGGTAAGTACAGCGCCAGCGTTAAAGCGGTGGTGACACCGCTGCCGCGTAACCGCGTCGATCTGAAACTGGTGTTCACCGAAGGCGTCTCTGCGCAGATTCAGCAGATTAACGTGGTGGGCAACAAAGCGTTCAGCTCTGAAGAGCTGATCTCCCGCTTCCAGCTGCGTGATGATGTGCCGTGGTGGAACGTGGTGGGTGACCGTAAGTACCAGAAACAGAAACTGGCCGGTGACCTCGAGACGCTGCGCAGCTTCTATCTGGACCGCGGTTATGCGCGCTTCAATATCGATTCGACCCAGGTCAGCCTGACGCCGGATAAAAAAGGTATCTACATCACCGTTAACATCACCGAAGGCGAGCAGTACAAGATCGCCGGCGTGGCGGTGAGCGGCAATCTGGCCGGGCACTCTGCTGAGATCGAAGGGCTGACTAAAATCACCCCGGGTGAGCTGTATAACGGCGCGAAAGTGACCCGCATGGAAGACGACATCAAGAAACTGTTGGGTCGTTATGGCTATGCCTATCCACGCGTCCAGACCCAGCCTGAAATTGATGATGCGGCGAAAACCGTTAAGCTGCGCGTGAACGTTGATGCCGGTAACCGTTTCTACGTGCGTAAAGTCCGCTTCGAAGGTAACGATACTTCGAAAGACGTGGTACTGCGCCGTGAAATGCGCCAGATGGAAGGTGCCTGGTTGGGCAGCGATCTGGTTGAGCAGGGCAAAGAACGTCTGAACCGTCTGGGCTATTTCGAAACCGTTGATACCGACACCCAGCGTGTGCCGGGTTCGCCCGATCAGGTGGACGTGGTCTACAAGGTGAAAGAGCGCAACACCGGTACGCTGAACTTTGGCGTCGGCTACGGCACCGAAAGCGGCGTCAGCTTCCAGGTGGGCGTCACCCAGGATAACTGGCTGGGTACCGGTAATACCGTCGGTATCAGCGGCACCAAAAACGACTACCAGACCTATGCCGAGTTCTCTCTGACCGATCCGTACTTTACGGTGGATGGCGTCAGCCTCGGCGGTCGTGTGTTCTATAACGACTTTAAAGCCGATGACGCCGATCTGTCCGACTACACCAACAAGAGTTACGGTGTTGACGGTACGCTGGGCTTCCCGATTAACGAGAACAACAGCCTGCGCGCCGGTCTGGGTTATGTGCATAACAGCCTGTCCAACATGCAGCCGCAGATCGCTATGTGGCGTTACCTGCGCTCGGTCGGACAGAACCCGACGCTTGCCGGTGATGAAGACTTCTCTGCGGATGACTTCACCTTTAACTACGGCTGGACGTACAACACGCTTGACCGTGGGTTCTTCCCAACGGCGGGTAACCGTACCAACCTGAACGGTAAAGTGACCATTCCTGGCTCGACTAACGCCTTCTACAAAGCAACGCTGGATACGCAACAGTATCTGCCGATCGACCAGGATCATACCTGGGTGATGCTGGGCCGTGGTCGCGTTGGTTACGGTGATGGCCTGAACGGCAAAGAGATGCCGTTCTATGAAAACTTCTATGCCGGTGGTTCCAGCACCGTTCGTGGTTTCCGTTCCAATAACATTGGTCCAAAAGCGGCTTACCTGAACAACGGTTCGTCTGACTGCTCCGGCACCGACGTGAACAAAGTCTGTAACTCAGACGATGCGGTCGGCGGTAACGCGATGGCGGTGGCCAGCCTTGAGCTGATAACCCCAACGCCGTTTATCAGTGAGAAGTACTCGAACTCGGTGCGTACCTCGCTGTTCGTTGATGCCGGTACCGTCTGGGATACTAAATGGCAGAACACCGCTGAAACCCGTGCCGCAGGCGTGCCGGATTACAGTGACCCAAGTAATATCCGCATGTCAGCCGGTCTGGCACTGCAGTGGATGTCGCCTCTCGGACCGCTGGTGTTCTCTTACGCCCAGCCGTTCAAAAAGTATGATGGAGACAAGGCCGAACAGTTCCAGTTTAACATTGGTAAAACCTGGTAAGTCGGCCTCGCAGGGAAGCGCTCAGAGTATCGCGTAGCGCCACGGCGGGCCGTATCTGGCCCCGCCGTCACTACGCAACACATGTGTCCGTGACACAAACGTTGATGGTAAGGAGTTTATAGTGAAAAAGTTGTTGTGTGCCGCAGGTCTGGGTATTGCTCTGGCGGTTTCCGCCGGTGCTCAGGCTGCTGATAAAATTGCAGTGGTGAACGTTTCCAGCATTTTCCAACAGTTACCAGCGCGTGCGACCGTTGCGAAGCAGCTTGAGAACGAGTTCAAAGGCCGTGCGACCGAACTGCAAAACATGGAGCGCGACCTGCAGACTAAAATGCAGCGCCTGCAGCGTGATGCGTCAACCATGAAGGCCGCTGACCGCAGCCGCGCGGAAAAAGACGTGATGGCTCAGCGTGAAGCGTTCTCAACCAAAGCGCAGGCTTTTGAGCAGGATAACCGTCGTCGCCAGACCGAAGAACGTAACAAAATCCTGAGCCGTATCCAGGATGCTGTGCAGAAAGTGGCTGACAGCGAAGGCTACGATGTGGTTATCGATCAGAACGCTGTGGCTTACGCCGGTAAATCTAAAGACATCACTGCTGATGTTCTGAAACAGGTTAAATAAAACCATGTCTTCAATTCGACTGGCTGATTTAGCCCAGCAGTTGGATGCAGAATTGCACGGAGATGGCGATCTCGCCATCTCCGGCATTGCTTCTATGCAATCCGCCCAATCGGGACAGATCACTTTTCTTGCCAACAGCCGTTACCGCGAACAGCTGGCCCAGTGCCAGGCCTCTGCCGTAGTGTTAACGGAAGCCGACCGTGAATTTTTCACCGGTGCGGTGCTGGTGGTGAAAAACCCTTACCTGACCTACGCTCGTATGGCACAGCTGCTGGATACCACCCCACAGCCGGCCAGCCATATTGCGCCGAGCGCGGTCATTGATGCCACCGCTACCCTGGGTAACAACGTTGCCATCGGGGCCAATGCGGTCATTGAGTCCGGCGTGGTGCTGGGCGATAACGTGGTTATCGGACCTGGCTGTTTCGTCGGTAAACACACCCGAATCGGCGCCGGTAGCCGTCTGTGGGCCAACGTATCGATCTATCATGAGGTGCAGATCGGTACTGACTGCCTGATTCAGTCGGGCACGGTGATCGGCTCAGATGGCTTCGGTTATGCCAACGATCGCGGCAATTGGGTTAAAATTCCGCAGCTGGGCAGCGTGATTATCGGCGATCGCGTCGAAATCGGTGCCTGTACCACTATCGATCGCGGTGCGCTGGATAACACCCAAATCGGGAATGGTGTTATCATAGATAACCAGTGTCAGATTGCCCATAACGTGGTAATCGGCGACAATACCGCAGTTGCAGGTGGTGTGATCATGGCCGGTAGCCTGAAAATCGGCCGCTATTGCATGATTGGCGGTGCCAGCGTGATCAATGGTCATATGGAAATTTGTGACAAAGTTACCGTTACAGGGATGGGAATGGTGATGCGACCGATCACTGAACCTGGAGTATACTCCTCCGGGATCCCGCTGCAGCCCAATAAAACCTGGCGCAAAACTGCGGCGCTGGTGATGAACATCGACGAGTTAAGCAAACGCTTAAAAGCCGTCGAGCGTAAGGTTGCTAACGACTAAGCGCATACACCAGCACGCTAACCGGCTTTCATAATTACAACATGCTAAGCAGGGAAAGCTGCGTACAGACAAGATTTGCGGCCTGCGAACGATGTAACCATCGTTGCAGGCCGTGTTATTGATACCATCAGAATTTTTAGGACAGGAAGAGTATTTTGACTACTGAAACTCATACTCTGAAGATTGAAGAGATTATCGAACTTTTACCGCACCGTTACCCGTTTTTACTGGTCGATCGCGTGATTGAGTTCGAAGAGAACAAATACCTGCGTGCGGTAAAGAATGTCTCGGTCAACGAACCGTTTTTCCAGGGCCATTTCCCTGGTAAACCGATTTTCCCGGGTGTGCTAATCCTGGAAGCGATGGCACAGGCCACCGGTATCCTGGCGTTTAAAAGCGTGGGTAAACTGGAACCGGGCGAGCTGTACTACTTTGCCGGTATCGACGAAGCGCGCTTCAAGCGCCCGGTCGTGCCAGGCGACCAGATGATCATGGAAGTCACCTTCGAGAAAACCCGCCGTGGGTTGACGCGCTTTAAAGGCGTGGCGACCGTAGACGGTAAAATTGTCTGCGAAGCAACCATGATGTGTGCGCGCAGCCGGGAGGCTTAATTCGTGATTGACAGCACCGCCGTAATTCATCCAGGGGCGATCGTTGAAGAGGGCGCCATTATTGGTGCCGGTGTTCAGATTGGCCCGTTCTGCTGGGTGGGTGCCAACGTCGAAATTGGCGACGGTACCGTTCTTAAATCGCATGTGGTGGTCAACGGCCATACCCGCATCGGTAAAGACAACACCATCTATCAGTTCGCCTCGATTGGTGAAGCGAATCAGGATCTGAAATACGCCGGCGAACCAACCCGCGTTGAAATTGGCGATCGTAACCGCATTCGTGAAAGCGTGACCATCCACCGTGGCACCGTGCAGGCTGACGGCGTGACGAAAGTGGGTAGTGATAACCTGCTGATGGTCAATACCCACGTGGCGCACGACTGTGTGGTGGGTAACCACTGCATCCTGGCCAACAATGCGACGCTGGCCGGCCATGTTGTCGTCGACGATCATGCGATTATCGGCGGCATGACGGCGGTGCATCAGTTCTGCATTATCGGTGCGCACGTGATGGTCGGCGGCTGCTCCGGTGTGGCGCAGGACGTTCCGCCTTACGTGATTGCGCAGGGTAACCATGCGACGCCGTTCGGCATCAATCTGGTGGGCCTGCAGCGTCGTGGCTTCAGTAAAGAGGCGCTACACGCCATTCGTGCTGCCTACAAGCTACTTTACCGCAGCGGTAAAACGCTGGATGAAGTGAAGCCTGAGATTGCCGAGATTGCGAAAGTGCATCCTGAAGTCCAGCCGTTCTATGACTTCTTTGCGCGATCCACCCGGGGCCTGATTCGTTAACTCATGCCTAAGCGTCCCTTAACGATTGCCCTCGTCGCCGGAGAAACCTCCGGCGATATTCTTGGTGCCGGCCTGATTCGCGCGCTGAAACAGCAGCATCCTGACGCGCGCTTTATCGGCGTGGCCGGGCCGCTGATGCAGGCCGAGGGCTGTGAAGCCTGGTATGAGATGGAAGAGCTGGCGGTAATGGGCATCGTTGAGGTGCTCGGCCGCCTGCGTCGCCTGCTGCAGATCCGCCGTGACCTGACCCGCCGTTTCAGCGCGCTGAAGCCGGACGTGTTTGTCGGCATCGACGCCCCGGATTTCAATATCACCCTGGAAGGCCGCCTGAAGCAGCGGGGCATCCGCACCATCCACTACGTCAGCCCGTCGGTGTGGGCGTGGCGGCAGAAGCGGGTGTTCAAAATTGGTCGCAACACCGATCTGGTGCTGGCGTTCCTGCCGTTTGAGAAAGCCTTCTACGATCGCTTCAACGTGCCGTGCCGTTTTATCGGCCACACGATGGCTGATGCGATGCCGATCGTGGCCGACAAGCAGGCCGCGCGCCGCGAACTGGGCATCGCCCCGGACGCGCTGTGCCTGGCGCTGCTGCCTGGCAGCCGCGGTGCGGAAGTCGAGATGCTCAGCGCCGACTTCCTGAAAACCGCGATGCTGCTGCGTGACAAGCATCCGGCGCTGGAGATCGTGGTGCCGCTGGTTAATCCGAAACGCCGCGAACAGTTTGAGCTGATCAAAGCGCAGGTGGCACCGGACCTGCCGATGCACCTGCTGGATGGCCAGGGCCGTGCGGCGATGGTTGCCAGCGATGCGGCACTGCTGGCCTCCGGCACCGCCGCGCTGGAGTGCATGCTGGCGAAATGTCCGATGGTGGTGGGGTATCGTATGAAGCCCTTCACCTTCTGGCTGGCGAAGCGGCTGGTAAAAACTGACTACGTTTCGCTGCCTAACCTGCTGGCCGGGCGAGAGCTGGTGCCAGAGCTGCTGCAGGATGAGTGCCAGCCCGATCGGCTGGCGGCGGCGCTGGAGCCGCTGCTCAGCGGCGGTGATACCCGTGATGCCCTGCTGGCCACCTTCGCAGAGCTGCATCAGCAGATCCGCTGGGATGCAGACCAGCAGGCGGCTGCGGCAGTACTGGAGCTGTGCCCATGAGTGACTTTATCTACCCTGACGCGCGGCTGATTGCCGGCGTTGACGAGGTGGGCCGCGGCCCGCTGGTCGGTGCGGTGGTCACCGCTGCGGTGATCCTCGACCCGGCCCGGCCGATCGCAGGCCTCGCCGACTCAAAAAAATTGTCGGAAAAACGCCGCCTGGCGTTATACGATGAGATTAAAGAGAAGGCGTTAAGCTGGAGCCTCGGGCGCGCTGAGCCGGATGAGATCGACCGGCTCAATATCCTGCATGCCACCATGCTGGCGATGCAGCGGGCGGTGGCAGGCCTGCACCTGACGCCTGATTTTGTGCTGATCGACGGTAACCGTTGCCCGGCGCTGGCGATGCCGGCGCAGGCGATCGTTAAGGGCGACAGTCTGGTGCGTGAAATCAGCGCCGCGTCGATTATCGCTAAGGTCACGCGCGACCGTGAGATGGCCGGGCTGGATCTGCAGTACCCGGAGTACGGATTTGCCCAGCATAAAGGCTACCCGACGGCGCTGCACCTGGAAAAGCTCGCCCGCTTTGGCGCCACGCCGTACCATCGCCGCAGCTTCGCCCCGGTACGTAACGTGCTGATCGACGCTGACGTCGCTGCTGCTGCGACGCGCGCGCTGTAATTCTTCTCTTCTGCGTTAACAGGATCACCGATGGCCGAACCCCGTTTTATTCATTTACGCGTGCACAGTGACTACTCCATGATCGATGGACTGGCGAAGACGAACCCGTTGGTGAAACACGCGGCGAAGATGAATATGCCGGCCATCGGCATCACCGATTTCACCAACCTGTGCGGGCTGGTGAAATTTTACGGCACCGCGCACGGTCAGGGGATGAAACCGATTATCGGCGCTGACTTTAACGTGGCCAGCGTGGCAATGGGCGATGAACTGTCGCAGATCACCGTGCTGGCGGCCGATAATGATGGCTATCAGAATCTGACGCTGCTGATCTCCCGTGCCTATCAGCGCGGCTATGGCCCGGCAGGGCCGACCATCGATCGCGACTGGCTGGCCGAACATCAGCAGGGGATTATCCTGCTCTCCGGCGGCCGCCGTGGCGACGTCGGTAAAATGCTGTTGCGCGGCAACGCCGCGATGGTCGCCGAGTGTCTCGGCTTCTATCAGCAGCATTTTCCCGATCGCTACTACCTTGAGCTGATCCGCACCGGGCGGCCGGATGAAGAGAGTTACCTGCACGCGGCAGTGGAACTGGCGATTGCCGAGGGCATTCCGGTGGTGGCCACCAACGAGGTCTGTTTCCTGCAAGAAACCGACTTTGACGCCCATGAAATTCGCGTGGCCATTCACGACGGTTTTACCCTCGACGATCCGAAACGTCCCCGTAACTACAGCCCGCAGCAGTATATGCGCAGCGAAGAGGAGATGTGTGAGCTGTTTTCGGACATCCCGGAAGCGCTGGAAAACAGCGTAGAGATCGCCCGCCGCTGCAACGTCACCATCCGCCTGGGCGAGTACTTCCTGCCGCAGTTTCCAACCGGTGAGATGACCACCGAAGATTTCCTGGTGCTGAAGTCGCAGGAGGGGCTGGAAGAGCGGCTTGAGTTCCTGTTCCCCGATCCTGAGGTGCGCGCCGCCCGCCGCCCGGAGTATGACGAGCGTCTGGATATTGAGCTCAACGTGATTAACCAGATGGGCTTCCCGGGCTACTTCCTGATCGTTATGGAATTTATCCAGTGGTCGAAGGATAACGACGTACCGGTCGGACCGGGGCGCGGCTCCGGTGCCGGGTCGCTGGTCGCCTACGCATTGAAAATCACCGACCTCGATCCGCTGGAATTCGACCTGCTGTTCGAACGTTTCCTTAACCCGGAACGTGTTTCCATGCCCGACTTCGACATCGACTTCTGTATGGAGAAGCGCGACAGCGTGATTGAGCACGTGGCGGAAATGTACGGCCGTGAAGCGGTTTCGCAGATCATCACTTTCGGTACCATGGCCGCCAAAGCGGTGATCCGCGACGTTGGCCGCGTGCTGGGCCACCCGTACGGCTTCGTTGACCGCATCTCCAAGCTGGTGCCGCCTGACCCGGGCATGACGCTGGAAAAAGCCTTTGCCGCCGAACCGCAGCTGCCGGAAATCTACGAGGCGGATGAAGAGGTCAAGGCGCTGATCGATATGGCGCGCAAACTGGAAGGCGTGACGCGTAACGCCGGTAAACACGCCGGTGGCGTGGTGATCGCGCCGACTAAAATCACCGATTTTGCGCCGCTATACTGCGATGAGAACGGCCAGTTCCCGGTCACCCAGTTCGACAAGAACGACGTGGAGTACGCAGGCCTGGTGAAGTTCGACTTCCTTGGCCTGCGCACGCTGACCATCATCGACTGGGCGCTGGCGATGATCAACGCCCGGCGCGCCAAAGAAGGGCTGGATCCTGTCGATATTGCGACGATCCCGCTTGAAGATCAGAAAAGTTTCGATATGCTGCAACGCTCGGAAACCACCGCGGTATTCCAGCTGGAATCCCGCGGCATGAAGGATCTGATCAAGCGCCTGAAGCCGGACTGTTTCGAAGATATGATCGCCCTGGTGGCGCTGTTCCGTCCGGGGCCGCTGCAGTCGGGGATGGTCGACAACTTTATTGACCGTAAGCACGGGCGCGAGGCGATCTCCTACCCGGATATTCAGTGGCAGCATGAGTCGCTGAAGCCGGTTCTGGAACCGACCTATGGCATCATCCTCTATCAGGAACAGGTGATGCAGATTGCCCAGGTGCTGGCGGGCTACAGTCTTGGCGGCGCGGACATGTTGCGCCGTGCGATGGGTAAAAAGAACCCGGTCGAAATGGCCAAGCAGCGCGGCGGCTTTGAGGATGGTGCGAAATCGCGCGGCATTGACGGCGAGCTGGCGATCAAAATCTTCGACCTGGTGGAAAAATTCGCCGGTTACGGCTTTAACAAGTCGCACTCTGCCGCTTATGCGCTGGTCTCCTACCAGACGCTGTGGCTGAAGGCGCACTACCCGGCGGAGTTTATGGCGGCAGTAATGACCGCTGATATGGATAACACCGAGAAAGTGGTTGGCCTGGTGGACGAGTGCTGGCGGATGGGGCTGAAGGTGCTGCCGCCGGACATTAACTCCGGCCTTTATCAGTTCCACGTCAACGAAGCCGGTGAGATCGTTTACGGCATCGGCGCGATTAAGGGCGTCGGCGAGGGCCCGATTGAAGCGATTATTGAGTCACGCAACGAGGGCGGCTATTTCCGCGAGTTGTTTGACCTCTGCGCGCGCACCGACACCAAAAAGCTGAATAAGCGGGTGCTGGAAAAACTGATTATGTCCGGCGCGTTTGACCGGCTTGGCCCGCACCGTGCCGCGCTGATGAGCGCGCTGCCGGACGCGCTGAAGGCCGCCGATCAGCACGCTAAAGCAGAGGCGACAGGGCAGGCCGATATGTTCGGCGTGCTGGCCGAGGCGCCGGAGCAGGTAGAGAAGTCGTATGCCGACGTGACGCCGTGGCCGGAGCAGATCCAGCTGGATGGCGAAAGGGAGACTTTAGGTCTTTACTTAACCGGGCATCCGATTAACCAGTATCTGAAAGAAATTGAGCGCTATGTCGGTGGACAGCGCCTGAAAGACATGCACCCGACCGATCGCGGCAAGATGACCACGGCGGCCGGTCTGGTGGTGGCGGCCCGCGTAATGGTAACAAAACGCGGTAACCGTATTGGCATCTGCACCCTGGACGACCGCTCCGGTCGTCTGGAAGTGATGTTGTTTACAGATGCGTTGGATAAGTTCCAGCATATGCTGGAGAAAGACCGTATCCTGATCGTCAGCGGACAGGTCAGCTTTGATGACTTCAACGGCGGGCTTAAAATGATGGCCCGCGATATGATGGACATCGATGAAGCCCGTGAAAAATATGCACGTGGGCTTGCTATCTCGCTGACGGACAGGCAAATTGATGACCAGCTTTTGAACCGTCTCCGTCAATCCCTGGAACCCCATCGTTCGGGGACAATTCCGGTACATCTCTACTATCAGAGAGAGGATGCGCGGGCGAAGTTGCGCTTCGGTGCAACCTGGCGCGTGTCGCCGAGCGATCGTTTGTTAAACGATCTTCGGTCGTTGATAGGATCGGAGCAGGTGGAACTGGAATTTGACTAAAACAGGATTATTATGAGTCTTAATTACCTGGATTTCGAACAGCCAATCGCAGAGCTTGAAGCGAAAATTGATTCGCTTAAGTCGGTTGGCCGTCAGGATGAAAAACTGGATATTAATCTGGATGAAGAGATACAGCGTCTGCGCGATAAAAGCGTTGAGCTGACGCGTAAAATCTTCTCAGATTTGGGTGCCTGGCAGATCGCGCAGCTAGCGCGCCATCCGCTGCGACCGTACACGCTGGACTATGTCCGTAACGTGTTTACCGACTTCGACGAACTGGCCGGCGATCGTGCTTTTGCCGACGATAAAGCCATCGTTGGCGGTACCGCGCGTCTCAACGGCCGTCCGGTGATGATCATTGGTCATCAGAAAGGGCGTGAAACGAAAGAGAAGATCCGTCGTAACTTTGGTATGCCCGCGCCGGAAGGTTACCGTAAAGCGCTGCGCCTGATGGAGATGGCCGAGCGGTTTAATATGCCGATTATCACCTTTATCGACACCCCGGGCGCTTACCCTGGCGTTGGCGCGGAAGAGCGCGGCCAGTCCGAAGCTATCGCCCGTAACCTGCGTGAGATGTCCGGCCTGACCGTGCCGGTGATCTGTACGGTAATCGGTGAAGGCGGTTCCGGTGGTGCACTGGCCATCGGCGTCGGCGACAAAGTGAATATGCTGCAGTACAGCACCTACTCGGTGATTTCACCGGAAGGCTGCGCCTCAATTCTGTGGAAAAGCGCCGATAAGGCACCGCTGGCCGCCGAAGCGATGGGCATCATCGCTCCGCGTCTGAAAGAGCTTAAGCTGATTGACACGGTGATCCCTGAACCGCTGGGTGGCGCGCACCGCCATCCGCTGGTGATTGGCGAATCGCTGAAAGCGCAGCTGCTGGCCGATCTTGCCGAACTGGACGTGCTGACCAAAGACGAGCTGCTGGATCGTCGTTACCAGCGCCTGATGAGTTACGGCTACGCGTAATCGTTAACCGTCTTTGCACACGAAAGGGCCCCTGGGGCCCTTTTTTTTATGCCTTTTTTTCAACATTCATCGCATAGAGGCCCGGCGGCCACTGGGTTAGTCTGCGGTTTCTGATAACGCAAAGGACGAGGTGAACATGGATATTAACCGACGCAAGCTGGCCTTCGGGCTGCTCTCTCTGCCGGCGGCGGCGGCGCTGAACGGCTGTGCCGTCCCGCCGCACTCGCCACGGCCGTCGGAGTTTCTGCCGCTGGCAACGGACCGGCTGGCGCTGGAGCTGGAGGATCGGTCCACCGCAGAACTGCTGGCACCCGCGATTGTCGATGCCGGCTTTATGATGGCCCCACCGAAAGACGAGATTGCCGCAGCCAGCCTGGTAATAGGCTTTGCCTTTGGCAATCGGCCCAATCCGCAGAACGACCCGAATAAGCTGGCGTTGCCCGGCCCGATGAACAGGGTGCTGGCGCACTGCTGCGCGGCGGTGTATCGCAAAAAAGCGCTGCCGATGTACCTGCAGTGGGAGATCGCCCGCTGCCTGCTGGCGCCGGAGTTCGCGGATATCCCCCGCCATGCCATTATCTCTATCGAACCGTACTGGGATGCGCAGGGCACGCTGGTCTATCTGAGCACCGACGGCGTGGTGGAGACGATTCTGAAAAACCACTTTGCTAACGATCCGACGCTGGCGGGCAATGCTGCCATCATTGGCCATCACGATCACGTTAAACGCTGCATCATTACCTGCCGTGGGCGCCGGATCCACGGCTTTGCCCCGCGTGGGATCGCGCTGCCGCGCTGGTATGATCGGCGATCGGCACAGCCGTGGACGCGCCGCCGCGATCTCTACGTGCTGCAGGACGTGGCGGCACAGCTGTCGATGGCCGCCCAGACGCGCATCGCCCAGGCCTACCCCAACGGCTGAGCAGAGCAACCGACGATCCGCTATGCTTAGCCTTTTTAATCGCCGCGGGCAGGGCTTGCCCGCGGCGCATGGAGGTAAGCATTGAATATCATCGCGATCGTCGGGCCGCATAACGCATTCTATAAAGATGAACCGATCCGTGAACTGGACGCCGCGTTAAAAGCCCGCGGTTTTCAGACCATCTGGCTGCAGGAGGCCAGCGGGCTGATTAAGCTGGTTGAGCATAATCCCCGCATCTGCGGCGTGATTTTCGACTGGGATGAGTACAGCCTCGAGCTGTGCAGTGAACTGAACCAGCTGAACGAGTACCTGCCGCTTTACGCCTTTATCAACACCCATTCAACGATGGACGTCAGCATCAACGAGATGCGCATGACGCTGTGGTTCTTTGAGTACGCGCTGAACGCCGCCGAAGATATCGCCCAGCACATTGGTCAGTATACGGATGAGTATCTGGAGACCATTACGCCGCCGCTGACCCGGGCGCTGTTTAACTACGTCAAAGAGGGAAAATACACCTTCTGCACGCCGGGACATATGGCCGGCACCGCCTTCCAGAAGAGCCCGGTCGGCTGCCTGTTTTACGACTTCTTCGGTGCCAATACGCTGAAGGCCGATATCTCGATCTCGGTCACCGAGCTCGGTTCGCTGCTCGATCACACCGGGCCACATCTGGAAGCGGAAGAGTATATCGCCCGCACCTTCGGCGCCGAGCAGAGCTATATGGTGACTAACGGTACCTCGACCTCAAACAAGATCGTCGGCATGGTGTCCGCCCCGGCGGGCAGCACCGTGCTGGTGGACAGGAACTGCCATAAGTCGCTGACCCATCTGCTGATGATGAGCGATATTGTGCCGATCTGGCTGAAACCGACCCGCAACGCGCTGGGCATCCTCGGCGGCATTCCGAAACGCGAATTTACCCGAGAAAGTATCGCGCTTAAGGTTGCAGAAACGCCGCGCGCCAGCTGGCCGGTGCACGCCGTGATCACTAATTCCACCTATGACGGGCTGCTCTACAACACCCGCTACATCAAAGAGACGCTGGAGGTGCCTTCGATCCACTTTGACTCGGCCTGGGTGCCCTATACCAACTTTCATCCGATCTATCAGGGGCTCAGCGGCATGAGCGGCGAACGCACGCCGGGTAAGGTGATCTATGAAACCCAGTCGACCCATAAGCTGCTGGCGGCATTTTCACAGGCCTCGCTGATCCACATTAAGGGGGATTACGACGAGCAGACCTTTAATGAAGCCTATATGATGCATACCACCACCTCGCCCAACTATGCCATCGTCGCGTCGATTGAGACCGCCGCCGCGATGCTGCGCGGCAACCCGGGGCGGCGGCTGATTAACCGTTCGGTGGAACGGGCGCTGCACTTCCGCCGCGAAGTCCAGCGGCTGCGTGAAGAGTCAGAGGGCTGGTTCTTCGATATCTGGCAGCCGGACGGCATCGATCAGCCTGCCTGCTGGCCGATCCAGCCGGGTGAGGAGGAGTGGCACGGCTTCCGCGATGCGGATGCCGATCATATGTACCTCGATCCGATCAAGGTGACGATCCTCACCCCCGGCATGAGCGAGCTGGGTGAGATGAGCGGTGAGGGGATCCCGGCCGCGCTGGTGGCGAAGTTCCTCGACGAGCGCGGCATCGTGGTGGAGAAAACCGGCCCGTATAATCTGCTGTTCCTGTTCAGCATCGGCATTGATAAAACTAAAGCGATGAGCCTGCTGCGCGGCCTGACCGAGTTTAAACGTGCTTATGACCTGAACCTGCGGGTGAAGAACATGCTGCCGGATCTCTATGCGCAAGACCCTGACTTCTACCGCAACATGCGCATTCAGACGCTGGCGGCGGGCATCCATGGCCTGATCCGCCAGCATGATTTGCCGCGCCTGATGTTAAAGGCCTTCGCTATGCTGCCGGAAATGAGACTTACGCCACACCAGATGTTCCAGCAGCAGATCAAGGGCAACGTGGAAACGGTGCCGATCGGCCAGCTGATCGGGCGGGTGTCGGCCAATATGATCCTGCCCTATCCGCCGGGGGTGCCGCTGGTGATGCCGGGTGAGACGATCACCGAAGAGAGCCGCGCGGTGCTCGATTTCCTGTTAATGCTGTGCAGTATCGGCGAGCAGTATCCGGGCTTTGAAACCGACATCCACGGTGCGACCCTGACGGAGGAGGGCGAGTATCAGGTGCGAGTACTGCGGCAGGGCCCGCTGGCGTAAGATGCTGTCATACCGCCCCTCTGGCGCTGCGCGCGGCAGGGGGCTGACTATCCGTTGTAAGGAGCTAACATGTCGGGTTTAACGTTAACGAAGGTGCACCACGTGGCGATTATCGCCAGCGATTACCACGTCAGTAAGGTGTTCTATACCAAAATTCTTGGCTTCACGCTGATGGGCGAGGTTTACCGCGAAGCGCGCGACTCGTGGAAAGGCGATCTGGCGCTGAACGGTGCCTATACCCTTGAGCTGTTCTCGTTTCCTTTCCCACCCGCGCGGCCGTCTCACCCGGAAGCCTGCGGCCTGCGTCATCTGGCCTTCAGCGTCACCGACCTGGATGCGGCCATTGCCCACCTGACCGCGCATGAGGTGTCCTGTGAGCCGGTGCGCACCGATCCGCTCACCGGTAAGCTGTTTACCTTCTTCAGCGACCCTGACGGTTTGCCGTTAGAGCTGTATCAGGCATAGAATAGAGCGCCTTAACCCTCACCCCGCGAGGGTTAAGCAATCATCCGACGATTCACGCACTCTGTTCAGGTAATCTCATGTCCGCTCTTGCCCATCTTGAACCGCTGCTGGTGGCCGAACAGGCTGTGATGCTGGCCTACAGCGGCGGCCTTGATTCCAGCGTGCTGCTGCATCAGCTGGTGTTGCTGCGCCGGCAGCGGCCTGAACTGCGGCTGCGTGCGGTGCATATCCACCATGGTCTTAGCCCGCATGCCGATGGCTGGGCAGAGCACTGCCGTCAGCAGTGTGCGCAGTGGCAGGTGGCGCTCGAGGTGGTCAGGGTGCAGCTGGACGTCCGCGAAGGCGGGGTGGAAGCGGCAGCGCGCGCGGCGCGCTATCAGGCGTTGCGGCAGCGGCTTAAGCCTGGAGAAACTCTGCTCACCGCGCAGCATCAGGACGATCAGAGCGAAACGCTGCTGCTGGCGCTGAAGCGCGGCAGCGGCCCGGCCGGGCTGGCGGCGATGCCGCTGGAGGGCCGGCTGGGCGAACATCGTCACCTGCGACCGCTGCTGGCGCAAAGTCGTGGTCAGCTGGAGCGCTGGGCGGCGGAGCACCAGCTGTGCTGGATTGAGGATGAGAGCAATCAGGACCCGCGCTACGATCGCAACTTCTTACGCCTGCAGGTGCTGCCACTGCTGGCCTCGCGCTGGCCGCACTTCGCCGCCGCCAGCGCGCGCAGCGCGGCCTTATGTGGCGAGCAGGAGCAACTGCTGGACGAGCTGCTGGCGGAGTCGCTACAGGCGCTGGTGGCCGCCGACGGCAGCCTCGACGTGGTACCGCTGCTATCGCTCAGCGAAGCGCGGCGCTCTGCGCTGATGCGGCGCTGGATTGCCCGTTGCCAGGGCGGCATGCCGTCGCGCGCCGGGCTGCAAACACTGTGGCAGGAGGTGGTATGCGCCCGTCCCGACGCCGAGCCGCGTCTGCGTATCGGCAAGGCGGAAGTGCGCCGCTTTCGCGAACGGCTGTACTGGCTGCCGCTGCTCGCCAGCGTGAGCGACGTGATGCTGCCGTGGCCGGCACCCTGGAAGCCGCTGCCGCTGCCGGGGGGGCTGGGTGAGCTTCTGCCTGGCCCGCAGCCGGAGGCGCAGGATGGCAGCCAGTTAAATCAGGACGGCCAGCCGGTGCCAGAAGCGCAGCAGACAGACATCGCGCTGCTGCCGGTTGATGACGTAACCAGGCCGTGGCTGGCCGCGTCAGGTAGTGGTGGCACGTTGCCGGCACTCGCCGCAGCAGATGCCTGTGGTTCACTGTCGTCCGGAGATGCGGCGGGCAATATTCTGCCGCCGGGCGACGTGCTGTTTCTCCTGCGCCCGCCGCTGCCTGGTGAGGCGGTCAGCGTGCGTTTTCAGGCGCAGGGGCGCTTTCATATCGTCGGGCGCAACGGCAGCCGTCCGCTGAAAAAGCTGTGGCAGGAGCTGGCGGTGCCGCCCTGGCAGCGCGAACGCATCCCGCTGATTTTTTATGGCGATTGCCTGATGGCCGCCGCGGGCCTGTTTATTACCCGTGAAGCCGAGCCGCAGTCCGTCGCAACGGCCTGGCAGATCCGCTGGCGCCGGTAACCTTAAGAGAGCAATGATGAAGATGATATTAACCCTGCTGCTGGCCGCCAGCCTGCCGGCACTGGCCGCTGGCGACGCCAGCCGCGGGCAGGAGAAGTCGGCGCGCTGTCTGGCCTGCCACGGAGCCCAGGGCAAGGCGGTCGCGCCGATCTATCCGAACCTGGCCGGACAGCCGGCACCCTATCTGGAGCTGGCGTTACAGGCCTATAAGTCCGGCGGGCGCAGCGGCGGGCAGGCGGAAGTGATGAAAGCGTTTGTGGCGGGATTAAGTGATGAGGATCTGGCCGACCTGGCCGCGTATTACGCCGGGTTGCAGCCCTGAAAACAGACGGGGCGGATAATCATCCGCCCCGTTGCTATCCGTGCAGCACAGGTTAGTCGGATTCGCTGACCACAATGGTGCCCAGATCCGGGTGGCTGAAGCTGGCGATATGATCGAGGCGCAGGTCGCGCAGGCTCCCCGCCTCTTCAACGCTGAGATATTCCACGTTTTTACGCGAGACCATATCTTTGGCTTTCGCCTTCAGCTTTTCACCGTCCTTCAGCTCCAGCGCCAGCAGCCACTGATTCTGGCAGGCCAGCTCCAGGTTGTCGTAATCATCGCAATTGATCGGGGTGTAGGCTTCATTCGTCAACATAGTCGCTCACCAATAAGTTGGCGGCAGCAAAGGCTGCCTGTTCCCTGATGGAAGAGTGTAGCTCAGGATTGGCCGCTACCTCATCAAGTGCTTTCAAAGCGCACGCCAGCGGATCCGGCACGTACCCCAGAGCGCCACTGCCGATCTCGGCATATTTGCGGCGAACTAACTCACAATACTGTTGCACAGGTACCTCCTTCAGCTTTTTCTCTGGCTATTCTCCGACTATAGCACAGCCATTTATGGGAAATCAGCCAGCCGACAGGTGATTTACGGGTGCATCAGGTACAATAGCCGGCAACGACGATAAGGATCCTTATGGCACTGAAAGCAACGATTTACAAAGCCACGGTTAACGTCGCGGATATGGACCGCAACGTGTTTCTCGATCACACCCTGACGCTGGCCCGTCACCCCTCGGAAACGGAAGAGCGTCTGATGCTGCGGCTGCTGGCCTGGCTGGTGCACGCCAACGAACGGCTGAGCTTCACCCGCGGCCTGAGCGCCGAAGACGAGCCGGAACTCTGGCAGCTTAACGATCACAACGGCATTGACGTGTGGATTGACCTTGGCCTGCCGGACGAGCGTCGCATCAAAAAAGGCTGTAGCCGCTCACAGCAGGTCTGGCTGTATGCTTATAACTGGCGTGCGGCGCAGCCGTGGTGGCAGCAGCATCAGAACAGGCTGACGCAACACGACAACCTGACGGTACGCTACCTGAACGATGAACAGCTCAGCGCCCTGACCACGCTGGCTTCGCGTTCCATGACGCTGCAGGCCACCATTCAGGACGGCACCATCTGGCTGTCGGATGACACGCATCATCTGGAAATCACCTTTGAGCAGTGGCTGGAAAACGGGAAGCTCAGATGATTATTTTGTCACGTAGCGTCACCATTCCCGATGCCGAAATCGAGATTACCGCGATCCGCGCGCAGGGTGCCGGTGGTCAGCACGTGAATAAAAGTTCAACCGCTATCCACCTGCGCTTTGATATCCGCGCCTCCAGCCTGCCCGAGTTCTATCAGCAGCGCCTGCTGGCCGCCAGCCACCATCTGATCACCCCGGACGGGGTGGTGATTATCAAAGCGCAGGAGTACCGCAGCCAGGAGATGAACCGCGAGGCGGCGATGAAGCGGCTGGAGAACCTGATTCAGGAGCTGACGGTAGTGGAGAAAACGCGGCGGGCAACGCGGCCAACCCTGGCGTCGAAAAAACGCCGGCTGGAAGGCAAAGCGCGTCAGTCAGCGACTAAATCGTTGCGTGGGCGCGTGAAGGGCGATTAGCTTGCGGCAAAAAAAAGCCACCGCCTCAGGCGGTGGCTGATGCGTAGCGAACGGGCTTAAACGCCCAGTTCGCCGGCCAGGAAATCAACGATTTCGCTGGTTTTCAGCATGCGTTTGTCGCCGCTGCGGCGCGCTTTGTATTCAACTTCTTCATTGTCGAGGTTGCGCTCGCCAATCACGATGCTGTGCGGCACGCCAATCAGCTCCATATCGGCAAACATCACGCCCGGACGCTCCTTACGGTCATCAAGGATCACATCAATCCCTTTCGCCCGCAGGGTAGCGTACAGCTCTTCGGCCAGGTCTTTCACGCGGAACGACTTGTGCATGTTCATCGGCAGGATCGCTACCTGGAACGGCGCCAGCGCCGCCGGCCAGATAATGCCGCGCTCGTCGTGGTTCTGCTCAATGGCCGCCGCCACTACGCGGGTGATCCCGATACCGTAGCAGCCCATGGTCATCACCTGGTTGCGGCCATCTTCACCCTGAACTGTGGCTTTCATCGCTTCCGAGTATTTGGTGCCGAGCTGGAAGATATGGCCCACTTCGATACCGCGTTTAATCTGCAGGGTACCCTGACCGTCCGGGCTGGCGTCGCCTTCCACCACGTTACGGATATCCGCAACCTGCGGCAGCGGCAGGTCACGCTCCCAGTTAATGCCGCGCAGGTGCTGGCCGTCGATGTTGGCGCCAGCGCTGAAGTCACTCATCGCTGCAACGGTGCGGTCGGCGACGATTGGCATCGGCAGGTTGACCGGGCCGAGTGAACCCGGACCCGCGTTAACCAGCGCACGGATCTCTTCTTCGGTGGCGAAGGTTAACGGGGCGGCAACGATCTCAATCTTCTCAGCTTTGATTTCGTTCAGCTCGTGATCGCCGCGTACCAGCAGCGCAACCAGCGTATGGCCGCTCTCTGCGGTGGCTTTCACCATCAGCGTTTTCACGGTTTTTTCCACCGGCAGGCCAAACTGGGCCACCAGTTCGGCGATGGTTCTGGCGTCCGGGGTAGCGAACTGGCTCAGCGCTTCCGCGGGAGCAGCGCGGCCTGCGGCCGGCGCGACGGCTTCGGCTTTCTCAATGTTGGCCGCATAGTCGGAACCGGTTGAGAACACCACGTCATCTTCACCGCTCTGGGCAAGCACCTGGAACTCATGCGAGGCGCTGCCGCCGATCGAGCCGGTATCTGCATCCACCGCGCGGAAGTCGAGGCCCATGCGGCTGAAACTCTGGCTGTAGGCGCGGTACATCGCGTCGTAGGTTTCCTGCAGAGATTCCTGGGTGGTATGGAACGAATACGCATCCTTCATGATGAATTCGCGTGAACGCATCACGCCAAAGCGCGGGCGCACCTCATCACGGAACTTGGTCTGAATCTGGAACAGGTTCAGCGGCAGCTGCTTGTAGGAGCTGAGTTCGTTACGGATCAGATCGGTGACCACTTCTTCATGCGTCGGGCCAAGCACAAACGGGCGCTCGCCGCGATCGACAAAGCGCAGCAGCTCCGGGCCGTACTGCTCCCAGCGTCCGCTCTCCTGCCACAGGTCCGCAGGCTGAACCACCGGCATGGAGATTTCAATCGCGCCAGCGTTGTTCATCTCTTCGCGCACGATGTTTTCAACTTTCTTCAGCACGCGCAGGCCGGTTGGCAGCCAGGTATAGAGACCGGAAGCCAGTTTGCGGATCATCCCGGCGCGCAGCATCAGCTGGTGGCTGATCACTTCGGCGTCGGCAGGGGTCTCCTTAAGGGTGGAGAGCAGGTATTGAGTAGTACGCATGAGTTAAGGTTCCATATAAACGGAAAGCTACTACCCCCGATCGGTCATTTGGCCGGCCGCAGGCTGGCTGAATTCACCAGGGGGTAAAATAGGGTGTCAAAATCCTGGCGGCTAGTGTAACAGCGTGACCGTTGAGTCAAAAGATGTCCGGTAAAATTAACGCGGATCGATGCCGGTGACTTCGGTACCCGCAGCGGTCACCCGCCAGCGCACGTTAAAGTCCAGCAGCCAGGCGGCATATTCGCGGTCGGGCTCTTCGCCCTTGCGGTAAGCGGGACGCGGATCCTGCGCCAGCACCTGGCTGATAAAGCGTTCAAGGTGCGGGTAGCGCGCCAGCTGCCCGTGCAGCTGCTCGCGTGCTGACGGGGTAAAGATGACCGGCATATCGGCAGCGGGTGCCTGCTGGGCAAAACCGGCCCGCGCGTCCGGCACCGATTCGGCAAACGGCAGGTAGGGCTTGATGTCGATCACCGGCGTGCCGTCGACCAGGTCAAGGCTGCCCAGTTCGAGGATCACCTGCTGCTGTTCGCAGCGGATGCCCTTCAGCTCGACCAGCGACATGCCGATCGGGTTCGGCCGGAAGGTGGAACGGGTGGCAAACACGCCCATGCGCGCGTTGCCGCCGAGGCGTGGCGGGCGTACGGTCGGTCGCCAGCCACCGGCCATCGTCTGGTGGAAAACAAACACCAGCCACAGATGGCTGAACGCCTCCAGCCCCCTGACCGCATCCGGCTGATTATAGGGGGGCAGCAAACGCAGTTCGCCGCCGCCGTCGGCAATCAGGCCGGGCTGTCTGGGCACGGCAAATTTCTCCTTCCACGGGGAGTGAATAGTGCCGATCTGCTGGAAGGAAAAAGTGGACATAGTGGCTTTACTCGTCATGGCTGAATGCGGTGAAGTGGCCTGCCAGAGAGGAGGCCGGCCACGCAAAGAGGTCGCCCGCGCAGGAGCGTTTATTTGGCAACGTTGAGGGCTGAGCCCTGACAAATCGCCTGGCGGTAGCAACCCGGAGCAGAGGTGACGATCTCACACTTGTGTACCAGCACCGCGTTGGCCTTCATGCCGGAGGCACGCACCTGCAGCCGCTTACGCGCGGTCGCCAGGTTCGGCGGCGAGTCCTGGGCGCTGCTCTGGCAGTCTTCCCCGTAGACTTCACCCAGATCGCGGAACGGTTTGCTGACCAGGTCCGCAGCATCGGTATAGAGCTTCACCGGGGCAGGGCGCGGAGCCGTTTTGGTGCGTTCCGGCTCTGCCTGCGTTGACGGCGGCAGCGGGGTGACCGGTTTGTAAGGTTTAGGCACCAGTGAGCACCCTGTCAGCGCGAACGCTAACAGACAAAGCGGCAAAGCACGCATGGGGAATCCTTATGTTCAGTAAAAAGTGGCGTTATTGAACCAAGCCAGCAGGGAAATAACAAGCAGAGAGCGGAGGAGTCGCAGGGAATCGGTCAGGCAAGGGGAGAGGAGAAAGAGAAACGGGCGACCGGAGCCGCCCGTCGGCTGAACTTACCAGCCTTTCACTGCGCCGCCGTTGAACACTTTGTTCGCGGCGTCGTTCACTTCGTCAGACTGATAGGCCTGCACGAATTTCTTCACGTTTTCCGCGTCTTTGTTATCTTCGCGGGCCACGATCAGGTTGGTGTACGGAGAGTCTTTGTCTTCAACAAAGATGCCGTCTTTTGCCGGAGTCAGGCCAATCTGGCTGGCGTAAGTGGTGTTGATCACCGCCAGGGCGATCTGCTGATCGTCCAGCGAGCGCGGCAGCTGAGGGGCTTCCAGCTCAACCAGCTTCAGGTTTTTCGGGTTCTCTACCACGTCCAGCGAGGTTGGCAGCAGGCCCACGCCATCCTTCAGCTTGATCAGACCTACTTTCTGCAGCAGCAGCAGTGAACGGCCAAGGTTAGTCGGGTCGTTAGGGATAGCCACCTGATCGCCGGCCTTCAGTTCATCCAGCGATTTGATTTTCTTCGAATAACCGGCGATCGGGTAGACGAAGCTGTTACCGACGGAGACCAGCTTATAGCCGCGGTCTTTAATCTGCTGATCCAGGTAAGGCTTGTGCTGGAAGGCGTTAACGTCGATGTCACCTTTGCTCAGCGCTTCGTTTGGCAGCACGTAGTCGTTAAAGGTCACCAGCTCAACGTCGAGGCCGTATTTATCTTTGGCCACTTTCTGCGCCACTTCAGCAACCTGCTGCTCTGCACCGACGATCACACCCACTTTAATGTGGTTTGGATCTTTGGCCTTCTGGTCGCAACCCACCAGTGCCAGTGAGCCGATCAGCGCGCCAACGGCGGCAAACGTTTTAAGATTAAAAGACATATCCCTTCCTTAAATAGAGAGAACTTACCGTTATGTTTACTTGTGAGTAACCGCACGAACGATGCGATCGCCACAGAGCTGAATTAAATACACCAAAATGACCAGCAGAACCAATACCGTGTTCATCACCGTGGCATTGTAACCGATGTAGCCGTACTGATAACCAATCTGCCCGAGCCCGCCGGCACCGACCGCGCCGCCCATGGCCGAGTAGCCCACCAGAGTAATCAGAGTAATAGTAGCGGCATTGACCAGACCCGGCAGCGCCTCCGGCAGTAAAACTTTGCGCACGATCTGCAGCGGGGTGGCACCCATCGCGCGTGAGGCCTCAATCAGGCCACCCGGCAGTTCCAGCAGCGCGTTCTCCACCATACGCGCAATAAAGGGCGCGGCACCCACGGTCAGCGGCACGATCGCCGCCTGCAGGCCAATCGAGGTACCGACAATGGCGCGGGTAAACGGAATCATCCAGACCAGCAGGATGATAAACGGAATAGAGCGGAAGATATTGACCGTTGCCGAAAGCACGCGATACACCGCCGGGTTGGCGATAATCTGCCCCGGACGCGTCACGTACAGCAGCACCCCGACCGGCAGGCCGAGTACGAAACCAAAGAAGCCGGAGACAAAGGTCATCATCAGGGTTTCCCAAATGCCGCGGCCCATTAACCACATCATTGCCTCAGACATAACCTAATACCTCTACCTTTACGTGATGCTCATGCAGGAATGCGATGGCCGCTGCGGTGTCCTGCGGCTCTCCATGGATCTCGGCCAGCATAATGCCGAACTTCACGCCGCCGGCGTAATCCATCTGCGCGCTGATAATGTTGTTATTAACGTTGAACCGACGCGCGGACTCCGACAGCAGCGGGGCATCCACCGACTGACCGGTGAACTCCATGCGCAGCAGCGGCACCTTGCCGCCGGTTGCCGTTGGGGTCAGGCGCTGCAGATAGTCTTCCGGAATGTCCAGATGCAGCGTTGACTGGATAAACTGCTGCGCCAGCGGGGTTTTCGGGTGAGAGAACACTTCGCTTACCGTGTCCTGCTCGATCAGCTGGCCGTTGCTGATCACCGCCACCCGATCGCAGATGCGTTTCACCACGTCCATCTCATGGGTGATTAACAGAATGGTAATGCCCAGACGCCGGTTGATGTCTTTAAGCAGCTCGAGGATCGAACGGGTGGTTGCCGGGTCCAGCGCGCTGGTGGCTTCATCACACAGCAGCACTTTCGGGTTGCTGGCCAGCGCACGGGCAATCGCCACGCGCTGTTTCTGTCCGCCGGAGAGGTTAGCGGGCCAGGCATCGCGTTTATCCGCAAGGCCAACCAGTTCCAGTAGTTCAGTCACACGCTGAGCGATATCGGCTTTGGACAGGTTGCCCAGCTCCAGCGGCAGCGCGACGTTACCGGCCACCGTGCGCGAGTTAAGCAGGTTAAAGTGCTGGAAGATCATGCCAATCTGGCGGCGTGCCAGCGTCAGTTCACCGGCGGACAGGCGCGTCAGGTCCTGGCCATCAACCAGCACCTGGCCTGATGTCGGGCGTTCTAACAGGTTAACGCAGCGAATCAGCGTACTTTTACCGGCACCGGAAGCGCCGATAACGCCATAAATTTGCCCGGCAGGCACCTCAAGGCTGACGTCGGTCAGCGCGGTGATGGTGCGTGAACCCTGCTGGAACACTTTGGTGATATGGGAAAGTTTAATCATTGATTTATTTATTATCGCGGTGGGTGTTGTCCGTGGTGTCCAGTTTAGTGTATCCGCACTAAAAGGGTGTTGATGTGGATGTTAAGGCATCCAGACGTCTAAATCAATCTAAGTCGCCCAAACGCCCGTTCTCCTTATTATGTTAATCATGCGATAATCGACGGCAAATCTTTATCAGGAGTAAGTCAGTGGCTAATAAGGTTCCGGCAGTTTTTCTCGATCGTGATGGCACTATTAATGTCGATCACGGATACGTCTCTGAAATCGACAGCTTTGAGTTTATCGACGGTGCGATCGACGCCATGCGTGAACTGAAGGCGATGGGCTTCGCGCTGGTGCTGGTGACCAACCAGTCCGGTATTGCCCGCGGCATGTTCAGTGAAGATCAGTTTATGCAGCTGACCGAATGGATGGACTGGTCGCTGGCCGATCGTGATGTCGATCTGGATGGCATCTATTTCTGTCCGCATCATCCGGAAGCAATAGTAGAAGAGCTGCGCCAGCGGTGTGAATGCCGTAAGCCACAGCCGGGCATGTTGTTGTCCGCGCAGCAAGAGCTGAACATTGATATGGCGGCTTCTTATATGGTTGGCGATAAAATTGAAGATATGCAGGCCGCTGCCGCTGCCGGAGTCGGTAAAAAAGTATTAGTCCGTAGCGGTAAACCCGTCACTGCAGAAGGTGAAAGTGCAGCGGATTGGGTGCTCAACAGTCTGAAAGAGCTGCCTGCACGCATCAAACAGTCTTAAAATGCAGCGTTGCGAGTGAACTTTGAGCAAGTGGAAAATAATTTAAGATTTCCACTTGCGTTCCCGGAGCGGCTCCCTATAATGCGCCTCCATCGACACGGAACAACGGCTTACAGGCCAGCGTGTTGAGAGGTTCAGGAAGTTCT
>NZ_JRZZ01000027.1:0-3187 GCF_002865965.1 Erwinia sp. B116
TTGACCGCCCCGACCAGCAACGTCTGGCCGCGCGCCCGGCGCGGCTGGCCGATCACCAGGCCCAGAGCCTCACTCTCCGCCCGGTCACCGGCTTGGGTGCCGGTACCGTGGGCTTCAACGTAGTCAATATCGGCGGCGTCGATACCCGCCCGCCGGTGCACCTGGCGCATCAGCGCCTGCTGGGCTCTCGCATCCGGCTGAGCGATGCCGGTGGTGTGGCCGTTATGATTGGTGCCACTGCCCAGCAGCGTGGCATAAATGCGGTCACCGTCGGCCTGCGCCCGGGCGAGGGTTTTCAACACCACCAGCCCCGCGCCTTCGGCACGCCCGTAGCCATCGGCCCCGGCGGCAAACGCCTTGCAGCGGCCATCGGCCGACAGAAACTGCCCTTTACACATCGCGATGCCATAATCCGGGATGAGCATGGCATTCACCCCGCCGACCAGCGCGGTATGACATTCGCCGCTGGCGAGGCTCTGTGCCGCCAGGTGCAGCGCCACCAGCGAGGAAGAGCAGGCGGTGTCGAGAGTCAGGCAGGGGCCGGAGAGATCCAGCCAGTGGGCCAGCCGGGCTGAAAGGATGGTCATGGTCATGCCGGGGGCAGAGTGGGCGTTGATCAGCGGGCGGTTAGATTCACGCAGCTGGACCACCGTCCGGTCAAGGGTAAAGCCACCGATAAAGGTACCCACCGCTTCACCACGTAACTGCGACAGCGGAATACCGGCATCGCACAAGGCTTCATAGGTCACTTCCAGCAGCAGCCGCTGCTGGGGGTCCATCGCCGCCGCTTCGCGGGCAGAGACGGCAAAAAAGTCGTAATCCATCGCGCTGAGGTCCTGGCGCACAAATCCGCCCTGACGCACATACATTTTTCCGGCGACGTTTTTGTCGGGGTGATAAAAGCGATCGGCCTCCCAGCGGTCAGCAGGTATATCGCCAATGGCATCCTCCCCGTGACACAGCATTTGCCAGAAATGAGCCAGATCGTTGGCCGCGCCGGGGAAACGGCAGGCCATACCAACAAGTGCAACGGGTTGCTGACGGGAGTCCATGCTTACCACCTTTTCTTCCATCAATGGGGGAGAGTAATGCACAGGCTGGCGCGATCGGCGATTGCGCCAGCCCGTTTAACGTCACGCTGCGTTCGGCGGGGTCATCTGCCCGGTAACAACGGATGCAGATGCCGTCCGCTTTCAGCGGTTACTGCTTATTCAGCGTAATATCGGCTTTGCCACCGTCGTTGCCGGCGTGACCATCCGCACCTTTGTTTTTTCCCGGGTCGCCCGGACTGCCATCTTTCGCACCGGCACCACCACCGTTGCCTTTGGTGCCGCCGGCACCGACGACCCCGCCGGTACCGGCACGGCCACCGGATGCGCTGAGGCTGGCGGTTAACACCGCGCTGCCATTGCTGCTGCCGTAGTTGACGGTAACGCTATTCGCATCACCGGCATTGCCGCCGTTGCCCGCCGTGCCACCATCGCCGCCCTGGCCACCGTTGCCGCCGTTGCCCCCATCTTCATCGTAGGCACCACAGGTATCGCTGCTGCCGCCATTGCCGCCGGTGCCGCCATCGCCCCCTGCACCGCCGTTACCGCCTCTGCCGCCGGTGCCGCCGCTATTGGCCACCGAGATGGTCGAGACCAGGTCGTCAATGGTAATGGTGACCATCGGACCGTCGCCGCCACGCTGACCATCGCTGGCGCTGTTACCTGGTTTACCCGCTTTACCATCTGACCCTGGCGTACCCGCGTGGTTGGTCGCCACATTACAGTTGCACTTGGCGTTATCGCCGTTGCCACCGTTGCCGCCGTTATCGGCTTTGGTCGGGCTGTTACCATCCGTTCCGGTGGCACCAACGATGCTGATGTCATACTGCGCCCCGCCGCCACCGCCGGCATCGGTTTTTACCAGCTGCGAACACTGAAAATGGCACGGCACGCTGATTTCAATACTTGCGCCCCCCTGCAGCGTCACCACGCCATAGGCGGTGACCGATGAGGTGGAGTTAATCTGCAGCGTCTGCCCGGCGGGCACGGTAATATCCTGGGCAACATAGGCACGATAGCGGAAGCTGTTGCCGAAATTGTCTTCCAGCTGGGTGATATGTGCCGCATTGGTGATCGGTGCCAGGCCGGAGACATGGGCCACCAGCGCGGCACGTTGTTCATGCTCGCTCAGCGCAGCGATCGCTTTTGACTCGGTGATGGCCGCTCGCAGGCCGCTCACCGGCGGCACGTTAAACGCCGTCTTCAGTTCGTGCAGCGTGTCCACGATACGGGTACGAATAAAGCGTCCCTGACTGCGGTCGGGATCTAACCCTAATGCGGTAACACGTTTACGCCAGTTATCCTGCAGTTCTTTCGGCAAATCTTTAAAACTAGCCATCGGTAACTCCTTTTGCTGTGTGTAAAGTTGCTGCGATTAAAGAACGGAATTTTTCTGATTACAGCGATCTGCCACCGCTCAGGCGCATAAACCATTGCAGTGAATCAGGGCTGATGGCCCAGAGCGGCGGCTCCAGACCGGCAGCACGCACCACCTCACGTGCCCAGGTGGTACAACTGTTGGTGATAATGTTGTAAGGGCCACGGGCACCCAGCCCTCCGGCCATAAAGTTAATTGCCGCCTGGTGATTGAGCCCGGGAACCACGTGGGCATACGCGACGCCCTGCGGGTTGAAATTAGCGAATCCCCGGGCGGTTGCCGGCCCTGAACCGCTCAGCAGCGCGGACGACCCGCCACTGCCCCCCTGCAACGCACCCTGCACATGGCTCCATTGACCCCCGCCAGGGGCAGAAACGCCTGCCACCGAATGTCCGGGGAAGCCGCCAATACGGCCTGTGCCTACTACACCGACTGGCTGGCCATTCGCGGCGTCGGCAGCCCCGGCACGCAACAGCCGGCCATTGTTAAAGCTGTTCCAGCGCCCGGTGGCTCCGGCAAAGGCACCGAACACCCCACCCAGAACGGCGCTGGCTGCACCACCTTCGGTAAAGTTATGGCCGTTGATCACATTGGTCACGCCGTTGGAAACAAAGCCATCCACCGCGCCGATCCCGGCCTCCAGGGCGATGGCCCCGGCGGTGGACGAGATAGTGCTGGCCGCCACCCCCACGCCGCCGGTAATGGCACCGATCGCCGCGCCGACACCGAGCATCGCTGCCCAGGAACCGGCGTTAAAGTT
>NZ_JRZZ01000027.1:3235-14085 GCF_002865965.1 Erwinia sp. B116
GAATGGCAAAGAACGAGCCGATGGAAAACTGCCCGCTCGGATCGACAAAGTAGATCGGATCGTTACCGGCATAGGTGTACGGGCTGGCGAATTCAGCGGCCGGATCGGTGCTGTAGAAGCGCCCGAGGTCGCTGTCATAAAAGCGGATTTTAAACAGGTACAGCCCCAGCTCAGCGTCGAACTCCTGGCCGGTAAACAGGTAGGGTATCAGCCTGCCCTGCGGTTCCCAGGCTGCACCGAGCAGGCTGCCAAACGGCAGGTAGTTGTAGGCGGCAACCGGCTGGCGGCCGTTAAGAATTAAACGGGTGGAGCCGCTGTGATCGCCCAACACGGTATAGGTGGCGGACTGGCGGAAGAACAGCAGGATCCCCTGCGGGTCCTGCACGTAGTCGGTTTGTTGCGGTCGGTCGTTCTCTTTCTCCAGTACCGCCAGCAGCGCACCACTGATATCCAGCCAGTAGAGCGTTTGCCGCGTGGCACCTGATTTGAGCACCCGCTGGCGACGGCTGTCATACTGATAGCGCCAGGGTTCAGCCGCGTGCACCGTCAGCGCCTGCTGACTGTGGCGATCGTAATCAATCGCCTGAATACCGCGCGGCAGCGCCTGTACCAGGTTGCCGCTGGCATTCCACGCATACTGCTGCTGATTATCGCCGGCGGTGTTTAGCAGTTGGTTGGTGCCCGGGTAGAACTGATATTCACGTTGCCGATCACCGCGCTGCAACGCGGTGATATTGTTGTTGGCATCGTAAGCCAGCGGCGCAGAGGAACCGAGGCTGTACGCTTCTTCAGCGCTGTTGGCCGCCACGGTGAGGCGGCCCAGCAGGTCATACTGGTACTGATACTGATAATCGCCGCTAAAGCCTTCCCCGGGGATCGGCGTCAGGAACTGCGAGCGAATGCAGGCAATTCTGCCGCTGTAGTACTCCGCCCCCTGGTAGCCCTGCTCGTAGCTCAGGGTTTCGCTAAAACAGTCATCATTAATGCCGGTCAGCCAGCCCGGCGAGTTGTAACTGTAATGGCGGGTCAGTGCGCCGTCGCTGTCAGGGAGGATGCTTTTCTCTTCCAGCGCACCGCGGGCATTGTAGCGGTAGCGAGCCAGCAGCTGTGCCGGGCTATCCTCTGCGGTTCGCGACAGCGCGGACAATCTGCCGCTGCTGTCAAACTGATAACCGAGCCGGATCTGTGTGGCGTTCTGCTCGCCATAACGGGTGGCGGTGCGGTTGCCGAGATTGTCATACTCATACTGACTGATGCGCGTCTGTGCGTCGAAGGCGGGCACCTGCAACGTTTTCGTCGCGGTACGCCCGCGGTCGTCGTAGGTGAAGGTTTCCACCACATCGGCCTGCGGCGTGGTGCCCTGGCTGCTGGTCGAAACAGAAACCAGCTTACCGATCGCGCCGGCGCTGCTGCCGTCACCGTCATAGACCCGCCGGGTGCGCCATAAGCCCGCTGCCGGCAGCCAGTCAGGCCGATCGGCATGGGCCTGTAGCGTGGCGGCATCCCAGTCCGCATCGCAGCTCCCCTCTTCCGTCACCCGGCCCAGAGCATCGTAAACCCAGTACAGCAGAAAGTGTTCGCTTACGCCGCTGGCATCCTGCATAAAACGGATCCGGTTGCCGCGGTCGTAGATATAACGCGTGGGCGCAGCCGTATCCGGCTGCTGTTTCTGCGTCAGCCGCCCGAGAAAATCATACTGCTGTAGCTGCACAAATTTTTCCGCCCCGGGCAGATCCGCCATAAAGTAGTTGGGCAGTTCGGTGCGCACCAGGTTGCCTGCCGCATCGTAATAGTAACGGGTCAGCGCAAAGTGACCGGCTCCGCTGCTGGCGTCACCGTCAATGCGCGCCACCACCCGGCCAGTTTTATCACTGATCTGGCGCACGGGCAGCCGATCGGGATCGGTCGCCAGGCTCAGCGGATAGTGCCCCGCCGGTAAATGGCTCAGCAGCTCACTGGCGGTGTTGGTGGCATAAGTCGTGACCAGCACATGCTGATCCGACTGCCCGGTTATCGCGTACTGCCGCCCCGGTTTGCCGGTCAGCCTTATCCGCGACATCGGGGTGGTATCAAAGGTGGTGCGGCTGTAAGGGTAGCCCTGATCCTGCGGGTAGCAGGTCGCCAGCTCCCCCTGCAGAATGCCGGAATCCCAGTCGAACCCGCTGACAAAGCCGGAACGCCAGCCAGGCAGTTCACCGTTAAACAGGGCATTGCGGGTGATCACCGCTTCCCGCCCCAGCGCATCATAGATCCGCTGGCCGACCACCAGCCCCTCCTGCTGCAGGCTCTGGCTTTGCAGCAGACGTTTTGCATTATCGAGGTAGCTGGCGTTGGTTTGCGGTGCCTGACCCGCCATCGCCGAGGTCAGGGTCAGGTTGCCCCGGGTGGTGAACGTGACGGCACCCGCCACCGTGCCCGTCAGCGGCACACGCAACACGACCTCGCCGTTGACCAGCAGCAGCAAGCCGAACTCTGTCAGGCTTAACCAGAGATCGGCGGCATCGGGCAACGTCTGCGTGCCACGGGCCAGCGGCCGTTGCTGACCATCCATAACCTGCCATACGCCATTCTGCCCCTGAATATGCAGATTATCACCAATACTAAACGCCAGCGGCGTGCTGACACTGACCCCGGCATCCAGCAGCAGCCGCAGGGAGAATGTCTGGTCATCCGCACGCTGCCTGAGGGTCAGTGAAGCGGTGCCGCCATCACTGTGGCATAACCCCTGCTCATTCAGCAGCCACTGCCCTTGTGCCTGCCAGTGCGCCTGCCAGTCATTACCCTGGCGGAAGTTATTAAACACCCCCCCGCCCTGGAACAGCTGGCTCAGGGTGCTGTTCGGAGCCGCCGGATCAAAGGTACTGCTACGCAGACGCCACAGATCTTCGCCGCTGAAGCGCACCGGCGTATCGTTATGGCCAATTTCCGCCACCACCCGCTGCCAGCGGTCGTAAACCGTGCGCCCGACCCGCCCGAGCATATCCAGCGCGGTAGTGCGTTCGCGGGTGCGCTGGTCATAAACCGCCGCTGAAAATTTATCTGCGCCCGCCAGCGGTGCCAGCGCCAGATGATCAACCAACAGCGTCTGTTGCGACACGGGAACCACCAGCCGCACGGTCAGCGTGTCGATGGCCGTCAGTGAAAAATCGGCGGCGCGCACCCTCTGCTGCAACGCGAACCAGCCACCGTTGCCGGGCAGGCTAACGGTCAGCTGTTTAACGCTGCTGCCGCTGCGGGCCGTCAGCAGCAGCTGGCCGCTGAACACGGCGTCAACAGAGGTGAGCGGTTTAAACCAGCCGCTTAACAGCCACGTCTCTGCTGACGCGGCCAGGTCAAAATCGGCCTGCAACCCGGCGGCATTCTCCCCCCCGGCCAGTTGCAGGCTGTGAGCACCGGTATAGCTGTCGTCAGTGCAGAAATGCGCAGCCAGTGGCGAGTCATCACTCATCTGCCACGGGCCGCTCTCTTCATAGGTTTCAAAACCGTAATAGCTGACCGCCGGAGCCTGGTTTGCCGGTAGCGAGAACAGCGCCACCGGCTGTTCACCGGCCCGGTCATATAACGTTCTGGCGCGCAGGCCGTCCAGACGGGTGATGTCCGTGGCCAGTCCGTTGGCGGTGACGTCATGGGTTTCGGTGGTCTTCAGCCAGCCGGCTGGCGGTTCGTTATCTCCGGACCAGCTGGCGAAATCAAACACCTCCGTGCCCGGAGTACCGTCCCAGCTGTACTCTTTATTCGCCACCCACAGATCGCCGGCGGCCCACTGCCGGTTCCAGGTCCTGACCGACAGTGCCGTTACCGCCTGTGCGCTCTGGTTGAAGGTCTGTTTTAGCGCCCACAGTTGTAACAGATTCAGCGCCTGAATAGCCGGGTAAAACTCCCAGGCATAGCGGGTGGTGTTCACCTTCACTTCTTCTTCACCCTCGCCATTAAAGGACCGGGTGGTGGTGTTGGCCAGCTGCCCCAGTGCGTTGAAGTCACTCTCTACCACACTGTCGACAGCGGCATTCACCTGGATGGCGCTGTCGTCAGCGTTAAGGGTATAACGTTGCCGATCCGCCGCATTTTCAATGCTCCAGCAGCGCCCGGCGATCAGCGTGGTTATCGGGCTGCCTGCCGCCAGGCTGAAACCCGCGGCGTTGAATGCCGCGCTCAGCCCGGTATCGGCCTTGCCCTGGTCGAGAACAGCAGCGAAGCTGCTCTCTACGCTGAAGGCGGCCAGCCATGCCGTTTCCACCTTTTTACGCAGGCGAACGTAGACCCCGTAAATGTTCTGACCGGCGGGTGTCCGATCCCAGGCATAGAGAGAGTGGCTGGTCTGCGCCACTTTCTGCCCCTGAGCATCACGAGAGATCGACTGGAACAGGCGCCCCTTGAACAGGCTGAAGTAGTCCTTCACGTTGGTAAAGTCATCGCTTTCCGGGTAGTTCACCCCGGCGACGGCCGGACTGAGGCCGTTAAAGAAAATATTCTCCGTCACGCCCAGGCGACTGGCAGGGTCGCTGCGCCCGCTTTTCACACGCGCATACTGAGCCACCCCTCCCTGCGGGTCACAGGTCGCCGTTTGCAGGTCATACTCATAGTGGGAGGTGACGGTCTGATAACCGCTATTCAGTACCGCCCGGCTCACCGAACGGCTGACCTGCTGCCGATCGACAGACTGGTTAATCACCCGGTGCAGAAACAGTTCACCCGCGCGGGAAAACTCATCGCTCTGGTAGGTGATAAAGGCGTTACCGCCCGCCAGAACGGTGCCGCTGCCTCCGTCAGGCACAAAGATTTTGTGATTAAGCAGCTTGACCGCCGGTGCAGCAATCTGCCCATCCTGCAGGAACAGCACCCAGGTACTGCTGTCATTCTGCAGCTGCCAGGCGATATAGTCCGGGCTGCGGTTCTGAATTGTCCGCTCATCAACGTTATCCGGCAGGGTGGTCACCAGCTGCCACTGACCACGGGCATCTTTGCCATAAATACGTTTTTTTACGATACAGATATCGCCGGAAATCGACGGTGACACCAGGCTGCCGGTGCCGCCCGCATTAAAGGCGATCGGGCCGTTGGTCCACTGTTGCTGATAAGGGTCGAAGATCCGCGAACTGACAAAGGCCGTGCTGCCGCTCTTCTCCACCGCCAGCGCCAGGTCAGAGCCGTAAGCGTAGCGATAATCATTGCCATTTTTGGGGTCAAGCACCCGGTTATCGTTCCATTTCTGCCCGCTGAAACGGAACACATGGGCACCGTTGCCAAACACGGTGTCGGTGCTGATGCTATAGCCAATCGGGTTGCCGAGGCTTTTGTCCTGCTGGTAGGCATAGATACTGGCGGGCTGGAACTGATAATCTTCCCGCCAGCGCACCATCATAAAATCATAACTCGCCGTGTTCTCATCGACCGTCTTGATATAGGTCGCCACCGCGCCACCCGGCGCGATGCTCCAGAACGATTCGGGCCGGGTCAGGCTCCAGTCGATAGGCACGTTATACTGCTGCTGTCCGGCTGCATGCCACTGACGCAGCTGATCGCCATAAAACGAGCGCAGGGTCAGGGACTGTCGGCTCTGATCGTAAAAAGCCGCCAGGCAGACGTTGTTAACACCACAGAGTGCCACCCGATCGTAGCTGCCGGTGTTGATGCGGTTTTCTAACCACTGGCGGGAAAGGCCGTCCCACTGTCTGATAATCAGTTGGGTGGCGTCTGAAGCATGGAGGGCAACAAAATTATCCCCGGTACACAGGCTCAGCGTCTTAAAGCCGTTATCCAGTTTGACTTCGGTCATCTGCCACTCACCGGCACGCCACGGGCTCTGCTTGTACAGCAACACGCGGTAACGTTGCAGGTTGAGATCGCGGAACCAGACGACAAAAAAATCACGCCCGGTGGTGATCTGCAGCTGTTCAATATTCAGGTTACTCAGCGCATCAGATTGCCAGCTTTGCCAGCTCCCTCCCCAGCTCCAGACGGAAAAGATCGCCTTGTTCAACCCTTCGTTATACCAGCCGACCACCGTGAAATCGTTACCCGGCCAGACTCGCGGTGTATAGCCGTTACCGGGAGATTTGAGCGTGGCCCGGGTGGAGGAACTGGCCAGCGTGAGGACGCTGTAGTCGTAGCTGACCACGCCGCCATACGGGCGGGTGATGCTTTTCAGTGCGCCGGGATTGGCCGCCCCAGCCTCCTGCCAGTAATCAAACTCAATACCGGGCAGTGCGGCACCGGCATAATTAGACTGGCGGATTGCCGTCAGATAGCGTTTGCTGAAACGATCGTTTTGCGGTTGTGCGCTGACGTTGAGCAGCGCATAGCTGAATTCGGTGGTGAACAGCGTTTGCTGGCTGGCGTTACTGACCACAATGCTGTCGAGGTAGCGCGTTTCATATCTGAACTGCCAGGCATTCACCGCGCCCGGTGCCACATGAGGAAGCTGGATCTCAGCCGGCGATTTTTGCTGATAGTTAAACGCTACCGAGCGTCCTGAGGCGTCACTGATGCGGGTAATGTGACAGGCACGTGTGTAACAGGTCGCCGGGTTATTACCCAGCGGCAGATCGTCATTTTGATAAGCGAAGGTAATGTAATCGTTCCAGCTGTTATCAATTCTGACCAGGTTCCACGCCTGCGGAAAACGCGTGCCGCTGGTATCGGTGGTGGCTCCAATCCAGTTTTTCCACTTCACTCCCCACTGAATACCGTGCAGGCCGAAGGTGAGACGTTCGCCGTTATCTTTGACGATCTCCCAGTACTCCTGCTCCGGGCTGTCGCTGCGCGGGTGATAACGGATGGTCCAGAAGGCAAACTCACGGGACTGGAACGTCAACACCGGCAGCCCATTGACGCTGCTGTAGCCGGTACGGTAAAGCGCCACGGTGGCCCCGTCGACGATCAGATAGTAGCTGTTATCTTCCGGCGCACCGGTGGTGCCGCCATCCACCACAATCCGGTCAAACGCCAGGCTCCAGCCCACCCCCAGCAGATCGGTTGGGGCGGACTGATTCCAGCGGGTCACCTGGTTGTGGATGTTACTTTGATAAAAGATATTCACATCCACTTTCAGACCATTACGGCCATTCAGTGACAGGATATTCAGCGGGAAATTCACGTCCCCTCTGAATAAATTAACGCTGGAGTCGATATCGCCAGGATTACCGCCATCCATCTGCAACCCATTGATAACAGGCTGATTACTGGTCTGCTGTGTAGTCATCAGAGTCTTCCTCTCAGGCTGGCAGGCACACGCCTCTGCCAGAAAACCAGGCGGTGTCTGTCGCGATAGTTATATTTTTGACGCAAAGCCGCCCTGCCGGCTGCGCAGGCAGCCGCTGGGGAATATCAGGAGATGATTAAAAAAAAGACAGAAATGAATCTAGCTCAGTCGTAACATCAAAAACAAGTATTAAAAAAAATAAATAGTAAAAATGCTAATTATCAAGAAAAAATAAACATTCAGAGAGAAAAACAAAGCTAATAAACCAGTGAATGTACAATGCAGGGGGGATTTGAGTGATGACAGGGTAAAAATGTACAGAAAAGGTAAATGAGGCAGCATAATATCGTAAAGTTTAACGACTGCTTATGCTGTCTGTCTCACTGACTGCCGCTGCCGGGGTCAGCGTACGCACAGCTGGCAGAGTGTGTACCGGGCAGCGCGATACCGGAGTCTGCTATGCACCGTGGTGGCCGGTATACGGCACGATAATGGGGGGATCACCCGGTGGTGATCCCCCCGGCGGTCAGAACCCGCTCTCCCGTAATCCCAGCGCGGCCAGCCGCCGCCACAGGCTGCTGAACAGTGACTCGGCCTGGCCGTTAATCAGCACCACGCCGCGCAGCGGTTGCTGTACCACCGCGCTGCCCGGCTCCGGCTCCATCTCAACGCTGTACCACGCCTGAACCGGGCGCGGGCGGCTCTGGTCGTCACGCCGTACCGCGATCGGGCCGCCGCGATCCGAGGCCAGCGTTTCGCGATCGAGGACGGATGCCCCGGTCGGGGCGATCGCCGTCAGCCGCACGCTGATGGCCGCCCGCCCCGCATCGTCGGCAATAAAGCGGCCGGTTTCACCCGTTGCCAGCCGGTTAAGCTGCTCTTCCGGCAGGTAACCGCGCAGCCGCGCGGTCTGCTGGCTGACCACCCGCAGAAGGGGCAGATCGGCCGCCAGCCAGCGTCCGGCAGTCAGGTCATTCGCCAGGTCGCGCACCTGGCCATCTGCCGTGGCGCGGATCTGCAGCCGCTGCTGCTGCGCGGCCAGCCCGCGATACTGCGCCAGCGACTCGGCCAGCTCCTGTTGCAGCACCAGTGCGTCGGCTACCGTGTCCTGGCGTGCCGCCTGGCGTTTCAGCTGCAGCTGCAGAATGGCGATATGCTGGCGGGCAATGGTCAGCTGCGCCTCCAGATCCGGCGAAGCCAGCTCCAGCAGCAGCTGCCCGGCCTGCACCGGCTGGTTGTTCTGCACGTGCAGCCGCAACAGTTGTGACGCTACCGGGGCGTACAGAGTGCTGACCTTCTCCGCTTCCAGCACCGCCGGCAGGGTCACCTGGCTTTTCCACGGTACAAACAGCACCAGCAGCAGCGCCGCGGTCACCAGCCCGCTGCGCAGCAGGTTGCCACGCTGGCTGAACTGGCGCTGCTGCCACCAGTGGCGCACCTCTTTTATCACCGGCAGGCCAATAAACCAGGCCACTTCAACCATCATCAGAAAGATCCCCAGCACCTTGAAAAAGTAGTGATAAACGGTCAGCGCAATGCCCATAAACAGGAAAAAACGCCACAGCCAGGAGGCGTAACCCCATGTCAGCAGGCGGCGTGACATGCGCGGCGACCAGCGCTCCGGCGGCTGCTCGCCGTAGCCAAACAGCCGCTCGCGCAGGTGCCAGCGGCACAGCGCAAAGGCGCGCCCCTGCAGGTTATCCACCCGCAGCAGGTCGCTGAGCATAAAGTAGCCGTCAAAGCGCATCAGCGGGTTGATATTGACCAGCACGGTGGTGACCCAGGTGGCGCTGGAGAGCAGAAACGCGGCGGTGTGCAGCGGGCCGTCCGGCAGCAGCGACCAGGCCAGCAGGGCGACCACCGCCAGCAGCAGCTCCGCCAGAATGCCTCCCGCGCCGATCAGCAGCCGCGTGCGGTGGCTCTGCACCCGCCAGGCGTCGCTGACGTCGGTGTAGAACATCGGAAACATGACGATAAAGGCCACGCCCATACTGCGCACCCGGCAGCCGGCGCGTTTGGCCATATACGCATGGCCCAGCTCGTGAATAAATTTGGCGAACACCAGCGCCACCCCGAAGGTGGCGGCCCCGGTCAGGCTGAACAGCCAGGAGAAAGAGTGGGTGTAGCGCGGCCAGTCACGGCTGACCAGGAACAGCCCGCTGAGCAGCATCAGCGGCATCAGCCCGGCCAGCAGCCAGACACCGTGTCGCTGCAGCAACGGCCAGCTGCGGTTGAGAAAGCGGTCCGGCCGCCACAGCGGAATGCGGAAGAACAGGTACTGGTGCAGCGCCCGTTTCAGCAGGCTCTGTTTGCGCATCGCCGCTTTCATCGCGTAGCTGCCGCGCTGTTCGGCATCGCTGGCGGCGATCAGGTCGTGGCTGCGCAGAAAGCGCAGCAGCTCGTCGAGATCGTCCTGGCCCAGCGGCAGCCCGGCTTCGCGGTTGGCGGCCACCAGCACCCGATCGCTGTCGCCCAGCCGCCAGTGACGCAGCAGGCGCAGCGCGGTGACGTTGAGTTTGAAATACTGGCCGCTGAGGGCATCGGCAAGCGTCCACTGCGGCGCGCCGTCCAGCGCCGGGGCGGCCGGGGTCAGCTGCAGGTCGTCGCGCAGCGCCGGTAACAGGGCCATCGCTTACACTCCCAGCGTTTTACGCAGCGCCGCCAGCGGGCGACGGAACAGATAAACGCCCAGCGCCACCTTCTCACCGCTGACCCGCGCGGTGCCACGCAGGCCGATGCGCGGGGCACGATCGGTAAAGCGGGCGTCCAGCCGGTAGGCCAGCCCACCGCCGGGTGTCTGTGCAGCTTCATAGGCTACCCGTTCCAGCCGGGCATCGTAGCGCGTCAGCGGGTCGCTGTCCGGGAACAGCGCCACCGCCGCCTGCGCCGGGAATTCAATCGCATCCCCCACGTCGAGTTCAATTTTCAGCTCTGACTGCGCCGGATCGGCCAGTTCCATCAGCCGTTCACCGGTGCGCAGCGGTTTGCCGGTCATGCGGTCGGCATCAGCAAACACGGCAATGCCGTCGCGTTCGGCACGGACTTCACTGCGCTGTAGCAGATCCTGCGCGTAGGCCAGCTCGGCGCGCTTCTGCGCCACTGTGGCCGCCAGCAGATCAAGCCGTGATTTCGATTCGGCGTCCTGGAAGGCACGCTGGGAACCGGTATGCAGTTCAGCTTCGGCCACGCCAAGGGCGCGGGCGGCAACATCGGCCTGCGCTTTCTGCACGGTGTTGTCGAAGCGTACCAGCAGCTGGTCTTTCTTCACCGGCTGGTTGGGTTTAACCATAAATTCCGCGATTACGCCGTCCAGCGGCGCGGTGACCACCCGGCCGCCAAGCGGTACCACTTCCGCCGGGGCGAGCACCGTCTGGCGCACCGGGAACAGCAGGGCCAGCGCCGCCAGCACCACCGCGACGATCGCTTTCCGGCGTAAGCGCTGAGGTTGCCAGATTTTACGCGGCTCCAGCGCCAGCCAGGCGTGGCTCCAGGCCCCGGCCAGCTGTTCGCCCAGCAGGCATTCGGCCGGTTGCCAGGGGCGATCGCGTGCCAGCCAGACGCCGCCGAACACGCCACCGTCGCGCCCTTTCAGCGGCAGCCACAGCGCTTCCGCCGCCGACAGCGCCTGCCAGTCGTCACGGCTGGCCGC
>NZ_JRZZ01000027.1:14111-17973 GCF_002865965.1 Erwinia sp. B116
CGAAATTCAAACAGGCCAAGGCCGTCGTTCACGATGCTGTAAGCGAGGGCTTCACTGCTGGCCGCCGCCCGGGCCTGATTCTCCAGCTGCAGGAAGGTGGCAAACGCGCGTTCGCCGGCGCTCTGCTGTGGCGCGGTCACGGCGCCACCGCGAACTGCGCGCTGCCGCTCATGCCCGAGAGCAGGCCGTCAGCGTTACCGACCACTTTGCCGGTCAGGCCCAGCGTCTGGCTGCTTTCATCGATGCGTGCGCCGGGGCGCAGCACTTCTGCCGCCAGCGGCGTGCCGGTTTCATCCGGGGTAAAGGTAAACTTCTGCCCCGGTTTCAGCTGCGCCAGCCAGCGCGAAGGCACCAGCAGGTGGATCTCCAGGTGACGGTTGTCAACGATCTCCAGCAGCGGCATGCCCTGGCCGATAAACTCGGACACCTGCGCCTTGCGCGTCACCACCTGCCCGGCGAAGGGGGCGATCACTTTGCAGTGGCTGGTCTGGATCTGATAGACCTGGCTTTCCGCGGCGGCCTGCGCCACTTTCGCCTCCGCCAGCGCCACCGCGTTGCGGCCGACCGACTTCAGGTCGGCCAGCTGGCGGTTCTGGCTCAGCTCCTGCTGTGCGGCGCGCATCGCCGCCTGTGACGCCGCCAGCTGCGCCTGATAGACGGCGCAGTCGAAGCGCACCAGCAGGTCGCCCTTCTGGAACGCCTGACCTTCGCGGAACGGCATCTCGACGATGCGGGCGTTCAGCTCGCTGGAGAGTGTGGCCTGATCGACGGCGCGCAGCACGCCGCGCGCCTGTTTACCGGCATCCGCCGTGGCCGCCGGTGCCGTTGTCTGCAACGGGTCGGCCAGCGGGTCCGGCGCTGTCTCTGCCGCCGGCAGCGGCGAGGCCGCTGCCAGCAGTGCCGCCATCATCCAGCGGGCGGCACGATTATTTGCTCTGTTCACGGGGAATTCCTGCTTAGCGTGCAATGTTACCGGCATCCCAGCGTTTTTCCGTCTGCGCCAGCGCGCGCTCTACCGAAGCCAGATCGGTCAGCTGCTGGCCGCCTGCCAGCGGGTCAAGACCCACGGTTACGAAGATCTGACCGTAAGCGTTGCGCAGCTCGGCGTAGGCAAGATCGTTACGCAGCGAGGTATTGACCGCGTTCAGTTCGCCCTGGATCAGCTGCAGTTCACCAATGCTGCCCGCCTGGAAGCGGTTGTTCAGCTGGGTGAGGATGTCGGCATCCAGCTGCTGCAGCTCTTTGCCGGTGTGGTACTGACGCTGCGCCTCGTTAAAGTTGGCGCGCGCCACGTACAGCTGCGCGAGGATCGCCATCGACATCGCCTGACGGCGCACTTCAGAGACGTCCTCACCGGCTTTCGCCACTTTATACGCCTGCGGGCCGCTGAACAGGTTAAACAGGTTCCAGGTCACTTTCGCCCCGGCGTCCACCCAGTGCTGATTGACCAGGAACGAGTTGCTGTCGTAGTTGCCGCCCACGGACAGCTCAATGCCCGGCAGCATGCGCAGCAGCGATTTACGCGTTTCCGCCGCGCTGATGCGCACCTGGTAATCCTGTTCGCGCAGCTCCGGGCGGTTAACCAGCGCCGCGTTTTCCAGTTCGGCGAACGGCACCTTCAGCGCCGGTTCCACCAGCTGCCCTTCCGCCGGCAGCGCCAGCTTATAGTCGCTGCCCAGCGGCAGGTTCATCAGCGTGGCCAGTTCGGTTTTCGCCAGCGACAGCGCGCGGCGCTGCTCTTCCAGCTGACGGGTGGCATCCAGCAGCGCACGCTGGTAGCTGTAGGCTTCGACGATATCGCCCACTTTGCGCACCGACTGGGTGCGGCTGTTTTCACGCGCCATATTGACCCGCTCAATTAGCGCATCGATGCGGCCCAGCAGGCGCTCGGCCGCCACCGCACGCCAGTACGCGGACTGCACGTCCTGCACGATGGTATGGGTGACCTTACGGCGGCGCTCTTCGGCGATCCAGCGTTTATCCGACTGCTGATGCGCGGTAACGTAGCTGACGCCGAAGTCGAGGATGTTCCACACCATGGTCAGATCGCCAACTGAACGGGTCTGATCCTGCGAGGTGGACGGCTCCAGCGACTGGTTACCGGACAGCACGCTGCGGCTGCTGGAAGCGCTGATATTGTCACGGGTGGTGTAACCGGCCTGCGCCGCCATTTTCGGCAGCATATCAAAGCGCGACAGATCGACCTGCTGCTGTGCCAGCGCGCTCTCCATCACCTTCAGGCGCGATTCAAGGTTGTATTTCAGCGCCCGCGCGGTGGCGTCATTCAGGGTGATCGGCGCGGTGACCGGCTCCTGGTTGCTGAACATGGTCTTCAGATCGGCAGCCGCGCGCTGGCGGCTTTGATCTTTGTTGATCTGCTGGGTAGAGACGGCACAGCCGCTGACGATTAAGGCCAGCAGGGTCACACTGAAAACTTTTGCGCACTTATGCATATTCTTTTTTCACCCTTAATGGTGGTTTAGTTGTACGTGGTTCACCGATGCCCTGATTAAGCCTGCGGTGTGATGTCTCGTAATGCGCTTTCCAGCGCGGCGATCTGTTCTGTCCGTTCCGCTTCCGGCTGGCTCAGCTGCTGGCTGAACAGCGGCGTACCAAATACCGAGGTTGGCTGTACGGTCTGGTTAATAGTGTTGTCACTGACCTGCTGCCAGCTGCTGCCGGAGAACACTTCCAGTCCGGTGGCGCCCGGCAGCGACGGGATAGCGAACTGGGCGGCAAGGCTGGAGCGGCCACTCATATCGCCGTTGACGTCGCTGCCGTGGCTGCGGCCGTCCACAGGCTGATAGTGGTTAACACCGTTCTGGCTGAACACGCCTGCCAGGGTTGAGGATCCGCTGCCGTCACCGCCCTGCTGGCCGCTGCTGAACGCCGCCGTAATCGATGGTGCATCGCCTGCCGGGGTGCCCTGCGGAGTAAACAGCGAGCCGCTCTCCTGCGGGCTGCCGTCACCCTGCGCCAGGCCGAGCAGGGTCAGCTGTTCGCGGGAATAGCTGGCGTTTTGCCCGCTGTCCACCGCGCTGTGACGCTGCTCGCTGCGGAACTGCGGATCGCCGTTGAGGAAGTCGGCGGTACGCAGGGTAAAGCTGCTGCTGACCGATTCACCGAAGTGGTCGGTGGCGGTGATGCGCACGGTGATACTGCCCGCCAGCGTTGGCGTGCCGCTCAGCGTGCGGGTGGCCGGGTCGAAGCTCAGCCAGCCGGGCAGAGCCGAGCCATCGGCCAGCGTGGCGCTGTAGCTCAGCGCGTCTGCGCTGTCCGCATCGCTGAACGCACCGGCCGGCAGCGTCAGGCTGAACGGCTGCTGCTGGGTGGCCAGCGCATCGTTCAGCCCGCGGGTTTGCGGGGTGCTGTTGCTGTACGAAGCGTTGCTGATATCGCTGCCGACGCCGTTACCTGCGGCATCCGTCGCCAGTGATGCGCTGGCGTTATAGCGCAGCTGCAGCGTGCCGTTGCCGGTGACGTTGGTCAGCTGGATCTGCCAGTGCGTGGCATCAATAGCGGTAACCGAAGTCAGTGTGGCGTTCAGCGAACCCGTGGTCAGCAGGCTGAAATCGGCCACGCTGAGACCGCTGACCCCTTCCGACATTTCCAGCTGATAGCTCAGCGTCTGCGCTTCGCCACCGGCGTTCAGCGTCAGGCTGACCGGCTGCGGATGCTTCGTGTCGATGGTGAAGTTGCCGGACGACACCAGGCCCTGTCCGGTATTGCCTGCCGCGTCGCGAACGTACGTCTGGTTCAGGACGATCAGGTTAGTCGCGTCGGTCACGTCGGCGTTCGGCGTATAGGTGCCGGTCCAGGTGATCCCGCCGTCGGTGGTGATCAGCTCGGACAGGGTGCCGTT
>NZ_JRZZ01000027.1:17983-18386 GCF_002865965.1 Erwinia sp. B116
CCAGGTCTGATTAAGCACCAGCTGGTTAGTCGCGTCGGTCACGTCGGCAGCCGGGGTGTAAGTACCTTTCCAGGTAATACCGCCGTCGGTGGAGATCAGCTCGGACAGGGTGCCGTTCGGCGCGGTCAGCGCTTCGCGGGTCAGGCCGGAGACCGCCTCAGAGAAGGTGATGGTCACGGTGGACGCCTCACCCGCCTTCAGCGCGGTATCGCTCAGCTGGATGGTGGCGGTTGGCAGCTGCGTGTCGATGGCAAAGTTGTCCGACTCCACCAGGCCCTGGCCGGTATTGCCTGCGGCATCGTGAACGTACGTCTGGTTCAGGACGATCAGGTTAGTCGCGTCGGTCACGTCAGCGTTCGGCGTGTAGGTCCCTTTCCAGGTGATCCCGCCGTCTGTGGTGATC
>NZ_JRZZ01000027.1:18396-18642 GCF_002865965.1 Erwinia sp. B116
GGTGGATGTCTCACCCGCCTTCAGCGCCGTATCGCTCAGCTGGATGGTGGCGGTTGGCAGCTGCGTGTCGATGGCGAAGTTGTCCGAGGACACCAGGCCCTGGCCGATATTGCCTGCGGCATCACGAACGTACGTCTGGTTCAGGACGATCAGGTTAGTCGCATCGGTCACGTCGGCGTTCGGCGTGTAGGTGCCGGTCCAGGTCACGCCGCCGTCTGTGGTGATCAGCTCGGACAGGGTGCCGTT
>NZ_JRZZ01000027.1:18659-40535 GCF_002865965.1 Erwinia sp. B116
CTCGCGGGTCAGACCGGAGACCGCCTCAGAGAAGGTGATGGTCACGGTGGACGCCTCACCCGCTTTCAGCGCGGTGTCGCTAAGCTCGATCGTGGCGGTTGGCAGCTGCGTGTCGATGGCGAAGTTATCAGACGACACCAGGCCCTGTCCGGTATTGCCTGCGGCGTCACGCACCCAGGTCTGGTTCAGCACCAGCTGGTTAGTCGCGTCGGTCACGTCGGCGTTCGGCGTATAGGTGCCGGTCCAGGTGATCCCGCCGTCGGCGGTGATCAGCTCGGACAGGGTGCCGTTTGGCGCGGTCAGCGCTTCGCGGGTCAGGCCGGAGACGGCTTCGCTGAAGGTGATGGTCACAACGGACGTTTCACCCGCACGCAGTGCGGTATCGCTCAGCTGGATGGTGGCGGTTGGCAGCTTTGTATCAATCGCAAAGTTGTCAGACTCCACCAGGCCCTGTCCGGTATTGCCTGCCGCATCGCGTACCCAGGTCTGATTAAGCACCAGCTGGTTAGTCGCGTCGGTCACGTCAGCGTTCGGCGTGTAGGTCCCTTTCCAGGTGATCCCGCCGTCTGTGGTGATCAGCTCGGACAGGGTGCCGTTTGGCGCGGTCAGCGCCTCACGGGTCAGGCCGGAGACCGCCTCAGAGAAGGTGATGGTCACGGTGGACGCCTCACCCGCACGCAGCGCGGTATCGCTCAGTTCGATAGTGGCGGTTGGCAGCTGGGTATCAACCGTATATGGATCGGAAACGGTTAGCCCCTGCAGGGTATTCCCGGCACGGTCTCTGATGCCGCTGTTATCAAAGAAGATCTTATTATCAGCCCCGTCATTATCACTTTCCGCCGTCAGGATACCGGTCCAGGTGATACCGCCGTCAACAGACGTGAACTCACCCAGCGTGCCGCTGGTCGGGTTGAGGTTATCGCGGCTGAAGCCGCTGACCGCCTCGGAGAAGGTGATCGTTACGGCGGTGCTGGCACCGGCCTTCAGCGTGCTGTTATCCAGCGCAATGCTGACCGTCGGCCGCACGCCGTCGATGTCATAGCTGATGCTGGTGCTGCCCTCGCCCGCGTTGCCCGCCCGATCGCTGACGCCGGCATTATTCAGGGTGATCTGATTGCCTGCGGCAGTAATGCCCGTCGTCGGCTCCAGGCTGGCCTGCCAGGTCACGCCACCGTCACTGGTGAACAGTGTACCAAGCGTGCCGTTTTCCACGGTGATATCGTCACGGGTCAGGCCGGTCACCGCTTCCGTAAAGGTGATGGTGACGGTGGCGTACTGCCCCATCCCCAGCAGCGGGTTATTAATGCTGATGGTGGCACCCGGCAGCACCGTATCCACCACGATCGCGCTCTGCCCGCTCAGCGAGTTCTGCGTTCCCGCTTCCGGCAGCGTCAGATCGGCCGCCGTTCCCGCTGCACTTTGCAGCGTCGCACCGTTCAGTTGCAGCGCGGCGTTGCCGCTGACCTCAAGATCGGCGCTGTTGTCACCCGCCTGCACCAGATACTCGAACTGCAGCTGGTTCGCAGCGCTCTGCCCGCTATAGGTGGCATAACGGGTCGCACCGCCGACGTCGAGCTGCAATGTCGGGCGGCCATCGGTGGTGTCGAGGGTCAGATCAGCACTGTAATTAACGGTAATCACCACCGTCTGGCCACTTTTGTAGTAACCATCCGGGCTGGAGGCCGTCACGCTGGTGACCTGCGGGGCGGCCACCGGGGTGCCCTGTTGAACAATAACCAGCGAGTTCATCCACACGTTCTGGGTATCGATACCGCCATTCGCCGTGCCGCCGCTGTCTTTCACTCCGATCAGGGTGAACTGACGAAGTGTTCCGGAATTAACATCCCCGCTGGTGGTGTTGCTGGTGTTGCTGTAGCGGATTCCTTCCACCAGAGTACTGGCGGCTGCACCGCTGATGCCCCCGGCAGAAGAGAGGACCAGGCTGGCCGAAGATCCCGATACAATCAGACTCCAGCTGAGGCCATTCAACGCGGTGGTGCCAGAGGCCGACTGTCCAAGGGTGATGGTGGTGCCGTCAACACTCAACACCTCATGGTTGCCATCAATCAGCAAATCGGCCGTCAGGGTCAGTTGCGTTATGGTCTGTCCGGCTTCCACCGGATCGATGGTGACCTGGCTGAACAACTGGGCCTGTGGCGTGCCTGCGTTGAGCCAGGTGAGGCTGTTATTCAGGCTGATTAGCGGCGCGTCGTTAACGCCGTTCACCTCAACCTGCAGGGTGGCGGTACTGCTGGTGCCATCGTCACCGTCGCCGATCGTGATGCTGATACTGCGGGTGTCGGTGGACGGATCGCTGTTGTTACTGTTCTGGTAAGTCAGCGCACGGGTCAGCGCCTGCACCGCCTCCGGCGTGGCGTTCGCGTTAAACGCCACCACCAGGTCGTGCCCCTCGCTGCCGCCGCTGACGGTACCGATCTCCACGCCGTTATAGCTGACGCTGCTGCCGTTCACGCCGATGACGCTACCCGCTTCGCCGCCGGTACGGATGCTCAGCACATCTTCGCTGCCGTGGCCGTTAGCGGTGACCGACACGGTCAGGCTGCCGCCGTCAAGGTTGGCCGAGTCGCCGTCGGTGACGGTGGCATCGCTGCCGGCATCCAGCAGCACCGGGGCAGCGCCTTCGGTGTAAGTGACGCTGTCGCCGTCCAGCCCGCCGATCGTCGGCGCGCTGTTCTGCTCTGGCTGGATCGCCAGGTTTACCCAGGTCGTGATATTGGCAGAAGTGTAATCAACGCCGCCGTTATCCGTCCCGCCATTATCCCAGACGGCAGCGAACAGAATTTCACGCATGCCGGTGCTTTCGGTATTGTTATTGCGGTAGGTAATACCCGCCACCAGCGCCGTTGCGGCTTCCGCGCTGATGCCCTCTGCCTTAGTCAGGCTCAGGTAGCTCTGGCCGCCCGTCTGCGAGACGCTCCATCTGAAGCCATGATCCGCCGTGACGCCGCTGCCATTGGTCAGCGGCAGATCGCTGCCGTCGATATGCAACACTTCACTGCTGTTGGCGGAGCTGCTGTAGGACCAAATGCGGATCACAAAATCAGTGATGGCCTGGCCCGCTTCAACCGGATCGATGTTGATGCCGTTGAACAGGGTTAAGGCGCTGTCGCGCTCGCTGTAGCCGTAGCTGCCGCCGCTGCCCGCAACGACAGGCGCATCATTCACGCCAGTCACACTCACCTGCAGGGTGGCCGTATTGCTGGTGCCGCCGTCGCCGTCGCTGACGGTGATGCTGATGCTGCGGGTGTCGGTCGACGGATCGCTGTCGTTGCTGTTCTGATAAGTCAGCGCACGGGTCAGCGCCTGTACCGCCTCCGGCGTGGCGTTAGCGTTAAACGCCACCACCAGATCGTTGCCATCGCTGCCGCCGCTGACCGTACCAATCTCCACGCCGTTGTACGTGACGCTGCTGCCGCTCACGCCAATCACGTTGCCCGCTTCGCCGCCGCTGCGGATGCTCAGCACATCTTCGCTGCTGTGACCGTTAGCGGTGACGGCAGCGGTCAGGCTGCCGCCGTCGAAGTCGGCGGAATCGCCGTCCGTTACCGTGGCATCGCCATTGGCATCCAGCACTACCGGGGCCGCGCCTTCGGCGTAAGTCACGCTGTCGCCATCCAGCCCGCCGATGGCCGGGGCGCTGTTGACTGTCGCGTCGAGCATGATATCAAACCAGGTGGATACCCCCGTCCAGTTCATGGTGTCGCTGCCGCCGTTTGCCGTGCCGCCGCTGTCCTTCACGCTGCTCAGTTCGAACTGACGGAAACCGTACTGCGCGTCGCTGCCGGTGTTGCTGTAGGTGATAGCAGACACCAGCGCGCTGGCTGCCGCGCCGCTGAGCCCCTGCGCTTTCGACAGCGTCAGGATGGAGATGCTGCTACCGCCCGATATCGTCCAGCTCAGACCACTGATTGCCGTGGTGCCGCTGCCAGCGGTTAACGGGATCACGCTGCCGTCAATGGTCAGCGCATCATTCATGTTGCCGTCGTTCCAGTAGTTCCAGATGGTCAGCTGCAGTTCGGTGATGGTCTGCCCGGCTTCCACCGGATCAATGGTTACCGAGTCGAACAGGGTCAGTTCGCTGCCGCGTTGCTGGTAGATCTGGTAATGACCACTGCCGTAAACCAGCGGCGCATCGTTCACGTCGGTGACGTTAATCTGCAGCGTGGCCAGGTTGCTGGTGCCACCGTCGCCATCGCTGACGCTGACGGTAACGGTGCGGATATCGGTGGATGGATTGAGGTCGTTGCTGTTCTGGTAGGCGATCGCCCGCACCAGCGCCTGCACCGCTTCCGGGGTGGCGTTGCTGTTCAGCGTCACCACCAGATCGTTGCCGTTGCTGCCGCCGGTGTAGAAGCCGATATCCAGGCCGCTGTAGTTGACGATGCTGCCGTAGGCGGTGATCTGTTTACCCGGTTCACCGCCCGTGCGGATAGTCAGAACATCTTCGCTGCCGTGGCCGTTAGCGGTGATGGAAACGGTGAGTGCGCCACCGTCAAAGTTCGCCGAATCGCCGTCGGTAATCGTGGCATCCGCCCCGGCATCCAGGGCCACCGCATCCTGCCCTTCGGTATAGGTGATGCTGTCGCCATCCAGGTTAGCGATCACCGGGGCGCTGTTCGCTGCCAGCGGGGCCAGCGCCATATCAAACAGGCCGATCATAGAGGCACTGTCGCTGTCCTTACCGCCGTTTGCCGTGCCGCCGTTGTCTTTCAGCAGCGACGCGCTAAAGGCGCGGTAGGTGATGGTACTGTCACTACCAATGTAGCTGTAGGTGGCCTCATTAAGAATGGCGCTGGCCAGTTCCGGGCTGACCCCTTCCGCTTTGCTCAGCGTCAGCGTGTAGCTCCCGTCTGCACTCTGCGTGACCGACCAGCTGAAGCCATTGTTCTGGGTAGTGCCACTGGCTTCAACCAGCGGGATAGCGCTGCCATCGATATGCAGAATATCTCCGGCACCATAGATACCATCGTTGCCGGTGTCGGTGTTGACGCCGCTTTCGCTGTCGCCGTAGACGTTGCTGACACTGCCGATCGCCATTTCCGTGATCAGCTGCCCGGCTTCCACCGTATCAATGTCCACCCCGAGAAACAGCAGCACTTCACTGCCGCGTTCGGTGATGGTCTCCCAGTTACCGCCACCCGGGTTCTTCGGCGCATCATTGTGGCCGATCACCGCCACCTCCACGGTGGCAGGGGTGCTGGTGTGGCCATCGCCATCGCTGACCGTGATGCTGATGCTGCGCGTGTCGGTAGACGGTTCGCGCATGTTGCTGTTGCTGTAGGTTAAAGCGCGGGTCAGCGCCTGTACCGCTTCCGGGGTGGCGCTGCTGTTCAGTGACACCACCAGATCGTTGCCCGCCGTGCCGCCGGTGACCATACCGATTACCGTGCCGCCCCAGGTAACGCCAACGCCGTTAAAGCCAATCTGCCCGCTGCCGTTTCCGTCATTGCGGATGCTCAGCACATCTTCGCTGGCGGTGCCGTTGGCGTTAATCGAGACGGTGAGTTTGCCGCCGTCAAAGTTGGCGGAATCGCCGTCGGTAACGGTGGCATTACCACCGACGTCCAGGGTGATGGCCGGGCTGTCTTCGATATAGGTGAGGCTGTCGCCGTTGAGGTTGCCGATCGCCGGCGCGGTGTTCTGCGCCACGCCGCCGATCGGTTTGATATCGATAATGTCAAAGTTCTGCAGGACGGTCATTTCTGAAGAAGTGAACACCGCCTGAGTGATATCATCGAACGCCCCCTCCATATAATCCCACAGGGTCGGCCTGCCGGCCGTGCCCGAAAGCCGCATGACACCGGTGGAGCCATTGGCATAAGTGACTTCAACATCGACCAGGTTAGTTTCAGACGCCAGGTTGAAGGCGGACAGGTCGAAGGTATAGCCGTCCGGTGCCTTGATGGTCAGCACCGTGCCGTTGCCACTGACAGAATTATAATCATAGGCATAAAGCCCCTGCAGCCCCCCCACCTGGTCAATGCTTAAGAAGCCCCCGGTCTGTGGCGCTGAAAACGTAAAGGTATAGCCACCGATGTTTTTGGTGGCTAACCAGGGATCGCTTGCGGACGCCGGAACAATATCACTATCGATCAGCCTCACCTGCGTCAGCAGCCCCTGATAGCCCTCCACCGCTAACGCGGTAGTCTCAATCTCCCCGCTGTGCTTTTCCAGCGTCCAGTTACCGCCCAGCAGGCTGCTGCCGGTGGCATCGCTGGAGGCGGCCACATCCGCGCCGGTGGCGGTAGCCAGATCGCGGATAAAGGCGTCACCGGTTGTGCCTGCCGCCACATCGCAGCCGTAGAGCAGCAGATCGCCGTCGGCGGTCAGCGCCTGGCCGAGGGTGGTCAGCGCGGCCTGTACGTCGGCGGTGTGGATCGCGCTGTCGGTCAGCACGAAGCTGCCGAGGTTAATCTGACCATCGACGCCGTGCGAGAAGATATGCACCGCGTCGTAACCGCTGTGGGTTGAGGCCCAGTCTGCGATCTGCTGCAGGCCGTTGCTGCTGCCGTCAATCAGTACCACCTCGACGCCGGGTTTAATGCCGTCTATCAGGCTCTGATAGCCGTCAACCGAGGTGTCCACAAAGGCCACTTCGAGGCGTGCCGGGGTGGCGGTAGCGGCGATCGCCACCGCATCACTGCTGGCGTTCGGGTCGCTGTTCTGGCTGACATCGCTGTTGTGGCTCTGCTGTTCAGCGCCCGCATCCTGCGTGGCGTCGCTCTGGCGGGTATCGCTGCTGGCGCTGGTCTTTGCGCTGTCGGCATGGTCATCGGCCGTTTTCGCTACCGCGCTGTCGCTGTTGCTCAGCGTGGTGGTCACCGTGGCGGCGACCGCACCATCGAACAGCATACGTGGCTCCAGAAGCCAGGCGGAAGGCGCAGCCGCTCGCGCGCCAGCATTGCTTTTTTGTCCACGTTTACCCCGGCCGGCGGCCGGTGCGTTGTTAACGTTTTTAAACCAATTCTGCCATGCCATGCTGACACTCCTGTGCAACGCCGCCGAAGTAGCTTCGCAGCGAAATAAAAACCGTTGATTGAATGTTGTAATTTCCGGCAGCGTCCAACCTTGACAGGGGAACGAAACCTGCTAACAGGACGAAGATGCCGTTATATTTAGCAAAAAATATTTACGATTTAAAGAGGGGGAATAAGAAAAATCTTAATTTGAGATAAGGATAAAAATCGCGTTAAAACAGAGAAATAAAAAACCCGCGCCGGGGCGCGGGTGAAAATTTGCGTTAAGTCGGAATTAAGTAAAATTAACGTTTCCGCATTATCCGGCGCGGCGTTGACGTAAGGCGTAATTCAGTACCACCGCAAAGCAGAGCAGCGGCAGCAGATAGGCCACCGCCGTGCTGTAGCGATCGGCCAGCGCCCCCATCAGATACGGCATAATCGCACCGCCGACAATCGCCATAATCATTACCGAACTGGCGCGTTTGGTGTGGGTACCCATGTTTTTCACCCCCATGGCAAACAGCGTCGGGAACATGATCGACATAAAGAAGAATACCGCCACCAGCGCCACCACCGACACGCCGTCAATCCCCGCCACCACCAGCGCGCTGAGCAGAATATTGATCGCCGCATAGGCCACCAGCAGCGTTGACGGGCGGACATAGCCCATCAGCCAGGTGCTGAAGAAACGGCCGACCATAAAGCTTACCATCGCCACCGACAGCAGGTAGGAGGCGTTCTGGTTCGACAGGGTTGCCCAGTGTTCGGTGGTGTAGTTAATAAAGAAGGCGCCGACGCCGACCTGTGCCGCCACGTAGAAGAACTGGGCGATGACCCCGCCGGTAAAATGGGCGTGCTGCCACAGCCCGCGACCGTCGTGGCTGCTCTGTTCAGCCTCCTGGCTGCGGATATCCGGCAGGCGGGTGCGGCCGAAGATAAAGGCAATCACCAGCACCAGCGCGGCGATCGCCACATAGGTGGTTTTCACCGAGTCCAGGCCTGCCGTTCCGCTCTGCTGAGTGGCGGAGAAGAACAGCGAGCCGCCGATCACCGGCCCGACAAACTGCCCCAGCCCGTTAAACGACTGCGCCAGGTTGAGCCGCCGCTCCGCCCCTTCCGGCGCGCCGAGCACCGTGGCATAGGGGTTAGCCGCCGTTTCCAGGCAGCCTAATCCCAGCGCGATCACGAACAGCGCCAGCAGGAACAGGGCAAAACTGGCCGCCCCGGCGGCGGGCACAAACAGCAGCGCGCCCAGCGCATAGAGGCACAGGCCGACCAGAATCCCGGCCTTGTAACCGTAGCGTTCCATAAAGAATCCAGCGGGAAGCGCCACCACAAAGTAGGCACCGAAGTAGGCGGCCTGCAGCAGGCCGGACTGGGCTTTGGTCACGTGCAATACTTCCTGGAAGTGCTTGTTGAGCACGTCGAGCAGGCCGTAGGAGAGCCCCCACAGGAAGAACAGTACGGTGACCAGCATAAACGCCAGCCGGAAAGCGGCAACAGCGGGCTGACCGGCGCGCTGCGCCGGGTGTACGGATTTATTGACGAGCATGTTTGGTTCCTCGGTTACTGTGGCCAGTACAGCGAAAAACACCGGCATTAACTGGCCCTGACGGGCCAGCAGATGAGTCAGTTAAGGTTGGTCGGTCAGTGAAAAGATGTTTTCCATTGGCATCCACTTCTCGCCGTCCGGCGTCCATGGGGTGGCACACTGGTAGCGCCACATCAGCGCTTCCCACTCCTGCACCTTCGGGTGGCCGAGGCTGGCGGCGTTAAACGCGGCGGCATCGTAGTCAGCCCCGGTCTCCGTCACCATCACCAGCCGGGTGCCCAGCAGGTAAATCTCCATGCTGAGAATGCCGTGCTGGCGCAGATGGGCGGCAATCTCCGGCCAGATGCGCTGATGGTGCTGGCGGTACTCCGCGATCAGCTGCGGGTCGTCCTGCAGATCCAGCGCCTGGACGTAGCGCTGACCGCCGCTCATGTCAGCGCCCGATCAAGATGCTGGTAGCCGCCGTCCACCGACAGCCACTGCCCGGTGGTGTGCGACGCACGCGGCGAGAGCAGGAACACCACGCTGTCGGCGATCTCCTCAGCGGTGGTCATGCGCTGCCCCAGCGGGATGTTCTGCGTAATCTGCTGCAGCTTCTGCTGCGGCTGGTCAAAGGTGCCGATCCAGCGCTCGTACAGCGGCGTCATCACTTCCGCCGGGATCACCGCGTTAACGCGAATGCCGTCAGCCAGCAGCGCCGCCGCCCATTCGCGGGTCAGCCCCAGCACGCCGCCTTTGGCCGCCGCGTAGCCGCTGGTGTTGCCCTGCCCGGTCAGCGCGGTTTTGGAACTGATATTGACGATCGCCCCGTGGCTTTCGCGTAAGGCACCCAGACACAGGTGCGCCATCAGGTAGTAGTGCACCAGGTTTTTCTCCAGCGACGCGACAAACGCCTCGCGCCCCGCCTCCAGGCCAACGCTGTCGTTGACCCCGGCGTTGTTCACCAGCCCGTCAATGCGGCCAAACTGCGCCTGCACCTGCGCCACCGCCGCCCGGCACATCGCCTCATCCTGCAGCTCGGCGTGAATAAACTCTGCGGCGGGCTGCTGCTCATGCAGCTGCGCCATCAGTCCGGCAGGCGGCACGCTGTTGCTGATAATCACCGGTATCGCCCCTTCCTGCGCCAGGCTCAGCGATATCGCCGCGCCGATGCCTGAACCGCCGCCGGTCACCAGCACCACTTTGTCTTTCAGGTACAGATCCATCACCCTTCTCCAGTTATAAGCCTGTGCCGTCAGGCTCCAGGTAAATGCGGCTGGCGTTGCCGCCCAGTATCGCCGCCTGCTCGTCGGCTGACAGCGTGGCAATCGCCTGCTGGCACAGCTGCCAGCCGTGCTGATACGGCCCGTCCAGCAGGCACACCGGCCAGTCTGAACCGAACAGCAGGCGATCAGGTCCGAACAGTTGCAGCGCCGCATCATAGAACGCCAGCAGCTCCGCGTCACCGCATCCGGCCGGGCGCGGTTCGGTCAGCAGGCCGGAGAGCTTGCAGCTGACGTGCGGCAGCGCCGCCAGCGGCGTGACCTGCCGCACCCACTGTGCCACCCCGGCAGCGATATCCGGCTTGCCGAAGTGATCCAGCACCAGCGCCCCCCGATCATGGCGGGCAGCGAAGGCCGTCGCCGTCGCCAGCTGATCGTGTGTGACGAGCAGGTCGTAGACGTAACCCGCCCGCTGGATCTGCTGCATACCGCGCGTTACCGCCGGCTGTTGCATCCAGCCCGCGCCGTACGCCTCATCCTGGATCTGATGGCGGAAGCCGCGCAGTTTAGCCTGCCCGGACACCTCCTCCAGCGAGGCGGCCAGCGCCTCACCGGCCAGATCGACCCAGCCGACCACCGCCAGGATCTCGCGGTGGTCGCGGCTCAGCTGCAGCAGCCACTGCGTCTCCTGCCAGTGCTGACGCGCCTGCACCAGCACCGCGCCATCCAGCCCGCGTTCCGCCAGCAGCGGCCGCAGCTGCGGCGGCAGAAAGTCCTGCCGCAGCTGCGGCATGGCGTCGCTTATCCAGCCGTACTCCGCCGGCTGGTAGCGCCAGTAGTGCTGATGGGCATCAATACGCAGCGGCATCGGCCAGCTCCGGCTGCTGATAACGGTACTGTTCGATGGACGACGCGTGCATCTCAATCGAGAAGCCCGGCGCGGTCGGCGGCATATAGGCCGCACCTTTGATCACGCACGGGTCAACAAAGTGCTCGTGCAGATGGTCGACAAACTCGATCACCCGCCCTTCGTGGGTCGCGGCAATCGACAGGTAGTCGATCATCGACAGGTGCTGCACGTACTCACACAGCCCCACGCCACCGGCGTGCGGGCACACCGGCAGGTTGTACTTCGCCGCCATCAGCATCACCGCCAGAATTTCATTGACCCCACCCATGCGGCAGGAGTCAATCTGCACCACGTCAATCGCGCCGCGCATAATGAACTGCTTGAACATAATGCGGTTCTGACACATTTCGCCGGTCGCCACCTTGACCGGTGCCACGCCCTCGCGGATGCGGCGGTGCCCTTCGATATCGTCCGGGCTGGTCGGCTCTTCGATAAACCACGGGCGGGCGAAGGCCAGCTGGTTGACCCAGTCGATCGCCTCGCCGGTTTCCCACACCTGGTTGGCGTCGATCATCAGCTTACGATCCGGGCCAATCACCTCACGGGCGATGGTCACGCGACGGATATCGTCCTGCAAATCGCGGCCAACCTTCAGCTTCAGATAGTCAAAGCCGGCGTCCACCGCCTGCTGACACAGTTTACGCAGCTTGTCGTCCGGGTAGCCCAGCCAGCCCGCCGAGGTGGTGTAGCACGGATATCCCTCTGCCAGCAGTGACTGCAGGCGCGCTTCTTTCCCCTGCGCCCGCTCATGCAACAGCGTCAGCGCTTCGTCCGGGGTAATGCAGTCGGTGATGTAACGGAAATCGATGCAGCGCACCAGCTCCTCCGGGCTCATCTCGCCGACCAGCTGCCACAGCGGCTTGCCTTCCGCCTTAGCCCACAGATCCCATACCGCGTTAACCACAGCGCCGGTGGCGAGGTGGATGGCACCTTTATCCGGGCCGATCCAGCGCAGCTGGCTGTCGCTGGTAAACTCACGCCAGAATTTGCCCATATCGGCGGTGATATCCGCCAGCCTGCGGCCCACCACCAGGTGCTGCAGCGCTTTGATCGCCATACAGCAGATCTCGTTGCCGCGGCCGATGGTAAAGGTCAGCCCGTGGCCGTTAAGCGCCGGGTTCTCGGTCTCCAGAATCACATAGGCCGCCGAATAGTCCGGGTCCGGGTTCATGGCGTCGGAGCCGTCCAGCGACAGCGAGGTCGGGAAACGGATATCTTCGGTGCGTAAGGCGGTAATGGTGGTCATCGCTGCTTCCTTTTATTGTTATTTATGCCTGAACGGTTAACTGGCGCTGCTCGCCCAGCCCTTCGATGCCAAGACGCATCTCCTGGCCGGCGCGCAGATAGACCGGCGGTTTCTGGCCGAGGCCGACGCCCGGCGGCGTGCCGGTGGAGATCACATCACCCGGCTGCAGGCTCATAAAGCGGCTCAGGTAGCTGATGATCTGCGGGATGGTAAAGATCATGGTGCGGGTGCTGCCGTTCTGATAGCGCCTGCCGTCCACTTCCAGCCACATGCTCAGGTTCTGCGGGTCCGGGATCTCATCGGCGGTGACCAGCCACGGCCCCAGCGGGCCGAAGGTGTCGCAGCCTTTGCCTTTATCCCAGGTGCCGCCGCGCTCAATCTGATATTCACGCTCAGAAACGTCGTTGATCACGCAGTAACCGGCGACATGCTCCATCGCCTGCGCTTCGCTGATGTAGCGACCGCCCAGACCAATCACCACCCCCAGCTCGACTTCCCAGTCGGTTTTCTGCGAACCGCGCGGGATCTCGACGTTGTCGTTCGGGCCGCAGATGGCGCTGGTCCATTTGTTAAACACCACCGGCTCCTGAGGGATCTCCGCGCCGGTTTCCGCCGCGTGATCGGCGTAGTTCAGACCGATACAGACAAATTTACCCACCTGACCGACGCACGGCCCGATGCGCGGGTTACCCTCCACCCGCGGCAGCGCGTTAACGTCCAGCTGGCGCAGTTTGTTCAGCGAGTCCGGTAACAGCACCTCGCCGCTGATATCGGCAAAATCAGCGGGCAGCGCGCGGATATGGCCCTGGTTATCGAGGATGCCAGGCTGCTCCGCGCCCGGCTGTCCGTAACGTAATAGTTTCATAAGTTCTCCTGGTGTTGGCGCGGCAGCTTAGTTGCTCCAGCCGCCGTCAATAATCTGTACCGTGCCGGTGGTGTACGAGCTGGCGTCGGAGGCCAGATAGAGCGCCAGCTGGGCGATCTCTTCCGTGGTGCCGATGCGGCCCACCGGCTGACGCGCCACAAACGCCTGATAGACTTCATCGATGCTGCGCCCCTCGGCGGCGGCCTGCTCGGCAATGCGCTGGCGCAGCGACGGCGACTCCACGGTGCCCGGGCAGATGGCGTTGCAGCGGATCCCCTGCTTAACGTAATCCGCCGCTACCGAGCGGGTCAGGCCGATCACCGCCGCTTTTGAAGCGCTGTAAGCAAAACGGTTCGGCACCCCTTTCACGCTTGACGCCACTGACGACATATTGATAATCGACCCACGCTGGCGCTCCAGCATCGCAGGCAGGAAGGCGCGGATAGTGTGGAACATCGCGGTCACATTCAGATCGAGGGCAAACTGCCACTCCTGCTCGCTGCAGCTGAGAATATCGCCGCTGTGCACCACGCCCGCACAGTTGAACAGCACGTCCAGCGTGCCGATCTCCCCGGCCAGCTGGCGAATGGCCGCGCTGTCGGTCACGTCCAGACGGCGGGCGGTGATCCCCGGCAGATCCAGATTGCTGATATTGATATCGGTGGCGATGACCTCCGCCCCGGCGGCGGCAAACACTTTGGCGCTGTTCAGGCCAATCCCCTGCCCGGCGGCGGTGATCAGCACTTTTTTACCCTGCAACTGCATAGTGACTCCTGTACTTAAAGGACTAATGGTCAGGCCATTAAAGGTGAAAAAAAACGTTTTAAACCGAAACCGTATTGTTAAGATATGGCAATGAATGGTGGTTTAAAACGACTTTTAATTAACGTAGTTGTCACACGTGAAAAACAATTCGGCAAGGAGTTTTGCCGTTAAATGCTAGCTGAATCGCTTAAGCTAAAAAACAAGCTGGGGCCACATGCCAATAAAAAAATTAGAAAATCCAAGAATTTACCGTCAGATTGCCGATCAGCTTAAAAACCTGATAGACAGCGGTGAGTTCCCGCCGGGCAGCAAACTGCCCGCCGAACGCGACCTGGCCAGCCAGCTGCAGGTCAGCCGTGCCTCGGTGCGTGAGGCGCTGATCGCGCTGGAGGTAATTGGTCTGGTGGATGTACGGGTGGGCAACGGGGTGATCGTCTGTGACACCGGCAGCAAGCGCGCTGCGCCGTCCGCCGAACCGGTGATGGCCCAGGCCGGCCGCAATCAGTGGGCGGACGTTGATGATGAACTGGATATCCAGCTGGACTTCAGCGCCGAACTGCCGCCCTTCTCGCTGTTACAGACCCGGCGGCTGATCGAGCCGGAGACCGCCGCGCTGGCCGCCCGCCACGCCTCCGACGCAGAGCTGCGGCTGATCCGCGAGGCTTACCAGCAGAACTGCTTTGATAACCGCAATAACTCCGCCACCCACCCCGGCGACCGGCTGTTCCATATCCGTATCGCCCAGGCCAGCGGCAACCCGGCCTACGCCTTTATCATCGCCCACCTGCTCGGCCACCGCTACGGCACCATGTTCCGCAGCCTGCAGCAGCACTATACGCCGCAGGATATGCCGCACCGCTCGGAGATCGAGCACCTGGCGATCCTTAACGCGCTGGAAGCCCGCGACGCCCGCGCGGCCAAAAAGGCGATGAAAGAGCATCTGGATGCGGTGATTGCGATATTTGGGCGGGGATGAAAAAGAACATGCATAACTACACAAAACAATTGCATATAAACGCATTTATAAGGTGTAATGACAGCATGTAAACTCATAAACAGTCAATTCATTGTGATGCGTGTTTGGTTAGCGTAAGCGCCGAACATCACACGCGCCCCGGTAACACTGTTTCCTCTTTCTTAAAGGCAAAGGCTGTAATGACTCAAACCTATCGCGTGTTTATTGATGGTCAGGCGGGCACCACCGGCCTGCAGATCCAGCAGCGGCTGGCAAATCACCCGCAGATTGAGCTGCTCCAGATTGACGACGCGCAGCGTAAAGACGCCGCCGCCCGTCAGGCGCTGATGCAGCAGGCGGACGTCACTATTCTTTGCCTGCCGGACGAGGCGGCGAAGGAAGCGGTGGCGCTGGCCGATGCCGTTGGCGCACGTGTGCTGGACGCCAGCTCGGCGCACCGGGTGCAGGCGGGCTGGGTGTACGGCCTGCCGGAGCTGGACGCAGGACAGCGCGACCGCATCCGCAGCGCCAGCCACGTCTCGAATCCCGGCTGCTACGCCACCGGCGCGATTGCACTGCTGGCGCCATTAACCCGCGCCGGCCTGCTGGCGGCCGATCGCGAGCTGGCGATTAACGCGGTTTCGGGCTACAGCGGCGGCGGCAAGGCGATGATTGAGAAGTACCAGCAGGCGGGCACCGGTTACGCCGGTTACGGGCTGGGCTTTAACCATAAGCACCTGAAAGAGATTCAGGCGTGGAGCGGGCTGAGCAGCCGGCCGATCTTCCAGCCGGCGGTAGGCGACTACGCGCAGGGGATGCTGGTGTTTGTGCCGCTGAACAACAGCGACGGCGCGGCGCTGCATCAGGCGCTGGCCGACTTCTATGACGGGCAGTCGTTTATCAGCGTCCGCGAGCACAACAGCTACGATGAGGAAACCGCCCCGTATCTGCTGCCGGAAGCGCTGAACAACACCAATCAGATGGAGCTGTTTGTGTTCAGCCACGCGGAACAGCGCCAGAGCATGCTGGTAGCGCGGCTGGATAACCTCGGTAAAGGGGCCTCCGGCGCGGCGGTGCAGAACCTGAATATTATGCTCGGCCTGGCAGAAGAGACCTGCGTTAATCTCTGATACCGCCGGCGGTGCGTAAACCGCTCCCGTTCAGGCCTGTGTGCACGGTAACGGCATGCAGGCTTTACGGGCGCGGGTTTCCCTCTTCAAGTCTGTAACGGACTTTTTCCCTTTTGGCTGGCCAGAAAAACGCCGTCTGCCTCACATTTCCCGGTCACTGGCCGATCTTTTCGTGATTCTGGTCTAAAGTTTTGTGCAGGGTCAAACACTTACAGACCACTCTGGTCTGGACAAGGAGCACAGACGATGAAAAGTGTCGAAAAACGTCAGAGCCACAGCCGCATGTTCGCCCCGCTGCTGCTGGCCGGGCTGATGGCCGCCGCGGCCGCACAGGCGCAGGATAACCAGCGAATGCTGAGCAGTCATCCGCTGCCGCCTGACGTGCGTCTCGGGCCGCTGTTCCACGCGGTACAGTCGGCAAAACTCTTCCCGGATCAGAAAACCTTCGCTGACGCTGTACCGAAGAGCGATCCCTCGGCGATCCTCGCCGACTGGCAGATGCAGAAGTCACAGGGCAATTTCGATCTGAAACGCTTCGTTGCCACCAATTTTACCCTGCCGTCCGAGGGTGAGAAGTATGTGCCGCCCGCCGGGCAGAGCCTGCGTGAACATATCGACGGCCTGTGGCCGGTGCTGACCCGTTCCACCACCCGGGCCAGCGAGTTTGATTCGCTGCTGCCGCTGCCGAAGCCCTACGTGGTGCCGGGCGGCCGCTTCCGCGAAGTCTATTACTGGGACAGCTACTTCACCATGCTCGGGCTGGCAGAGAGCGGCCACTGGGATAAGGTGCAGGATATGGTGGATAACTTCGCCAGCGAGCTGGATAAGTACGGCCATATCCCCAACGGTAACCGCAGCTACTACCTGAGCCGTTCACAGCCGCCGTTCTTCAGCATGATGATCGACCTGCTGGCGCAGCACGGCGGCGATGCGGTATACGCGAAATACCTGCCGCAGCTGCAGAAAGAGTATGACTACTGGATGGCCGGGGCGGATACGCTGGCCAGCGGCAGCGCGAAAGAACGCGTGGTGAAGCTGAAAGACGGCAGCGTGCTTAACCGCTACTGGGACGACCGCGACGTGCCGCGCACCGAATCCTATATGGATGATATCGCCACCGCGGAAAAAGCCCACGGCCGCGATAAGAAAGAACTGTATCGCGATCTGCGCGCCGGGGCAGCCTCCGGCTGGGACTTCAGCTCGCGCTGGTTCGACAAGCCAGGCGATCTGTCCACTATCCATACCACGCGGATTATTCCGGTGGATCTTAACGCTCTGATTTACCATCTGGAAACCACCCTGGCGAAGGCCAGCGAAGTGGCGAAAAACGCGGACGCGGCCAAACGTTTCACCACGCTGGCCGAACAGCGTAAAACGGCGATCAACCGCACCCTGTGGGATGAGAAGCAGGGCTTCTACAGCGATTATGACTGGCAGAAAGGCAGCATTCGCCCGCAGCTCACCGCCGCAACGCTGTTCCCGCTCTGGCTGAAAATCGCCTCCGGTGACCAGGCCAGTCGCACCGCCAGCGCGGTACAGTCGCAGCTGCTGAAGGAAGGCGGCCTGCTGACCACCACCGTAAACAACGGCCAGCAGTGGGATGCCCCCAACGGCTGGGCGCCGCTGCAGTGGGTGGCCGTGGTGGGTCTGGATAACTACGGTAAGCCGGAACTGGCGAAACAGGTTGGCGTAAACTTCCTGCAGAACGTGCAGGCGACTTATGACAGGGAGCATAAGCTGGTTGAGAAATATGTCGTGGAAGGTAAAGGCCTTGGCGGCGGTGGCGGCGGAGAATATCCGCTGCAGGACGGCTTCGGCTGGACCAACGGCGTCACCCTGATGCTGATGGATCGCTACTGTCCGAAGGGGGTCACCTGTAATAACGTCGGCGATCTCACCCGCGCCGCGGCGCAGTCGGCAAAATAGACCCGTACTCCTGCGGGCAGCCTCTGTGCCCCGCAGGAGACCTCAGCCGTCGTCAGGCGCAGCATACTCACTCCAGTGGTTGCCCGGCGCTGCCCCCCTCTTCTGGTCCGCTATGGCGGCTTTGCATCTGCAATGCTTACCGTTACCGGGGTTACAGGCGTAAAAAAAGGGAGGCATCTCTGCCACCCTTTTGTTTAGACCGTCAGGTTACGCTGGCGTTTTAACTGCGCACCTTACGGTAGATCCACAGCACCACGATGGCACCGATCACCGCCACCACAAAGCTGCCGAAGTTGAAACCATCTACTTTACCGAAGCCAAACAAGGTACTGATCCAGCCGCCAACCACCGCACCGACAACACCCAGAATAACGGTAATAATAAAACCGCCGCCGTCTTTACCCGGCATAATCCACTTGGCGAGAATACCGGCGATCAGACCAAAGATGATCCAGGACAAAATACCCATTTACAGCTCCTTTACGTTCACAATAAGAAAGACCCACGTTCTGTGCTGAACAAAGTATAGGACACAGATTCTAACCTTGTGATTTCAGACACGAATTTTTGTGGAAATTTTTACTCCGTCAGGTAAAAAAAACGTAAAGATTCTGCTTTAATGGCCGATATACCACGCTGGGCTGAGTGCCCGTGGTCCGCTACTTATCGGAGTTGCAAGTGAAACAGGAAGACAAAGAACAATACCTGAAACGTGGACCACTGGCCGTGCTGGCAGTCCTGCGCGAACTGCTGGAAAACCAGACCCCGGTGATGATCAACCACACCCGCGGGCAGTTTATCACCCGCCTGCTGGCTGCCGATCGCGATCGGGTGGTGATGGATTACGGCAGCAACGACTACGACAACCAGCTGGCGCGCGAAGCACAGAATTTACACGTGACCGCAGAAACGCGCGGTGCCAAGGTGGAGTTCGCTCTGCCTGCGCTGCAGGCCGACGAGCTGGATGGGCTGCCGGCCTTCACCGCCGCGCTGCCGGAGGTGCTGTGGATGATCCAGCGCCGCGAGTTTTTCCGCGTTCATGCCCCGCTGACGCCGGTGTTCTACTGCTATGTTCCCTGGCCGGACGGCAGCGGTGAAGGCCGCCTGCGCCTGCAGGATCTGTCGCTGGGCGGCATCGGCGCGCTGGCCGAGGGTCCGTTACCGGAAACGCTGCAGGACGGCGACACCATTAAAAAGCTGCGGGTGGATATGGGCGAGTATGGCCGCTTTGAAATCGACACTCAGCTGGTCACTATCAGCCAGCGCAGCGTGATCGGCAGTAAAAATCAGACTATCGTCACCCCACGCCTGAGCCTGCGTTTTGTGGCGCTGGAACCGGGCCAGGAGCGAGAGCTGCAGCAGGTGGTGTTTGCGCTGGAGCGGCTGGCCCGGGATAAAGCCAACCGCTTCCAGTAACGCAGAGGATCAGATGGTGCGGTAGGTGCTGTTCACCTTCCACAGATAGCGCGGTGCCTGCGCCGCCGGATGTTTATCCTGCACGTGGCGAGTGAACTCTTCCGGACTCATGGCGTTAATCATCGCAATGGCCCGGTCGCGGTCGCGTGAGAAGGTGCGCAGCAGCGCGCCGGCACCGTTAACGTAGGCCACGATGGTGGCATAGCGCAGCGTTTCCGGATTACGGATGCCTGCCAGCTGCTGCTGCTGCAGGATGCGCAGATAGGCGGTGCCGATATCGATATTTTTTACCGGGTCGCGCAGTTCAGACTTGCTCGGCTGGCCGCCCTTGCCCTGCGAACGGTACACTTCACGCCCGGCCGTCGAGGCTTTGATCTGCATCAGCCCCACCGCGTTCGATTTGCTGACCACCGTCGGGTTGCCGCCGGACTCCACCGCAATAATCGCATCCACCAGCTTCGGGTCAACGCCGTAGTTATGCGCCGTATGGCGGGTTACGCCGGACCACGGCTGCGTGGACTGTTTCGGCGGTGTGGTAATCAGCGGTGAAGAGGGCTGACTGACGATTCGTTTTGGGGTTTCGCTGGCGCAGCCCGCCAGCAGTAAGGCAGCGGCTATCGCTACCGTCTTCACGCTTGTTTTCACGCTTGTCTTATCCTCTGCGCTTTCGCTTCGCGCTACATATTACGGTATCGTAACGAACTGAGAATTACCGTAATTCTTAATTTATTGGCCGCCGTGAACGACTTAGCGTAAAGTTTTGTTTATCATCGCTCTGATTGGACATAACAGGCGAGAAATGATTCATTTCTGAGCGCGTGAATTTTCAGCAGCGCGCGGCGCGGCTGATTCTACCACAGGATATGTTCATCATTTATCGATCGCACAGCGGCGTCACGCGCGCCCCGCATGGAGAAAAGTAAGCATTATGGCAATCACTCCGCGCAACATCCATCTGATCGCCCCTTCCGGCTATTGCCACAATCAGCCGGCTGCCCGTCTTGGCGTCGCGCGGCTGCGCGGCTGGGGGCATCGGGTCGATAACACTGCGGTCATTGAGCGCCGCGACCGGCGCTTTGCCGGCGACGACGATACCCGGCTGGCGGATATCAACCGGCTGGCCAGCATGGCCGAACTCCCTGATATCGTACTTGCGGTACGCGGCGGCTACGGCGCTAGCCGCCTGCTCCCCCGGCTGAACTATGCCGCTCTCGGAGAACGACTGCGCGACGCGCCGCTGGCGCTTTGCGGCCACAGCGACTTCACCGCCATCCAGCTCGCGCTGCTGGCACAGTGCGGGGTAAAAAGCTTTAGCGGGCCGATGCTGGCCGCCAACTTTGGGCCGGAAACCCTTAATGACTTTACACTTGCGTGCTTCTGGCAGGCGCTGAGCGGCGAAAGCTTCACTCTCGACTGGCAGACCAGCGAGGCGGCAGGGGAAGTTAACGCCAGCGGCACCCTGTGGGGCGGAAACCTGGCGATGATCGCCTCGCTGGCCGGCACGCCGTATCTGCCCGCGATTGAGGGAGGGATTCTGGTGATCGAAGACATTAACGAGCACCCATTCCGCACCGAACGTATGCTGCTGCAGCTGCTGTACAGCGGCGTGCTGGCGCGGCAATCCGCTATTGTTACCGGCAGCTTTACCGGCGCAACGCTGAGTGATTATGACGGCGGCTACGATTTCCCGGACGTCTGGCAGCTGATCCGTAATCTGACCGGCCTGCCGGTAGTCAGCGGGCTGGCTTTTGGGCATGCCGCCGATACGGTGACGCTGCCGCTGGGGGCGCACGGCAGGCTGGCCGTTAGCGACGGCCACGCCGCACTGACCCTGTCGGACTATCCACAGCTGCGTTAGTGACAATTTTTATCGTTACGCGCCGCAAAACCATGCCACGACTGATAAATCCTGTTGAACCCCCCGACGGATACCTGTATTTTTATACAGATAAAAATCGTAAGGAGCAGAGATGTTTGTTGAACTGATTTATGACAAGCGCAACGTTGCCGGGCTGGCCAACGCCGGGGAGTTAATTCGCAACGAACTGGAAAAACGCGTGCAGCGCGTGTTTCCGGAAATGGAGGTCAAAGTCAAAGCGATGCAGGCGAACGGCGTCAAAACCGACGTCAGTAAAAGCGACAAAGCCGTGCTGATGCGGATTATTGAAGAGATGTTTGACGAGGCCGATCAGTGGCTGGTGTCGGAGTCTTACTGATTGCCGCAGAGCGGCATAACAAAATTTGCACAAATTTACACAGGGATGCGACGCTTTTGAGTTGCATTACCTGAGATAAGTCTTATTATTATTTCTAATCGATTTCCCTGGTGTTGGCCCGCAGCAAAGCTCTTAGCGGGCTTTTTTTTTGTCCTGAAAACCTGCTGTTCTTATCTGTCATTTTCCCGCCCCATGCCCTTACATCAAGAAATTAGCGCATTGAACCCGCCGGAAATGGTTTTTTTTCAACGTAATGTAGCGCATTACATTCAGAGGTGAATGTATTAAGTCTATTAATATTTTGAGAAAATCCACCTGATGCTGATTAACTGCGAATCGTCTCGCGAATTTTGATCCTGCGCATTGCACCGGCTGCCGGCAGGAGCCAACATGGCGATGTTAGTCACTTTCAATAAGAAGAACAGACAAAATGAATGCTGCCATACTCTGCACTCTGCTGCTGGCAGGTGGACCACTTATGGGGTTTCTGGTGATTATCGGAGCCTGTCTATCCGGTATGCTGCTGGAACGGCTTTGTCACCGGCACCCGGCGTCAACCTGAGGGCAAACTGTGCGGCATCTGACATAATGACGTACTCACGTACTCACGTGCTCACGTGCTTACGTCATGTTTTTTTGTCGTTCGGTCGTTCGGTCGTTCGGTCGTTCGGTCTTTCGGTCTTTCGGTCTTTCGGTCTTTCGGTCTTTCGGTC
>NZ_JRZZ01000027.1:40552-43265 GCF_002865965.1 Erwinia sp. B116
AGGCAACGCAATGGCGGCCAGCCAGGGGACCGGGTCGGCCGCCGGGCGTTTAACGCTGGGTCAGATCGAAGTGGCCGTTACCCAGCATCGGGTCCCACTCCTGATCGGTCAGATCGTCAAAGGTGCTGCTGAACTTATCCCAGTGATTCTCTTTAAGGTAGCCCTGTACCGCCTGCGGCAGCTTGTCGAACACCAGCTCATCCTGAATGGCAAACAGGCTGTCGGCCAGCGTCAGCGAACGGATCTCGTACAGCGTCCAGCCGTACTTTTTCAGTAACAGATGGTGCAGCGCATCCCTTCCTCTCAGCGCAGAGTAAAGAGACGCATTTTTAGTGCGGTATTCGTCCAGCAGACAGTCGAGGGAGAACAGCAGGAAGGCGCGGTTGTGAATTTTGATCCGGTCATCCGGCTCAACATCCTCGTCGTTGGTCAGGCCGCGAACTTTCGCAATCCGGTCTTTGATTTCCTGGAACAGATCGCCTAAACGTTGTGTCATATAACCCCCTTGATGACCAGACGATAATGCCAGGCTGAGATCCATGCCTGGGAGAACTGCCAGCGGGATTTTTGCGCCCCGCTTGTTAACAGTTTACATCAGAATGTTAAATTGTGTGGTGTTAACAGCAGATAACTGTCTGATGTCGGTATTATTTTCTGTCCGGGATCACAGAGCGTACACTTACGGCTGGCGACCCCCGCATCCGCTACGCGCCTGGTGGGCAGGTGGGCATTAAGAGCCATATGGGGCAGACGCTAAGCCAGGTTTGCCGCTTCCGTGCCGTTGCTGTCGATCACCACCGACGGGCGCAGGTAAATGGTGTTCTTTTTATTATCCAGCGCGTTGCCGTGATAGTTCCTTTCCTGGAACAGCGTGGTGTCGTCGCTTGCCTGCGCATTGACTTCAAACCAGAACGGGCCGCTCTGTTTGCTGAGCTGCACAGCACCGCCGGAGCTGCTGCGGCCGCGCCCCTCTTTCATCATATAAATGTAGCCGTAGCCGTCGTTATAGAGGTTATTGGCAGTGTTACCCGAGTACTCAATCAGCGTATCCTGATTCAGCGGGAACATATCATAGGCTTCATAGCGGCCCACTTTGAATTTCCAGTCCTGCTCTCTGCCAAAGAAGAACGCGGCATCATCGAGGTTCATTGAGCCGGTCAGGTCGGCCAGCGGCTGCACGGTAAAACCGGCAAAGTTGCGGTTTTCCATCAGCCGGTAGCCGTCCAGGCCAATCAGGATGCGCCCGTTTACGTCCCAGCGCTCCGCATCACCGGCTTTCCAGTCTTTACCGGCGCTGGTACGCAGCGAAGTTAACTGCCCGGTGCGGCTGGCGGCATCGACGTTAAATTCAACGTCACCGTATAATTTAAGGCTGCCCTCCGGTGTATCAAAGGTGATCCCCGCCACGGCCGGAACGCTGAACAGGGTTAATACACAGAGGTAATTTCTGATATTCATGTTAACTCCATTATTATTTTAGATTAACTACATACCCACAGATATCCCGCTTAACCCGTTTATTCGGGTTAAGCCTGTAAAAAATAGTTCTCCGAGCGCAGAATAAAATCGTTATGGCTGTCTGACTGACTTAATTTATCAATCACGTCATCATCCAGAATATTGGTCAGGTAATCATAGATCAGCATACTGTCGGCAAACGCATCCCCGCTGATGGCCAGCATAAAGACCAGCCTGACAACTTTGCCCTCATCCCATTCGATGCCCTGTGGGAATATCGCCACCGCCACCACCGTACTGAGCGCCACCAGCCCCATCGGATGGGGGATGGCAATTTTATCATCCAGCAGCGTCGAGGCGCGCGCCTCACGCTCCATTACCGAATCCGCGTAGCTGGCATCCACCCGGCCACTGCTCTGCAGCTGCCCGGCCATCATGGCAATCAGCGCGGCTTTGTCGTAGTCCGCATCGCGAATGATGGTGAAATGTGCCGCCGGGAACCAGTTGCTCATCGCCTCCGGCGACGGTCTGGCCACGGACAGCAGCGGCTTAATGCTCTCCAGCTGGCCGCGATCGGGCAGCGGTGACAGGCTGATGGTTCGCGGGTGCTTCTCTTCCACTTTCGCCAGCGTTAGCACCAGGTCCTCCTCCACCTGCGCCAGCTGCTGATAGCGGGCCACAGAGAGGCAGCGATTAATCAGAATGTTCGGGTACATACGGATAATCTTCTGGCACACCAGCCGGGTGGCGGCGTCTCCCTGATCGCTGACCAGCAGCGCGGTGACCGGGTGCTGCGCGTCCCTCGACTGCGTCTCCTCCAGAATGGCCCCGATATGCATCACCAGATAACCGATCTCGTCGTCGCTGATCGGCCCGCTGAACCACAGATCCAGCTCGCTGAACGCCGCCAGCGTCATTTCATAAATCAGCGGGTAGTGGCGTTTAATCTGTTCAATCAGCGGATTGATAATGGTTATGCCGAAATTCACCCGAATACGCATCGCGGTAATGTGTCTGAGCAGGTTTTCCCGCGACAGATCGTCATAGTTCAGCTCACAAAACCAGGCGCTGCTGATGTAGCTGAGAAAATGATTCATCACCGCCTGTTCGGCCACGTACAGGCAGGCGTTGCCGACGGTAAAACCGCCGTACAGTCCGCCCAGCGGCGGCATAATCGGGTAGGCTTTCAGCAGCGCCACCGTCATCGCACCCAGCGCACCGGCCAGCACGTTAAGCGGGATTCAACGCGCCGGAT
>NZ_JRZZ01000027.1:43275-59677 GCF_002865965.1 Erwinia sp. B116
GTAACCTAGCGGGGGAATAATGATCGCCACGTTGACGAGGATCGCCGGCATATAGACGCCGCTGAGGAACAGCACATTGCCGGTGCCCCACGCGGCCTTATTGACCGGGCCGCCGAGGTCAAAGCAGATCATGCCGCCCAGCACCACCGCCAGCAGCACCGTGCTGGTGCCGTCTTCGGTCATCTGCTGCACCCAGGCCATCAGCGAGGTGTTCAGCCAGCTTAAGACGTCGCCCAGCAGCAGCAGCATTACCAGCACCTGCAGCCCGACGGTGATAAACGGCAGAATAATCAGCGGCACCGAGGTGGCCGCAGACCCGGTGATCTGCACTTTGCGTGAAACCCACTCAGAGGAGTAACCGGCCAGCAGCCCACCCAGCGCCGCGCCGAGAAAACCGGAGCCGGTCAGCGAGGCGATCAGCCCGGCGGTAAAACCGGCGGCCAGCCCTTTTTTCCCGGCGATGGAGTAGGCCACGTAGGCACCCAGCACGTAGTTCATCAGGCCGATGATTTTAAAACCGGTCTCCTGGGTCAGGTACAGCCAGTGGCTCAACCCGTCCTGTTCGGCAAAGGCATTGAGATCGGCGGCACCGAAGGCCAGGCCGATAATTTTCGCCACCGCCACCATCAGCGAACCGGCAATAATGACCGGCAGGGCGAAGGAGATCCCGGTCATCAGATGGTTCTTGATATCGACCATTATTTTTTTCATTGCGGCACCTGATTTATGATTGCTGACGGGCGGCAACCGCCGTCACGCATTTGGCGATCACCTCGGCCGCATGGCCGACGCACTGGCCGATTTTCACCCGGATAATCACTTTCCCGGCGAAGCGCTCCTCCTCTTCAATGGAGCGGTCGGCGGCGATAAGCACAAAATCGGCTGCGGCCACCTCCTGCGGGGTAATTTTATTCAGGATGCCCATCGCCCCCTGCTGCTCTATTTTGATCTGATGCCCCAGTTTGCTGCCCTCTTTCTCCAGCGATTTTGCCGCCATCGGCGTATGCGCCAGTCCGGCAATACAGGAAGTCACTCCGACAATATTCATGCGTCTTCCTCAATGGCAATGCGTGATTTCATAAATTCGAACAGCGCGTTTTCGCTTTCTGCAATGAACAGAAACTGCCGAAAATCATCCTCAACGATCTGGCTGGCCAGGCTGTTAATGATCTGCAGATGTAAAACCTTCGCCCCGGATTCCGGCACCAGTAAGCCGAAGATAATTTGTACCGGCTGGTCATCGAGGCTTTCCCACTCAATCGGCTGCGCCAGGCGAATAAAGATCACCCCGGCCTGGCTGACGTTGGCGGTTTTGGCGTGGGGAATGGCGATCTGATTTTCAAACCCGGTGGAGTACTGCTGCTCGCGCTGCCACAGGTCGGCCTCAATCGCGGCGGCGCTTTCCGCCCAGCCCTGCGCCACCGCATGGCCCGCCAGAAAGCGAAATATCTCCTGCTTACTGGTGAAGGCCTGGTTCAGAAAAATGTTCTCTCGTGCAATTAACATAAGGCGGCATCCCTTTGCGCGTGTCGGTTATTGTGAAGTCGAATCTCAGTCTAAACCGGCTGACGGCGGGGTACAGACAGCGGGTTTCCAGCCGAAGGTGGAAATGGCTTATTGATCGGGGGGCAAACAGTGAGGTAATTCAAATAATGTGGACGTTTTGTGATAGCGGCCGGGTTTTCAATCCACCCTTACCGCTGATTTTTAATATAAAAACTGTGAAGCGGAGGGATTTTTAGTGATGCCCACAGGGCTTTTATTCGCCATTGCAGGCAGGGAGCGTACGCCGATCCCTGTGCATCAGGGCTTCAGAGCGTCAGAATATGGCAACACACGCGGTACAGGCGGCACAGGGATAGTACAGCGACGATTGACAAAGCGGCAGCGTTTGACAAAATGCCCCTCCTTTATCGGTCACTCATTTAACGGCCACGTCGATACGACGCGGGCCCTCAGGTAAAACGCATATCGCGACTATGAACACTATCCCCGTTACCCAGCTTGCGGATACGCCCGCCGTCACCTGTTCCACCTGCGCCGCCTGCTGCTGCCAGCTGGAGGTGATGCTGATCACCGATACCGGGGTGCCGAAACGGTTTATCGATTACGATGACTGGGACAGTGAAGTGATGCTGCGGCTGGACGATGGCTGGTGTGCGGCGCTGGACCGCAACACCATGATGTGCACCATTTACGAAAACCGCCCGCTGATCTGCCGGGAATTCGAAATGGGTGCCGACGAGTGCATCACCGAACGCCAGGGGATGGCGACGGTGTATCGCTGAAGCCGCTTACAACCGGCGCTTGCGTCAGGCTGCACAACAGATAACCGGTACGGCATAAAATCTCCGCCCGCCGGGCGAGAATAAACGGTCTATTGGTTTCACCGTGGCCGAATACCGGGTAATAGTAGACGGGATAACTCACCCGCCCGGCAAAATCCTTAATCACCTGACGATACAGGTGCTTCTCGCTTTCAGCTGCACCCATCGCATAGAACTGACCAAAAATCACCGCCTTTGGATGGAAGTTTTTGCTGTACGTCAGCTGATGCAGCGTTCTGTCCAGTTGTTTGGCGGTGACGTTGGTATCCTCCAGCAATATGATTTTATTGGTGAAGAAGCATTCAGACTGGCAAAAGTTCTGGCTTCCGACATATCGCCGTCAGTAGTGGAACGAGGAAAATATGCATTAGCCGAATTAGAAAGGCGTAAGTAATTCCGTTACCACTAACCTGCCTCATGTTGATTTATATGCGCTATAAATGGGGAAGCAATTGGGAATTCTCGTTCCTCGTAACTGGCCGACTAGAAAAATAATAAATCAGGCAGCCAGGTGCCAAAGACGGAGTTTCCAGTCCATCATTCTTAAAACAGAATTTTGGAAATTTTGTGACCGTATATGCTGTTTACTTATGAAATCCGAGAGCTGTCTTTTTCATCGGAAGGTATTCAATCAATTGGAAACAATCGTCTTTAATTCCAGAATGGTTCCGTTTCCCAACCCTGGGGGAAACCGGTATCGGCCATGTGCCGCCTTGCCGCGGGGCTGCGTGCAAAAAGGCGCTGTACTTCCCCCTTCAGCTCGATCCCCGTTAAACCAAGCGACCTGATCATTTTGTGCATCACACAGATGGTCAGATAAGGTCGATACTGGTGTGTAGTAGTTATGCTCAACTCACCGGCTATCTGACTCGGCGCAGCAAGTTTGGCATTCCACAGGCGGCTATGATGTGCGCACCTGTTTCTGACGTCTCGCAGACGTTGAACCCAGTTTGTCAGCGCCTTAAAGTCATTCGCACCAAACTCTTTCGCCAGATTATCCAGTATTAAATTATCAGGTGTAGCCAGTTTTTTGAAATATGAAAAATCAATATTCTCAAATATCCTGAATAAGCTGCCAATGGTAATTAATTCGCTGGCTATCCAGAAGGGAGGAAGATCCGAAAACTGATTATGGATGTTGTTATGGTACTTGCTGCGGTAATTTCTTGCGTATAACTCTTTTTCGTAACTGAAGTCTGTCTGTATTTTTGCGCGTACACCGTCAATTTTCCCGGAACCTTGTTTTGTGAAAAAATAGGTGTCATCCAGATACCAGAATGGATTGTTTGAGTGGGATGATAAAGCATGATCGAGTCTGCTTCTCAGCTTAACTTCCAGCCGCGCAATCACGCCAAACAGTAACACCCGGAGCTTTTCGTCGAACCTGTATAGCTCCAGACCGTATTCAAAATATTCACCCTGCCTGTATTTTTTACCGCCAGGGCTGGCCGGATCTAACAGGGGATGAAGGTAGATTTTGAAATGGTAATAGCTAATCTGACTCAGCGTCATTTCTGCTTCAGCTTCATCAAGAAATTGAAGCTGTTTACGCTTCAGGTCTTTAACCAAATCGGCAGGTGTTCGATAGGGCTTGTTGTAAAGGGTTGTCGGCATAGCGGTATCATCCCTGAAAAAGCAAAAAAAAGCCCACTAACTTCCCCGAGGGGTCGTTGCAGGCATCATTAAGACCTATAGTATTCTTTCTGCGTAATGCGTCAATAGTTTTATCACTTAAAAATGTCCTTTTTGCGTACAGGTCAGAACGGTTTATCTGCCCAGTACCGTACCACTCACACCGTACCTTCACTTCGCTGTATCAGGGTGACTTTGCGATCCATAGCCGCGCATTGCCAACACTCCGGAATTCAATCCTGGCAGCGCACCCAATCCCCAAAGTGAGTCTCCTCTTTCCATGTACGGCAACTCATGCCAACCGAAAGGCTGGCACGTAAAAGAGGCTAAAGGGGGGTGACGGCTCCCACTTCATGCTGGAAAACATACGGGTCGGAGAGCAGCTCGAACTCTTCATCGTCCGGGTAGGTCACCGCCACATGATAGTTTTCTCCGGCGAAGGCCTTTACCGACTGCAGATCCTGCCAGTAAGTGGCCAGAAAGAAGTGCTCCCAACCGCCCTGGGTTTCCCTGCGGACATATGCACCTTTGTTGCCGGGGATGCTTCCTGAATGCTCTACCCCTGTCTTTTCCAGGTGTCTGGCAAACCCTTCAGCATGTTTAAGCGGAACACATCCGTGCCAGGTCCTTACAATCATTAGCGTTTCCTCTTTATGTGGCAAAGAGTTAACCCTATCACTCTGAGCACCATTTGTGTATTTTTTGCAGTACTGTCCCCTGCCCGCACGATCTCCATCCCACACACGCCCTCGCAATCCCTGCCACCGGGCAGCGACTCCCCACTGATTTGGATCACAGAGACCGTTTAGCATGAAGGCTGTTGAGGGATCACTGCCGATTTAAAAGCAGATCGCAGATTTGGGCTGACTCAGGTTTTATTTAATTCGCTCGCTAACCTGCCAGGAGTTATTCAACAAAGTTGTGAAGGGCAAAAATGACCAGCAGCCCCCCTCCGCAGGTGTTGACGTATTTTTTTAACCGGGCTGGATTGCTCTTTTTTGCTGAAAAAATCAGGATGTAGCTGATAACGATAAGCCAGAGGCTCATGACCAGCACGTGCACGGAGGCTAAGGTCAGGTAATTGCCAACGCCCCCCTGCTTGCCAGCAAACTGGGAGACAACGGTCAGATAGAAAATGATGGCTTTAGGATTCAGAACGTTGGCAAGCCACGCCTCTTTTACCGTAACGGCAGACAGGCTTTTTTTGAGTTGAGTGGGCCTGGCATCCAGGCCACTACGGATGAGCATCATCCCTAACCAAAGAAGATAGAGGGTTCCCGCAATTTTCAGAAAACCATATACCGCCGGAGACGAGACAATCACGGCAGTTATGCCGAGTCCGATCAACAGCGCATGGGTGTAGATACCCAATGCTGTGCCGGCAAGGGTTCTGCAAAGTCCGCTGCGTCCACCGGCCAGTGCGCTGCTCATAACAAGCGTGAAGCTTGCGCCGGGAGAGAGTGCAACGGGCAATAGTGCTGGAATAAAGCCGGTCAGATTGATGTCCATATGCTCCATTTAGCCCGTTCTGGGGAAGAGTTTTGCGGTAAGTTTTTTCAGGCAAAAAAACGGGGGCCACCAGGGCCCCCGCTTTCACAATCACCCACTCACCACATTACATGTGAGAGATCATTGCATCGCCAAACTCTGAAGATTTCAGCAGCTTAGCGCCGTCCATCAGACGTTCGAAGTCATAGGTCACGGTCTTGGCTGCGATTGCGCCTTCCATGCCTTTGATGATCAGGTCTGCGGCTTCGAACCAGCCCAGGTGACGCAGCATCATTTCAGCGGACAGGATCACGGAACCTGGGTTCACTTTATCCTGGCCCGCGTACTTAGGTGCGGTACCGTGGGTGGCTTCGAACAGCGCGCACTCGTCACCGATGTTGGCGCCAGGAGCGATACCGATACCGCCAACCTGTGCAGCCAGGGCGTCAGAGATGTAGTCGCCGTTCAGGTTCATACAGGCGATCACGTCGTACTCGGCCGGACGCAGCAGGATCTGCTGCAGGAAGGCGTCGGCGATCACGTCTTTAATCACGATCTCTTTGCCGTTGTTCGGGTTCTTGATTTTCACCCACGGGCCGCCGTCGATCAGCTCGCCGCCGAACTCCTGACGCGCCAGTTCATAGCCCCAGTCCTTGAAGGCACCTTCGGTGAACTTCATGATGTTGCCTTTGTGAACCAGGGTCACTGAGTCACGGTCGTTGGTGATCGCATATTCGATCGCCGCACGTACCAGGCGCTTGGTGCCTTCTTCTGAACACGGCTTAACGCCGATACCGCACTGCTCAGGGAAGCGAATTTTCTTCACGCCCATCTCTTCGCGCAGGAACTTGATCACTTTCTCGGCTTCCGGCGTACCCGCTTTCCACTCGATACCGGCATAGATGTCTTCGGCGTTTTCGCGGAAGATCACCATATCGGTATCCTGTGGGCGTTTTACCGGGCTTGGGGTGCCGGTGTAGTAACGCACCGGACGCAGGCAGATGTAGAGGTCTAACTGCTGGCGCAGGGCCACGTTCAGGGAGCGAATACCGCCGCCGACCGGGGTGGTCAGTGGGCCTTTGATGGCCACGCGATACTCTTTAATCAGTTCGAGGGTCTCTTCCGGCAGCCAGACGTCCTGACCGTACAGCTCTACGGATTTCTCACCGGTGTAAATTTCCATCCAGGAGATTTTACGCTCACCGTTGTAAGCTTTCTTCACGGCGGCGTCGACAACTTTGATCATCACCGGGGAAACGTCTACCCCAATGCCATCACCTTCAATAAACGGGATGATTGGATTGTTAGGTACGTTCAGTTTTCCCTGATCCAGGGTGATTTTCTGACCTTCCGCCGGAACAACTACTTTGCTTTCCATCAACCTCTCCTTCGAGCGCTTTTTTGTTAATGACTTGTAAGATGCGCGTCAATACTACTCGAATATTGACTCTGCGCCAATCCTCTGAAGATTGAGGTATAATGCGCCTATTGTTCTCAAGTGCAAAGACCATGCGAAAAACTTCTGTTGCTAATCACCGCGTTAAACGCTCCAGCCCGCCACAGCGCCGCCCGGCTGCCCCCAAAGGGCCCCGCTGCGTGGTGCTGTTTAATAAACCCTTTGATGTGCTGCCGCAGTTCAGCGACGAAGCGGGGCGGCGCACGCTGAAGGATTATGTTCCGCAGGCGGGGATCTATGCCGCCGGGCGGCTGGATCGCGACAGCGAAGGGCTGATGGTGCTGACCAACGACGGCGCGCTGCAGGCGCAGCTGACCCAGCCCGGTAAGCGCACCGGCAAAATTTATTATGTGCAGGTGGAGGGCGAGCCGGCGGAGAGCGATCTGCAGGCGCTGCGCAGCGGCGTGGTGCTGAACGATGGCCCTACCCTGCCCGCCGGCGTGGAGCAGGTGGCCGAACCGGCGTGGCTGTGGCCGCGCAATCCGCCGATCCGTGAGCGGAAGTCGATTCCCACCTGCTGGCTAAAAATCACGTTGTCTGAGGGGCGTAACCGCCAGGTGCGGCGAATGACCGCCCATATCGGTTTCCCGACCCTGCGCCTGATTCGCTTCTCAATGGGCGCGCTGCAGTTACAGGGGCTGGCACCCGGCGAGTGGCGCGATATTACCGACCAAATTTAACGCTGACCGCCCCCTGGCGCGCAGCAACCGGAGCCTGAAATGTTTAAACCCCACGTTACCGTCGCCACCGTCGTACAGGCCGAAGGCCAGTTCCTGGTGGTGGAAGAGCGGGTGCGCGGCCGCGCCACGCTGAACCAGCCCGCCGGGCATCTGGAGGCCAACGAAACGCTGTTACAGGCCGCCGTGCGTGAGCTGTCGGAAGAGACCGGCATTGATGCCGTTCCGCAGGCCTTTCTGGCGATGCATCAGTGGATCGCGCCGGATAATACGCCGTTCCTGCGTTTCCTGTTCAGCCTGGATCTCCCGGCGATGGTCGAGACCTACCCACAGGATAAAGATATCGACCGCTGCTGGTGGCTGCCGCCGGAGGAGATCCTCACCTCGAAGAAGCTGCGATCGCCACTGGTGGCGGAAAGCCTGCGTATTTACCAGCAGGGAACCCGTCATCCGCTGGCCCTGCTCAGCGCCTTTCAGTGGCCGTTTAGCGAGGATGCGCGCGCCAGCAACGCATGATAGAATATGCCGCAATTTTATCAGAGCCGCCTTTAACGGCTCCTTAAAACCTCAGGTTGGGTATTAAATGTCGAACAGTATGAACAGCCAGAAAAAAGTGATCGTCGGGATGTCCGGCGGCGTGGACTCCTCCGTTTCTGCCTGGCTGCTGATGCAGCAGGGTTATCAGGTCGAAGGCCTGTTTATGAAAAACTGGGAGGAGGATGATGGCGAAGAGTACTGTACGGCAGCCACCGACCTGGCTGACGCACAGGCGGTGTGTGACAAATTAGGGATCCATCTGCACACCATCAACTTCGCCGCTGAATACTGGGACAACGTCTTCGAGCACTTCCTGGAAGAGTACAAGGCCGGACGCACGCCTAACCCGGACATCCTGTGCAATAAAGAGATCAAATTTAAAGCCTTCCTGGAGTTTGCAGCCGAAGACCTTGGCGCGGACTTTATCGCCACCGGCCACTACGTGCGCCGCCATGACGTTGACGGTAAAAGTCAGCTGCTGCGCGGGCTGGACGGCAACAAAGACCAGAGCTACTTCCTCTACACCTTAGGCAGCGACCAGATCGCGCAGAGCCTGTTCCCGGTCGGCGATCTGCCGAAGCCGGAAGTGCGCCGCATTGCAGAACAGCTGGAGCTGGTCACCGCGAAGAAAAAAGACTCCACCGGCATCTGTTTTATCGGCGAGCGCAAGTTCACCGAGTTCCTGCGTCGCTATCTGCCCGCGCAGCCCGGCCCGATTGTCTCCGTAGCCGGTGATACCGTCGGTCAGCACCAGGGGCTGATGTACCACACCCTCGGCCAGCGCAAAGGCTTAGGCATTGGCGGCACCAAAGATCACGGCGAGGAGCCGTGGTACGTGGTGGATAAAGACGTGGCGAACAACGTGCTGGTGGTGGCTCAGGGCCACGATCACCCGCGCCTGATGTCGGTCGGCCTTGTTGCCCAGCAGCTGCACTGGGTGGATCGCACGCCGCTTACCGCCCCGCTGCGCTGCGTGGTGAAAACCCGCTATCGTCAGGAAGATATCCCCTGCACCGTCACGCCGCTGGACGATGAGCGCATTGAGGTGCGTTTTGATCTGCCGGTGGCGGCGGTGACGCCGGGCCAGTCCGCGGTGTTTTATCTGGATGACGTCTGCCTCGGCGGCGGTATTATTGAACAGCGTCTGCCGCTGGTTACTGCATAAAGCCGGGCCTCCCGCACGACGCGGGACGATAACAGGAGCCACCGTGGCAAAGAATTTTTATGATATTACCCTGGCACTGGCCGGCATCGGTCAGTCGGCGCATCTGGTACAGCAGCTGGCCCATCAGGGCAGCTGCCCGCCGGAGGCGCTGAAAGTGTCACTGAACAGCCTGCTGGATCTGAACCCGTCCTCCACGCTGGCGGTGTTTGGCAATGACGAGGCCAACCTGCAGTTTGGCCTGGAGACGCTGCTGGCGGTGCTGAACAGCAACAGCCGCCAGGGGCTGGGCGCCGAGCTGACGCGCTACACGCTGAGCATGATGGTGCTGGAGCGCAAGCTCAGCGCCAGTAAAACCGCGCTTAACGAGCTCTCCAGCCGCATCGCGCAGCTTGACCGCCAGCTGGCGCATTACGATCTGGAGTCGGATACGCTGATTAGCGCCATGGCCGGCATCTACGTTGATGTGATCAGCCCGCTCGGCCCGCGTATTCAGGTCACCGGTTCACCGGCCGTGCTGCAGAATTCGCAGGTGCAGAGTAAAGTTCGTGCGGCACTGCTGGCGGGTATCCGCTCGGCGGTGCTGTGGCAGCAGGTTGGCGGTGGCCGCCTGCAGCTGATGTTTTCCCGTGGCCGTCTTGTTAACGAGGCGAAAGCGATTCTGGCCCGCCTGAACGGGACCCCAACCTGATGTTTACAACCGATCCAGGAGTTGCACCAATGGAATTATCCTCTCTGACCGCCGTCTCACCCGTTGATGGCCGTTACGGCGACAAAGTCAGCCCCCTGCGCGGCATTTTCAGCGAGTTCGGCCTGCTGAAGTTCCGCGTTGAGGTTGAAGTTCGCTGGTTACAGAAGCTGGCGACCTGCGCAGAGATCAGGGAAGTTCCTGCATTTGACGCCGACGCAAACGCTTACCTTGATGCAATCGTCAGCAGCTTCAGCGAAGAAGACGCCGCGCGGATTAAAACTATCGAGCGCACCACCAACCATGATGTGAAAGCGGTTGAATACTTCCTCAAGGAGAAAGTGGAGAGCGTACCTTCCCTGCATGCGGTGTCAGAATTTATCCACTTCGCCTGTACCTCAGAAGACATTAACAACCTGTCGCACGCGCTGATGCTGGAAACGGCACGTCGCGAGGTGATCGTGCCGTACTGGAACAAGATCATCGCCGCAGTCAAGGATCTGGCTGTGCAGTACCGTGATATCCCGCTGCTCTCACGCACCCACGGTCAGCCTGCCACCCCGTCCACCCTCGGTAAAGAGATGGCCAACGTTGCCTACCGCTTCGAACGCCAGCTGCGTCAGCTGGAGCGCATTGAAGTGCTGGGTAAAATCAACGGCGCGGTCGGCAACTATAACGCCCACATCGCCGCGTATCCGGAAGTAGACTGGCACCAGCTGAGCGAAGAGTTTGTCACCTCGCTGGGCATTACCTGGAACCCGTACACCACCCAGATCGAGCCGCACGACTACATTGCCGAGCTGTTTGACTGCATGGCGCGCTTTAACACCATCCTGATCGACTTCGATCGCGACGTGTGGGGCTATATCGCACTGAACCACTTTAAGCAGAAAACCATCGCCGGCGAAATCGGTTCTTCCACCATGCCGCATAAGGTTAACCCGATTGACTTCGAAAACTCCGAAGGCAACCTCGGCCTGGCCAACGCCGTGATGCAGCATCTGGCCAGCAAACTGCCGGTTTCCCGCTGGCAGCGTGACCTGACCGACTCCACCGTGCTACGCAACCTCGGCGTCGGCGTCGGCTACGCGCTGATCGCTTACCAGGCCACCCTGAAAGGCATCTCCAAGCTGGAAGTGAACCGCGACCGCCTGCTGGCCGAGCTGGACAGCAACTGGGAAGTGCTGGCCGAGCCGATCCAGACCGTGATGCGTCGTTACGGCATTGAGAAGCCGTACGAGAAGCTGAAAGAGCTGACCCGTGGCAAGCGCGTGGACGCCGAAGGCATGAAGGCGTTTATCGACGGCCTGGCGCTGCCGGAAGATGAAAAAACCCGCCTGAAGCAGATGACCCCGGCTAACTACCTTGGCCGCGCGATTCAGATGGTTGACGATCTGAAGTAATTTCCCCTGCGGGCCGTGTTTAGCGGCCCGCGTTAATCTGCTGTTTACCCCCTTTCACCTATACTGTTCCCGGTTTATGCTGGTGAACAGCGACGTCGTTTCTAAAGGAAAGAGCTATGCGAGTGTTAGTGGTGGAAGATAATCAACTACTGCGTCATCACCTGGCGGTACAGCTGCGGGATATGGGGCACCAGGTGGATGCGGCCGAAGATGCCAAAGAGGCGGATTATTTTCTCAGTGAGCACACGCCGGATATTACCCTGGTCGATCTCGGGCTGCCGGATGAAGACGGCATGGCGCTGATCCGCCGCTGGCGCAGTGAAGACGTACGCCAGCCGATTCTGGTGCTCACCGCCCGTGACGGCTGGCAGGCCAAAGTCGAGGCGCTGGAAGCCGGGGCCGATGATTACGTTACCAAACCCTTTCATATTGAAGAGGTGGTCGCACGGATGCAGGCGCTGATGCGCCGCAACAGCGGGCTGGCGTCACAGATTATTACCCTGGCCCCGTTCCAGATCGACCTCTCCCGCCGTGAGCTGACGGTCAATGAAAACCAGATCAAACTGACTGCCTTTGAGTACACCATTATCGAAACGCTGATCCGCAACGCCGGTAAAGTGGTCAGTAAAGATTCGCTGATGCTGCAGCTCTACCCGGACGCCGAGCTGCGCGAGAGCCACACCATCGACGTATTAATGGGCCGCCTGCGTAAGAAAATTCAGGCCGAGCACAGCGCGGAAGTGATCACCACGGTACGCGGTCAGGGCTACCGCTTCGACCTGTAACCCGATGAACCTGTTCTGGCGCAAAAAGCCGCTGTCGCTGCGGTTCCGTTTCCTGCTGGCCACCGCGGCGGTGGTGCTGATCATGTCCCTCTCTTACGGCATGGTCGCCGTGGTCGGCTACGTGGTCAACTTCGATAAAAACACCTACCGTGTCCTGCGCAGCGAAAGCAACCTGTTCTTTACCCTCGCACAGTGGCAGGACGGCCGGCTGAGCATCGTGCAGCCCGAGCGGATGACGCTCAACTTTCCGGCGCTGGTGTTTATCTATGACAGAAACGGCAAGCTGCTGTGGCAGCAGCGTGACGTGCCGGATATCAGCAGCAAAATCCGCCCCGAATGGCTGGATAAATCAGACTTCTACGAAATCGATACCAATAACCGAACCAGCCGCGAAGTGCTGGGCAACGACCGCGACGCGCAGAATAAACTGACCGCCTACGACGATGATGGCAACGACACCTTTACCCACTCGGTGGCGGTCAACCGCTACGAGGCCAGCGCCAACCTGCCGCCGCTGACCATTGTGGTGGTCGACTCCATTCCGCAGGAGCTGCAGCACTCCGACGTGGTCTGGTCGTGGTTCAGCTACGTACTGCTGGCCAACCTGCTGCTGATTATTCCTCTGCTGTGGCTGGCGGCGCACTGGAGCCTGCGGCCAATTGGCGCGCTGGCCCGCCAGGTGCATGAGCTGGAGAACGGCACCCGCGACGCGCTCGACCCGGCCCCCCCGCAGGAGCTGAAAAGCCTGGTCCGTAACCTCAACCTGCTGCTGGACAACGAGCGCCAGCGCTACACCCGCTATCGCACCACCCTCAGTGACCTGACCCACAGCCTGAAAACGCCGCTGGCGGTACTGCAAACCACCCTGCGCTCGCTGCGCAACGGCAGAAATCTGTCGGTGGAGCAGGCCGAGCCGATTATGCTGGAGCAGATCAGCCGCATCTCGCAGCAGATCGGCTACTACCTGCACCGCGCCAGCATGCAGGCCGACCACCACGCGCTGAAGCGCGATCTGCACTCGGTACCGGCGCTGCTCGACGGGCTGTGTTCGGCGCTGAATAAGGTCTACCAGCGTAAGGGCGTGGTGCTGACGCTGGATATCTCGCCCGAACTGGTGTTCGTCGGCGAGCAGAATGATTTTATGGAAGTGATGGGCAACGTGCTGGATAACGCCTGTAAATATTGCCTGGAGTTTGTTGAGATCAGCGCCCATCTTACCGAGAATTCGCTGCTGCTGATCGTCGAAGACGACGGGCCGGGCATCCCGGAAAGCAAACGTGACCTGGTGTTTATACGCGGCCAGCGTGCCGACACCCTACGCCCCGGCCAGGGGCTGGGGCTGGGGCTGGCGCGTGAGATCCTTGAACAGTACAGCGGCGAAATCAGCGCCCATGAAAGCCCGCTCGGCGGCGCGAGGATGGAGGTCATTTTCCGCCGTCAGGAAGTGCTGCACGGCATCCCTTAGTCCTCGGACAGCGGCGGCCTGACAGGAACGGCCGCCGATGCACCCAGCGTTAATCCCCACCTGCTGATGACATTACCCCCCGGCTGCCCTGCCCTGTTATACTCTTTGCACATTGCCGCTGCACTCAGCCGTTTCAGGAAATTATCATGGATTATCAGCTCGACCTTAACTGGCCCGAATTTATTCAGCGCTACTGGCAAAAACGCCCGGTGGTACTGAAACGTGGTTTTAAAAACTTTGTTGATCCGATCTCCCCGGACGAACTGGCCGGGCTGGCGATGGAAAATGAAGTCGACAGCCGGCTGGTCAGCCATGACGAGGGAAAATGGCAGGTGGCTCACGGCCCGTTTCAGAGCTACGACCACCTGGGTGAGAACAACTGGTCACTGCTGGTGCAGGCCGTTGACCACTGGCACGCGCCGTCTGCCGCGCTGATGCGCCCGTTCCGCTTCCTGCCCGACTGGCGTACCGACGACCTGATGATCTCCTTCTCGGTGCCCGGCGGCGGCGTCGGCCCGCATTTCGACCAGTACGACGTATTTATTATCCAGGGCACCGGCCGCCGCCGCTGGCGCGTGGGTGAAAAAGCCGAGCTGAAACAGCACTGTCCGCACCCGGACCTGCTGCAGGTCGAGCCGTTCGACGCAATTATCGATGAAGAGATGGAGCCGGGCGATATCCTCTATATTCCACCGGGGTTCCCGCACGAAGGCTACTCGCTGGAGAGCGCGATTAACTACTCCGTTGGCTTCCGTGCGCCGAGCGGCCGTGAGCTGATCAGCGGCTTTGCCGACCATGTGCTCTCCCGCGAGCTGGGCAGCCACCGCTTCAGCGATCCGGACGTGCAGCCGCGCGAAAACCCGGCGGAGATCCTGCCGTCCGAGCTGGAAGGCATCCGCCAGATGATGCTTAACGTCATCGACCAGCCGGGTCAGTTTAACCAGTGGTTTGGTGAGTTTATCTCGCAGTCGCGCCACGAACTGGATATCGCCCCGCCGGAGCCGCCTTACCAGCCGGACGAGATCTATGACGCGCTGCAGCAGGGCGACGAGCTGACCCGCCTGGGCGGACTGCGCGTGGTGTCAATCGGCGAGGCGGTGTTTATCAACGGTGAACAGCTTGATTCGCCGCACCGCGCCGCGCTGACCGCGCTGGCTCATCAGCTGACCCTGGGCCAGGCGCAGTTTGGCGACGCGCTGGACGACCCGTCGTTCCTCGCCCAGCTGGCGGCGCTGGTCAACAGCGGCTACTGGTATTTCGGCGACGAGGAGTAAGGCGATGAACCGCGAGCGCTGGGCGCAGGTCGACGGCTGGCTGGTGGAAACGCTGCTGCCGCAGGATGACGGGCTCAGCGCGGCGCTGGCGGCCAACCAGGCGGCGGGCCTGCCCGCCATCGACGTGGCGCCGAACCAGGGCAAGCTGCTCAACCTGTTCGCCAGAATGATCGGCGCAAAGCGGGTTCTGGAGATCGGCACCCTCGGCGGCTACAGCACGCTGTGGCTGGCGAAGGCGCTGCCGGAAGACGGTCAGGTGTTTACGCTGGAGTTTCAGCCGCACCACGCGGCGGTAGCGGTGGAGAATATCCGCCGCGCCGGGCTGGCCGATCGGGTCACCGTGCTGGTCGGCCCGGCGCTGGAGAGCCTGCCGCAGCTGGCCTCGTCTGCGCCCTTCGATCTGGTGTTTATTGATGCCGATAAGCAGAATAACCCCGCCTACCTGGAGTGGGCGCTTAAATACTCCCGGCCGGGCACGCTGATTATTGGTGATAATGTGGTGCGCAACGGCAAAGTCGCCGACGGCGACACCACCGACTGGAATATTCAGGGCGTACGCGACTTCCTGCGGCTGATCGGCAACGATCCGCGGCTGGAGGCTACCGCGCTGCAAACCGTGGGCGAAAAGGGCTGGGATGGCTTTGTGCTGGCGCGGGTGAAGTAACGCGCTGTATAAATATGAATTTCCGTTAGATGAGAGGCAACACAACTTCGTTTATCACTTTGAGTGCCAGGATGAATTCACGCGTGAATACGGGTACCAAAAAAAAATTTAATCAGGGCCTGGACTGGTACCGGTTAGCATAAGGCACCATCATAGCCAGCGATACCAGCACGCCGCAGAGGGCGCTGAAAATCATTGAAAAGATAAACAGATCGGTATCGCGCAGCGGATTGGTTAAGTCAAGCAGCACCACGATATAGAACAGGCTGGAGGCCAGCGTTACGCTGGAGAATACCTGTTCAGCTTTGTTCTTCAGTGTGCTGAATGAGAATGGCGGCGTTTTATCTGACCGCCAGTCCCAGACAACATGCATCACCAGATAACTTACACATATCACTATATAGAAGTGGCACAGCTGCTGGTGATCGTGCGGGAAGTACCAGGCAGGCTGCATTACCGGGACTTCCAGGCGGCAAAAATATACAACGATGCCAGCACGGCAGCGCCCCAGGCTGCCCCGCTGTACATGACGTGGGTGGTCAGCTCAACCGAAGGTGCAATCAGCGGGACAAATCCGGACAGGCCAAACCCCCAGCCCGCCCCGCCGAATGTGGCTTTCAACAAGGTAATTAAACTGAAATCCATGCTCACCTCTCTTAGTTATTTCCGTAATAAACAGCAGAATCGCTGCAACGCAGAAAATAATAACGCGGTGAACAGAAATTAAAATCGTAAAATATCCAGTGACACCCACACAAATTCTGTTTTACGAGGCGTACCGCAAAAAATGTGTGGGCTGAACCGCTATTACATGCGTAATGCCGGGAAGCGTTCCAGTAATAAA
>NZ_JRZZ01000028.1:0-27887 GCF_002865965.1 Erwinia sp. B116
TCGGCACCGCCGTGGCGGAGATGGACACCGTCACCCAGCAGAACGCCACGCTGGTGCAGGAGGTGTCGGCGGCGGCCAGCTCGCTGGCGCGTCAGACCGAAGCGCTGTCGCAGTCGGTGGCGAAGTTCCGCCTGTCGGCCTCAGCCTGACAGCCCGCTAACCAGCCGATCCAGCCCCGGCGGCGAGCCCAACGCCGGGCGCAGGATCAGGCTGTAGATCGCCCCCGTTTTCACCGGGTGGGGCAGCGGGGCCACCAGCCGCTGCGCCGCCAGGTCATCCGCCACCAGCGTCTGGTCGGCGACCGTTACGCCAAACCCCTGGATCGCCGCGGCGATCGCCAGATCCATGGTAGCGAAGTGCTGACTGCGGCGCATCTCCAGCTGCTGCCCCTGCGCCGCCAGCCACAGCTGCCAGTCGCGGCGGTCGGCGGTGGGGTGCAGAAAGGTCAGCGCCGTAAGCGCCGAGGCCACCTGCGGTCCGTCCGGCAGCAGGCCGGGTGCCAGCACCGGGATCAGCGCCTCCTCAAACAACAGCGTCCCCACCGACTCATGCCCATAGACTATCGCGGCGTCGAAGTTCTCCAGCCTCGGCCGGTGATCGACGGTGGTGGTCAGCGCCACGTGCAGCTCCGGATGCGCCTTCTCCAGCGCAACCAGCCGCGGCACCAGCCAGCGCATAGCGCAGGTGGGGGCGCGTAGCCGGATGGTGGCATGCTGGCGGCTGGCCTGCAGCGCAGCATCCAGCATCTGCTGATAGCCCGCCTGCAGCGCGGGCAGCAGGCTGCTGCCCTGCGGCGTAAGGTACAGGCCGCGCGCGTGGCGATCGAACAGCGCAAAGCCCAGCCAGCCCTCCAGCGCACTGATTTTGCGACTGACCGCGCCCTGGGTAATGCACAGCTCAGCCGCCGCCCGGGTCAGGTTCAGGTGACGGGCGGTAACGATGAAAGCGTGAATGGCGTTTAACGGCAGCGTGCGCTGGGTCATGCAGGGCCTCTGAGCTATGTGAAAAAGTCATAGCTATTATGACAACAAATCGCTTGTTCACTCAAGGTGCGCCACGTTGAATAGGACAGCGGTCGCTGACCCCCCTTACACAGTAAATTACCCGAACCGGAGTTCCCATGGCCCTCAAATCTGCGCTGCAGCCGCGCTCTAAATTACCTGATGTCGGCACCACCATTTTTTCGGTGATTGGTCAGCTCTCCGCGCAGCATAACGCGATCAACCTGTCACAGGGCGCGCCGGACTTCAGCTGCGACCCGCAGCTTGTGGCCGGCGTCACCCGCGCGATGCAGCAGGGGCATAACCAGTATGCGTCAATGACCGGCTACCCGCCGCTGCGCGCGGCGCTGGCAGACAAGGTGGAAACCCTTTACGGCCAGCGCTATGACGCCGCCAGCGAAGTGCTGGTCACCGCCAGCGCCAGCGAAGGGCTGTTCGCGGCGATTGCCGGGCTGGTGCACCCCGGCGACGAGGTGATTTTCTTTGAACCGGCGTTTGACAGCTATGCGCCGATGGTGCGGCTGCAGGGGGCGACGGCGATCGGCCTTAAGCTGCAGGCCGGTGATTTCAGCATCAACTGGGACGAACTGGCGGCCACCATCACGCCGCGCACCCGGATGATCATTATTAACACGCCCCACAACCCCAGCTCGCAGGTGCTGAGCGCTGCGGATCTGGACCGGCTGGCGCTTATGTTGCGCAACACGGATATCATCGTGCTCTCCGACGAGGTTTACGAACATATCCTGTTCGACGGCCGCCGTCATCACGGTATGGCCACCCACCCGGAGCTGGCGGCGCGCAGCGTAATCGTCAGTTCGTTCGGTAAAACCTTCCACGTCACCGGCTGGCGCGTCGGCTATCTGCTGGCCCCGGCGGCGCTGATGGAAGAGGTGGTTAAGGTGCATCAGTTTATGATGTTCGCCGCCGATACGCCGATGCAGGTGGCCTTTGCCGACTATCTGCAGCAGCCGGAAAACTATCTCGGCCTGGGCGAGTTCTATCAGCGCAAGCGCGATCTGCTGGCCAGCCTGCTGCAGGATTCGCCGTTTACCCTGCTGCCGTCGGCGGGTTCCTTCTTTATGCTCGCCAGTTTTAAGGATTTCAGTGACGAAACCGACGCTGAAATGGTAAAACGTCTGATTGTCGATTACGGCGTAGCAACCATTCCGCTGTCGGCGTTTTACACCGACGGAACCGACAATAAGTTAATCCGTCTCTCTTTCGCAAAAGACGAAGCCACCCTGAAGGCCGGCGCACGCGCGCTGTGTCAGGTTAAGCCTCGCTAAAATAAACATCATGAGGGGAAGTGAATGAAGAAAATCAATGCGTTGTGCGTCGTGGCCGGTCTGCTGGCCTCCATGTCGGTGATGGCAGAAAATCTGCGTTACGGCGTGGAATCACAGTATCCGCCGTTTGAAAGCCGCAACGCGCAGGGTGAGCTGGAAGGCTTTGATATCGAGCTGGGTAACGCCATCTGTAAGGTGGGCAACTTTACCTGCAGCTGGGTGGAGAGCAGCTTTGACGCGCTGATCCCGGCGCTGTCGGCGAAGAAGTTTGACGCTATCAACTCCGCGATGAATATCACCGAAGCGCGGGCTAAAAGCATCGGTTTTACCAAACCGATCTATCGCATTCCAAGCATGCTGATCGGTAAAACCGGCGCGGTAAAAGAGGCGACGGCTGAAGGGCTGCAGGGTAAAAACATCGGCGTGCTGCAGGGGTCTATTCAGGAAACCTACGCCAAGCAGCACTGGGAACCGAAAGGGGTGACTGTGACCTCCTATCAGGATCAGAACCAGGTGTATAACGACATGGTTGCCGGCCGCCTCGACGGCACGCTGGTGATGTCGGCCGCCGGTCAGTCCGGCTTCCTCGACAAGCCGCAGGGTAAAGGCTTCGGCTTTATCGGCCAGGCGGTCGATGACGACAAGATCCTCGGCAGCGGCATCGGTTACGGCCTGCGTAAGGACGACACTAAGCTGAAAGCCGCGCTGGATGAGGCGATCGTCAAAGTGCAGAACGACGGCACCATCACTAAACTGGCCGCGAAGTACTTCCCTGGCATCGACGTTTCAGTGAAATAATTCGTCCGAGAAGACCATTTTTACCCCACGGGGCCGCTCTGCCGGCCCCTTTTTACGTTATTATCCGCCCATCGCCACCCTTTCCATTTTTCTCTAAAGGTCACCCCATCATGTCACGCGCCCAGCGCCTGCTCGATATCCTGCAGCTTCTGCGTAACCACCGCTTTCCGGTGACCGCGCAGCAGCTGGCTGAACAACTCAGCATCAGCACCCGCACCCTGTATCGTGATATCGCCACGCTGCAACAGCAGGGGGCCGATATCGTCGGCGAAGCCGGGCTGGGCTACGTGCTGCGCCCCGGTTTTTCACTGCCGCCGCTGATGTTCAGCCAGGCGGAGATCGCCGCCCTGGTGCTCGGCTCACGCTGGGTCGGCAGCCGCGCCGACAACGAGCTGGCCGGTGCCGCCCACTCGGCGCTGAGCAAGATTGCCGCGGTGCTGCCGGACGAGCTGAGAAGCCAGCTGGAGCTGTCGCCGCTGCTGGTCGGGCCGGCCGCCGTCAGCGTGCCGATCAGCGGTGAAACGCCGGAGCTGCGCCGGGCGATCGAACAGCAGCGCATCGTGCGTATTGATTATCTGGATCTGCGTGATGAGGTCAGCCAGCGCATGCTGTGGCCGCTGGCGATCGGTTACTTCGACAGCGTGCAGCTGCTGATCGCCTGGTGCGAACTGCGCGGGGATTTTCGCCACTTCCGCCTCGACCGCATCACTGCGATTACCTACACCCAGCGCCGCTACCGCCAGTCGCGCAGCGCGTTGCTGAAAACCTGGCGCAGCCAGCAGGGCATTAAAGCGCAGGGCTTCGGCTACTGACGGAAACTGTCACTGGCGCCGCGTACTCTCTGCGTATCAACCAACGGGGAGAGCACCATGAAAGCACTAAACTTCACCATCCTGTACGTCAGCGATCCGGCGGCCAGCGCCGCGTTCTATCAGCGTCTGCTGGGCCTGCCGCCGGTTGAGCAGTCGGCCACCTTCGCCATGTTTGTGCTGTCGGACGGCGGGCGGCTGGGCCTGTGGCGGCGGGACGGCGTGCGCCCGGCGGCCACGCCGGGCAGCAGCCAGTCGGAACTGGTGCTGACCGCCGCCAGCCGCGAAGAGGTGGATAGCTGCCATCAGCAGTGGCAGCAGTGGGGGATAAATATTCTGCAGCAGCCGGTCAGCATGGACTTCGGCTACACCTTCACCGCCGCTGACGACGACGGCCACCGGCTGCGCGTTTACGTGTACGAAGAATAAAGGCACGGCCGGCAGCGGGTCCGGGTAGCCGGAGATTACGCCTGTGCCGCCAGCAGGCAGATCTTCTCGGCCAGCTGATACGACTTCACAAACGACGGCAGCGGCAGGAACTCGAAGCGCGAGTGGAAGTTGTGCGCGCCGGTAAAGAAGTTCGGCGTCAGCAGCCCTTTGGCGGACAGGGCGGCACCGTCGGTGCCGCCGCGCATCGGGATCACCTTCGGCTCAATGTCCAGTTCGGCCATTGCGGCGAAGATCAGATCAATCGGCCGGCGGTCGTCGCCGATCGCGTTGCTGATGTTGCTGTAGGTGTCGCTGATGCTCACTTCCACGCGGCCGGTTGGATTGGCCAGGCGAATTTTGTCTGCCACCGCCTCAATCTGCTGCTTGCGTGCGGCGAAGCTGACAAGGTCAAAATCGCGAATTGATGCCTTCAGCACCGCGCTGCTGGCACCGGCCTGCATATCGTTGAACCAGGTGTAGCCTTCACGGCCTTCGGTGTGCTCCGGCGTCTGCTGGCGGTCAAAGTGGCCGATAAAATCCCACGCCATCAGCAGCGGGTTAACCAGCACCCCTTTACCGGACATCGGGTGCGCCGCCACGCCGGTAAAGCGGATCTCGGCGGCCGCGGCGTTAAAGTTCTCAAACACCACTTCCCCCAGTTCGCAGCAGTCGATGGTGTAGGCGAAATCGACGTTAAAACGCGAGGTCAGATCCAGCGCCTTGGCCCCGCGCAGGCCGATCTCCTCGTCCGGCACAAAGGCCACCACGATATCGCCGTGCGGCTGATCCGCGCGCAGGTTCTCCAGCAGCGTCATCACCACCGTGACCGCCGCCTTGTTATCTGCCCCCAGCACGCTGGTGCCGTCGCTGAAGATAATCTCCTGCCCCTGATAGCGGGCGATTTCCGGGTGCTGCGCGGTACGCAGCCAGATATCCTGTTCCGCGTTCAGGCAGAGATCCTGCCCCTCAAAGCGCAGCTTTTGCGGCTTAATGTGCGGCGACAGCCCGACGTCAACGGTGTCGATATGAGTGATAAAGCCGATGCGCGGTGCCCCCGGACGGTTGCCGGGCTTCACGGCGGTGACGGTGGCGAACTCATCAATCACCACCTGCTGCAGGCCGAGCGCGCGCAGCTCATCGGCCAGCAGCTGCGCCATATCATGCTGCTCCGGCGTGCTCGGCAGCACGCTGGCGGTGGCGTCACTCTGGCTGCTGACGGCCAGATAGCGGAAGAAACGGTCGGTTAGCTGGCGTTCCAGTGAGACAGTCATCACAATTCCTTATCGATTGCCGATTACCCGGATTAGGTAATATGACGAATAGTGTGGTTTATTAATCAGCTACCTTCTGGTTTTACGCACTGCCCCCGGACACTGTCAAATAAAAAAGAGGATGGAGATGAACAAAAGACTGATTAGCGCCCTGATTGCGGCGCTCTCACTGGCCGCCGGTTCTGCCACCGCCGCCAAAACGCTGGTCTACTGCTCAGAGGGCTCACCGGAGAACTTTAATCCGCAGCTCTACACCTCCGGTACCAGCGTGGACGCCAGCGCGGTACCGATCTACAACCGGCTGGTGGACTTCACTCCCGGCACCACCGAACTGATCCCAGGCCTGGCAGAAAGCTGGGAGATCAGCCCGGATGGCACGGTCTACACCTTCCATCTGCGCAAGGGGGTGAAGTTTCACAGCAACAAAAACTTTAAGCCCACGCGCGATTTTAACGCCGATGACGTGATCTTCTCGTTTATGCGACAGAAAGATCCGGCCAACCCGTATCACAAGGTCTCTAACGGCAGCTACGCCAACTTTGAAAGCCTGGAGCTGGGCACGCTGCTGAAGAGCATCGATAAGGTCGACGAGCACACCGTGCGCTTCACCCTGGCGCATGCCGAAGCGCCGTTCCTCGCCGATCTCGCCTGGTACTTTGCCTCGATCCTGCCGCGGGAATACGCCGACGCAATGCTGAAAGCGGGCACGCCGGAAAAGGTGGATCGTGAACCGATCGGCACCGGGCCGTTTGAACTGGTGCAGTACCAGAAGGATGCGCGCATCCTCTATCGTGCCTTCCCGGACTACTGGCAGGGCAAGGCGAAGCTGGACCGGCTGGTGTTCAGCATCACCCCGGACGCCTCGGTGCGCGCCGCCAAGGTGGAAAAAAATGAATGCCAGGTGATGCCGTTCCCTAACCCGGCCGACCTGGCACGGCTGGGGGAGAATAAAAATATCACCCTGATGCAGAAGGCCGGGCTGAACACCGGTTTCCTCGCCTTTAACACGCAGAAAGCCCCGCTGGATAACGTGAAGGTGCGCCAAGCGCTGACCATGGCGATTAACAAGCCGGCGATCGTTGAAGCGGTATTCCACGGCACCGGCACGGCGGCGAAAAACCTGCTGCCGCCGGGCGTCTGGAGTGCGGACGCCGACCTGAAGGACTACGACTACGATCCCCAGGGGGCGCAGGCGCTGCTGAAGCAGGCCGGGATTGCGCCGGGCACCACCATTGACCTGTGGGCAATGCCGGTGCAGCGCCCGTACAACCCTAATGCCCGCCGTATGGCGGAGATGATCCAGTCGGACTGGGCAAAGGTCGGTATTAAGGCGAATATCGTTACCTACGAGTGGGGCGAATACCTGAAACGAGTAAAAGACGGCGAGCATCAGGCGGCGCTGATGGGCTGGACCACCGCCACCGGCGATCCGGATAACTTCTTCGGCCCGCTGTTCAGCTGCACCTCTGCCAGCGGCGGCTCCAACTCGGCGAAGTGGTGTTACAAACCGTTTGACCAGCTGATTACCAAAGCGCGCGCCGAGCAGGATCATGACAAACGCGTGGCGATGTATAAAGAGGCGCAGCAGATTATGCATGACCAGGCGCCGGCGGTGATGATTGCCCACTCGACCATCTTCGAACCGGTGCGCAAGGAGGTCAGCGGCTACGAGGTTGATCCGTTCGGCAAGCATATCTTCTACCAGGTGGATCTGAAGTAACCCGTTCCCCGGCCAGCGGCCGGGGAGTTTAACCGGGATAACCGCAGAGCCGGAAATGCATCTGCTGCCTTCTGCGGCCACGCCAGGTGCAAGCGAAAAGCAGCCGGATCCCCCTTGAGCAGGCTGACGACAGGGTAATCCGGTTTTTTTGTGCTTAACCCGCGCCATCCCCGCGCACAACTCTCTGATTTTCGATAAATATCCATGGGTAATTTTGCTAGTTATGTCGTGAGAACCTCAACGGAAGGAAATCCCGCACATGACCTGCACAAAACAACACCGCGCCTCTGCACCCCCCGGACTGCTGCCGACGCTGGCTGCCACCTGCGCCGGCAACGCGCTGGAGTGGTACGATCTGGTCGTTTACGCCTTCTTTGCCCGTTACATCAGCCAGACCTTCTTCCCGGCCGCCGATCCCTCGGTAGCGCTGCTGCTCACCTTCGGCAGCTTTGGTGCCTCTTTTCTGGTTCGCCCCCTCGGCGCCGTGGTGCTCGGCGCTTATGCCGACCGTCACGGACGTAAAAAGGCGCTGCTGCTGACCATCGGCCTGATGATGCTGGGTACGCTGATGATCCTGCTGATGCCGGGCTACCAGCAGATCGGGCTGCTGGCTCCGCTGCTGGTGCTGCTGGCGCGGCTGATTCAGGGCTTTTCCGCCGGCGGTGAGTTCGGCAGCTCCACCGCGTTTCTGGTTGAGCATTTTCCCGCACGCAGGGTGTTTATCGCCAGCTGGCAGATCGCTACCCAGGGCGCAAGTACCGTGCTGGCCGCCGGCGCAGGCTGGCTGATGACCGCCTGGCTCACCGAGCCTCAGCTGTATGCGTGGGGGTGGCGGGTGCCCTTTATCTTTGGCCTGCTGCTGGGGCCTGTCGGGCTGTGGATGCGGCGCAACATCCAGGAGCCGCCCGGTTTTGTGACGCCAGGTGCCGGCCATTCGCCGCTGAAGCTGCTGATGTTGCAGCATAAGGCGCGCCTGCTGCTGGCTACCGGGCTGATCGTGCTGCCAACCGGGATCAACTATATGATCAACTTTGTGCCGACCTACGCGATGGAAAATCTGCACCTGCCGGGTTCCGTCAGTTTTGCGGCCACCCTGAGCGCCGGGGTGGTGCTGACGCTGCTGACCCCGCTGGTCGGGATGCTGGCGGAGCGGGTGGGGCGCGTACCGCTGATGGCCGCAGCGGTGCTGGCGCTGTTAATCAGCCTCTGGCCGGCGTTCTGGCTGCTGACCCACCGGCCGTCATCAGCCACGCTGCTGCTGGTCGTGTGCTGGCTGGCGGTTACCCAGTCGTTTTACTTTGCCTGCGTGCCGTCGGCGCTGGCCGATCTGTTTCCCATCCGGATCCGCACCAGCGGCATGTCGATTGGCTATAACGTGGCGGTCACCCTGTTCGGCGGCTTTGCACCGATGATCTGCACCCTGCTGATTGCGCTGACCGGTTCGCTGCTGGCACCCGCCTACTACCTGCTGATGCTGGCACCGCTGAGCGCCGCTGCGCTGTGGTGCAGCCGCAGCGCGCTGGCGGAACGCTGATGTTGCGCCCCGCGCAAAGCCGCTGCCACTCCCCCTTGCCTGCGCTGAGCGATGGCCGCTCCCGCGTTGCGCCGGGCGGTATGGTTTCACCGGCCCGTACCGTGTTTACAGCGCAAAAGCCTCGCGGATCTGCCGATCCTGCCGCTGCAGCTCGCGGCAGGCAAACTCCACGAACAGCGTTTGTGCCTGCGTTGGCTTGCGGCCGGAGGCGGTCTGCACCTGCAGCGAACGCTGACTCATCTGCTCAATGCCGGGTGATTTCAGTATCAGCTCCTGCTCCACCTGTGGATACATCACGCTGAACTGGCTGCAGATGGTCACCGCTAGCGGCGTCTGCATCAGAAAGGTGTGGAGGGTGCTGAAATTGTTGCAGGTGAGCACCGGCTCCAGAAAAGTGCCACCCATCTGGCAGGCGAGGTCGAACAGCTGGCGCACGGTGGTGCCGGTGTGCGGCAGCGCCAGCGGGTAGGCCTGCAGGTCACTGAGGCGAATCTGCCGTGAGGCCAGCGGGTGGTCCCGCTGCATCACCAGCAGCACCGGCGCGGGCCAGGAGCCGGCAACGTCCACTGCCGGCTCGGCAAACAGGCTGAACTGCAGGGCGACATCGCACTCGCCGCGGCTGAGCAGGGCGGCAATCTGCTGGGTGTCGACGACGTTCAGGTGGAAGCTGACGCCCGGATGCTGCTGGCGGAAGCGGCTGCACAGCAGCGGCAGCAGGCTGAAGGCCGCGCCGTCGGTACAGGCCACGCGCAGGGCGGTGCGGCGCACGGCGGTCAGCCCTTTGATCTCCGCCAGCGCGTGCTCCATATCCAGCAGGCTGCGGCGCACGTGGTTCTCGAAAATTTTACCGGCATCGTTCAGCACCATGCCGCGCGCGTGGCGCTCAAACAGCGGGCAGCCGACCTGCGTCTCCAGCCGCTGGATCTGGCGGCTGATCGCCGAAACGGCCACAAACAGCTGCTGGCTGGCGGCGCTGAGTGAACCGCAGCTGGCGACGGCTAAAAAATAGCGGATTTCGGTACTGTGCAAGGTGTGCTCTCTGAAGGGGCATGGGCCAGGATCGTGCATATTAGCATTGCTTTGAGAGCAAAGCGTCGTTGTTAATTTGATAATTGTGGCAAGCCATGTCGCTGGCATACAACTACAGGGCAAACACAAAAAACATAATCATAAACATTCAAACAAACGGACCGACTATGACAGGTGAACAGGCGGTGGCGCAGGCCACGGCGTATTTTGACAGCGGCGCGTTTAAAGCGCTGCTGGCGCGGCGGGTGGCGCTGCGCAGCGAGAGCCAGCGTGACGACTGCGACGCGCTGATCCAGGCCTATCTGGATGATGAAATGGCCCCGGCGTTTCAGGCGCTGGGCTTTACCACCGAACAGCTCGACAATCCTCAGGCTCCGGCGCGGCCGTTCCTGCTGGCGACCCGCATTGAAGATGCGGCGCTGCCGACCCTGCTGTGCTACGGCCACGGCGACGTGGTATTTGGCGACGATGAGCACTGGCGGGACGGCCTGACGCCGTGGCAGCTGGTGGAAGAGGGCGACCGCTGGTACGGGCGCGGCAGCGCCGATAACAAGGGCCAGCACTCGGTGAATATCGCCGCGCTGGAGCAGGTAGCGGCCGCGCGCGGCGGCAAGCTCGGCTTTAACTGCAAATTCCTGATTGAGATGGGCGAAGAGGTCAGCTCGCCGGGGCTGGCTGACCTGTGCCGCCGCGAGGCGGAGAAGTTGCGGGCGGATATTTTTATCGCCTCCGACGGTCCGCGCCTGAACGCGCAGCGGCCGACGCTGTTCCTTGGTTCGCGCGGCGCGGTTAACTTCCGTCTGTCGATCCACGCCCGCGATCGCGACTACCACTCCGGCAACTGGGGCGGCCTGCTGACCAACCCGGGCACCCAGCTGGCGAACGCGCTGGCCTGCCTGGTCAACCCGCACGGCCAGCTGCAGGTGGCCGCGCTGAAGCCGCCGGCCATCAGCGCGGCGGTGAAGGCGATCCTCAGCGACATTGAGGTTGGTGAACCCGGTGGCCCGGAGATCGACCCGCAGTGGGGCGAAGCCGGCCTGACGCCGACCGAACGCCTGTACGGCTGGAATACGCTGGAGGTGCTGGCAATGGTGGCCGGCAACCCGCAGCGGCCGATGAACGCCATTCCCGGTTCGGCCAGCGCGGTGTGCCAGCTGCGCTTTGTGGTGGAGACCGACTGGCAGAATATCGGCGGCCATCTGCGCGCTCACCTCGACGCCCACGGCTTCCCGCAGGTGGCGGTTGAGGTGCTGCGTGGCTCGCCGGCCACCCGCCTTGACCCGACCGACCCGCTGGTTGGCTGGGCGCTGGCGGCGATGGCCGAGACCAGCGGCAAGAAGCCGGCGCTGCTGCCGAACCTAGGCGGTTCGCTGCCGAATGACGTGTTTGCGCAGATCCTCGGCCTGCCCACGCTGTGGGTACCGCACTCTTACCCGGCCTGTGGCCAGCATGCGGTGGATGAACACATGCTCAGGTCGATTGCCCGTGAAGGGCTGCAGATGATGACCCGGCTGTTCTGGGATCTGGGTGAACAGGGTGGCGAGCTGCTGGCCCGCCATCGCGCGCACCGTGCGCAGGAGGAGCAGGCATGAGCACTCACGTTGAAACGCAACCCGCCGTACAGCCTAATCTGTACAAAACGCTGTTTGCCACCTGCGTCGGTAACGCGCTGGAGTGGTTTGATATCGCGGTATACGCCTTCTTTGCCAGCTATATCGCCCACGTGTTCTTCCCGACGGCTGACCCGTCGGTCTCGCTGCTGCTGACCTTCGGCAGCTTCGGCATCTCGTTCCTGATCCGTCCGCTGGGCGCGGTGGTGCTCGGCGCCTATGCCGACCGCCACGGGCGCAAAAAGGCGCTGCTGGTGTCGATTACGCTGATGATGATCGGCGGGCTGATGATCGCCGTGATGCCGGGCTATGAAACCCTCGGCGTGGCGGCACCGCTTCTTATCCTGCTGGCGCGGCTGATTCAGGGCTTTTCGGCCGGCGGTGAGTTCGGCAGTTCTACCGCGTTCCTTGTCGAGCATTTCCCGCAGCGGCGGGCGTTTATCGCCAGCTGGCAGTTTGCCACCCAGGGGGCCAGCACGCTGATGGCCGCCGCGTTTGGCCTCGGGCTGACCACCTGGCTCAGCGAAGCGCAGATCCAGGACTGGGGATGGCGCATTCCGTTCTTCTTTGGCCTGCTGATTGGCCCGGTGGGTCTCTATATCCGCCGCCACGTGCATGAGCCGGCCAGCTTTGTGGCGCAGAAGAAGGTGGAGTCGCCGCTGAAGATGCTGGGAGGCCAGCAGAAAACCCTGCTGCTGCTGGCGATGGGGCTGATGGTGATCTCCACCGGGGTCAATTACATGCTCAACTATGTGCCGACCTACGCCACCAAAAACCTGCATCTCTCCGGCTCGGTGGCCTTTGGTGCCACGCTGCTGGCCGGGGTGATCCTGACGGTGGTCACGCCGCTGATGGGCCTGTGGGCGGAGAAGGTCGGCCGGGTGCGCATCATGTGGTGGGCGCTGGGGCTGCTGGGCGTGACCATCTGGCCGGCGTTTATGCTGGTGGTCAATCACACCTCACCGACCACGCTGATGCTGCTGGTTGGCTGGATGGCGCTGCTGAAGTCCGCCTACTTTGCCGCCGTGCCGTCGATGATGGCCGATCTGTTCCCGGTGCAGACCCGCGCCAGCGGCATGGCCATCGCCTACAACCTGGCGGTGACCATTTTTGGCGGCTTTGCGCCGCTGATCTGTACGCTGCTGATTAGCCTGACCGGCACCGCGCTGGCCCCGAGCTACTATCTGGTGGCGCTGGCGCTGATCAGCGCCGTGGCGTTGTTCAACAGCCAGCGGCGCACCGGACGTTAACCCCTTCACCGCATCACAGCTCGCCAAAGGCCGGGATATCCCGGCCTTTTTTTCAACCTGACTTTGGCATTTAGTGCCTAAAAAATCGCCAGATCTGCTTTTGCCGTTATCTGCCTCACAGTTTTCTGAATCAAGCAAAGCTTCCTGTATTTTCCTGATTATCACTGATGTTACTGTTTCATTGTTGATTTATCACGTCTGTTACTGGAGACAATAAAAAACACTCGTCAGCCACCGCCCGCGCCGCGGTACGGGCAGTAAGGGTGACGAGGTAACGCGGATGAGGGAGCGGTACATCCGGTCAGCTGTTCAGGGAACCAGGGAGGAGAGAATGAAAACTACCATCAAGGTGAAAAAATGCGCGTTGCTGCTGGCAGCAGGGCTGTGGGCGGGCCAGGCGGCGGCCGGGCGGGACAGCCTGCACGGGTTGCTGACGGATAGCCACCTCGACGTTACGTTAAAAAATATCTGGATGACCAATACCACCGATGCTCTTGAGGAGCAGGGGATCGGGCCGCAGAATGCCTGGGCGCAGGGGTTGCTTGTCGATTACCGCAGCGGCGCGTATCACGGTTTTGGGCTGGATGCCTCCTGGTACGGGGTCGGCAAACTCTACGCCAACCGCTCATTTGCCGGGCGCGATCTGGTGCGCGATAACCACGGCCACGCGGAGGGGTTCAGCAAGCTCGGCCAGCTCTATCTGCGTAGCTATGTTGGTGATGCCACCCGGTTTCTGCAGACGAAGGCCGGCTGGCAGCAGCTGTATAAATTTGGCGTGCTGAACGTTACCCGTAGCCGAGCCGCACCCAGCAGCTGGCAGGGGCTGAGCGCGGAGGGCCGATTTGAACAGTTTTACGCCCGTGCCGCGCTCGTCAATAAATTTTCCGAGCGTGACGAGCCGGAAAAACGCCATTTTATGACGCTGAGCAGTAATAAGCGCATCGACTATATTGCCACCGCCGATCTCACCTGGCAGCCGCAGAAGGGGCGCGCCATCACCCTGGTAGGGGGTGAAAGTAAAGACTACATCCGCAGGCTGGGCGTCGAGTCGGCCTGGTCGCAGCCGCTGGCTGAAGACCTCAACCTGCTGCTGCGCGGCGTTTATTATTACAACCAGGGATTGCGCGAGTGGGAGGGGGCGCGTGGCTTCAGCCATCAGGCTCAGCACCTTTTTGGCCTGGTCGGCATTGCCACCGCCCGCACCGAGGCGGGAATCGGCTGGTCAGTAACCCGCGCCAGGCTGGATAACAATCTTGGCCGCTTCTACTGGCATCTGGGTAAAAATACCCGCGGTGCCTTCAATAGCAAAGCCGACGCCCCGGGCAACGACTATGTTAACGATGGCGAACAGATGCTGTATGGCTACGGCCAGTATCAGATTTCGCCGGAATGGCTGGCCGGGTTGTACGCCTACTACGGTGACCATATGCGCTATCGCGGCGTGGCGATGCGCGAGTGGGAATATGGCGGGTTTATCTCGTGGGCACCGGAACGGCTACCCGGTTTCACGCTGTTTGCGGGGTTAGGCCCCAGCTACAGCTGGAAACTGTCGCACGGCAAGCCGGCGCTCAACGCCAGCGGGGACGATTTTCAGCGATCTTCCGGTATTGGGGGTTCTTTCAGCCTGGAATACAAGTTCGGGCTGTTCTGACCCCCTGGCTGGATAACACCACAAGGAGAGTAAAATGAAAAAGAGACTTGTCACCCTTGCACTGGCCGCCAGCGGCTTAAGTGTTGTCGTACAGGCTGCACCGCTGCGCATACTGCTGGTTAACGATGATGGCTGCCGCTCGCCGGGGATTACCCAGCTACAGCGTCAGCTCTCGGACAGTGGCTACGACGTATGGCTGGTCGCCCCGGCTGAGAATCAGAGCGGGATCGGTTCTGCTATCACCATGAGGCCGGGCAAAACGTTCAGCGTGCAGAAAAACGCCGATCGGCAGTTCTGCTTTCCGGGTACCCCGGCCGACTCGGTCGACTTTGGGCTGTTCGGAGTGTTGCGTGATAACCCGCCGGACCTGGTGATCTCCGGGGTCAATGACGGGCCCAATACCGGTGCGTCTCAGCTTAACTCAGGCACCGTCTCGGCGGCGGCGCGCGCCGTGCGCTTCGGTTACCCGGCGATAGCCGCCAGCATTGGTTACATTCTGACGCCAGAGGAGATGAGCCAGGGCTGGCCTGCGACCAAAAAATACTGGCCACAGGCGATCGACTATGTGGTGCAGGTGGTGAAAAAACTGGATCGGCAGCGCCTGGCGGGCCAGCCGTTACTGCCTGCCGGTATCGGGGTGAGCATCAACTACCCGGCGCGGGATAAAAAGCAGATTGCCGGGGTAAAAGTGATTGAAAACCAGCCTCGCCCAACGCCGCAGTTTTACTATCAGATCCAGCCTGACGGAAAGGTGCAGCAGATGATGAACGATCAACTGCTGGGTGCGGATAACAGCGATACCGACGGCGGCTGGCTCAGCCGTGGCTGGATCACCTGGACGCTGTTTGACGGCCAGTGGAATACGCAACAGGGGCTGCAGCAGGTGCAAAAACTGCTTGCCGATCCTGCATTACAGCAGCCGTAACGCTTTCGGCCGGCTTCCTTCGTTATCCCGCAGCGGGCATGCCACGCGCCTGCCCGTTGCTCCTGCCACGCCGCGTTATGTCATCACAACAACAAATCCTTTGCCGACCATCACCCGTCGGTGACCATAAACTCACCGACGGTCAGCCGGTGCGGGCGGCCGGCCGCTGAAAAAGACGTTACTGACGCTTCGCAAGCTATCCCGGCTGAGGTATAGTCCGCTTTTTTACGGGGGAACCATGCTGACTAACTCATCTACACGTCTTAACAAGTACATCAGCGAGAGCGGTATCTGCTCGCGTCGCGAGGCCGACCGCTATATTGAACAGGGAAATGTGTTTATCAACGGCAAGCGCGCCGCCGTCGGTGACCAGGTGGTGGCTGGCGACGTGGTAAAGGTGAACGGTCAGCTGATTGAACCGCGTAACGAAGAGGATTTGGTGCTGATTGCCCTCAACAAGCCGGTTGGCATCGTCAGCACCACCGAAGACGGCGAGCGCGACAACATCGTCGACTTCGTTAACCACAGCAAACGTGTGTTCCCGATAGGCAGGCTGGACAAAGATTCGCAGGGGCTGATCTTCCTGACCAATCACGGCGACCTGGTGAACAAAATCCTGCGGGCCGGCAACGATCACGAGAAAGAGTACGTGGTCACGGTTAACAAGCCGGTCACCGAGGAGTTTATTCGCGGCATGGGTGCCGGCGTGCCGATGCTGGGCACCGTCACCAAAAAGTGCAAGGTGAAAAAAGAGGCACCGATGGTGTTTCGCATCACCCTCGTGCAGGGGCTTAACCGTCAGATCCGCCGCATGTGCGAACATTTTGGCTACGAGGTAATGAAGCTGGAACGTACGCGGATCATGAACGTCAACCTGAAGGGCATTCCGCCCGGCGAGTGGCGTGACCTGACCGATGACGAACTGATCGCACTGTTTAAGCTGATTGAGGACTCCTCTTCAGAAGACAGCAGTCACAAAACGCGTCAGAAACCGTCCCAGGCAAAAAAACCGGCCAGCGGCGCGACCAAAGGTGGCGTGACGAAAGCCGCTGAGAAAGCCACGACGCCCTCTAACCGCAAGCGTTTTGCCCAGCCAGGGCGTAAAAAGAAAGGGCGCTGAGTCAGCGTCTGCCGCAGCGGCCATTTGTCCAGCCGGTCCCTGATAAATATTCAGGGGTGATTGCGCCAGTAAAGAATAACGATAAGATGTATCAACGTCGCCGTTTTCGTTTCGTTAACGGCGACCCTGAAATCATTTATCAGCTGTTGTTACAGGGTGGCCGCTTCTTCGATCCTTTCCACAGGTCCCAAAGCCATTTCGCCGGATAGGTGCCGCCGCTTACGGATTTTAACTGCTTTTTATTCAAGAGTTTCATAACATTCCTCCTTGGTTGAGGAGGCCAATTTACGCAATAACAGCACGACAAATTGTGATTATGATCACTTAATCAGTGCGCATTGAAAATATGGATTAAATACCAGATAAATTAATTAACTATGCGTAAGCAGGTTTCTGAATATCTCTTAATCCCGCGACATACTCTTATTTTATCGCGGGCTGAGATAGGGAGCGCTGGAGATAAACTGGCGCCGCGCTATGTTTGCGCGGCGGCCATGATTAATACTGTAAATAGGCGACGTGGGTCTGCAGGTACTCTTCCAGGCCGTGGCGGCCGTCCGCACCGCCGATGCCTGATTTACGCCAGCCGGCGTGGAAACCCTGCATCGCCTCGAAGTTTTCGCGGTTAACGTAGGTTTCACCAAACTTCAGCGCCTTAAGCGCGGTCATCGCGGTATTAAGGTTCTGCGTGAAGATTGACGAAGTCAGGCCGTACTCGCTGTCGTTGGCCAGCGCGATCGCTTCATCCAGCGTGCTGAACTTCATCACCGGCAGCACCGGGCCGAAGGTCTCCTCCTGCATAATTGCCATCTCCTGCTGCACGTTGGTCAGCAGCGTCGGCTGGAAGAAGAAGCCTGTGTCACCCGCGCGCTTACCGCCGGTGACCAGCGTGGCACCGGCCGCCAGCGCGTCGGCCACCTTCTGCTCAACGCGCTGCAGGGCAGCGGCGGTGATCAGCGGGCCCATATCCAGCCCTTTCCGGGTGGCCGGATCGCCAAAGGTGACCTGCCCGAACGCATGGGTCAGACGTTCAACCACCTGGTCATAAACGCCTTCCTGCACGTAAAGCCGCTCGGCGCAGTTACACACCTGCCCGGTATTGATCATCCGTGAGGCGACGATCGCCCTGACCGCCAGATCGAGGTCGGCGTCGTTCATGACGATAGCAGGGGCCTTACCGCCCAGCTCCAGTGACACCTTAGTGACGTTTTTCGCCGCCGCCTGCATGGTGGCAATACCCGCGCCGACGCTGCCGGTCAGGCTGACCAGCCCAACCTTCGGGTTGGCCGCCAGCTCCGGGCCCAGCTCCGGGCCGTAGCCGGTCACCAGGTTGAACACCCCGGCGGGCAGGCCAATGCTGTCAACGATCTCTGCAAAAATAATCGCGTTATTGGGCGTCAGCTCGCTCGGCTTAATTACGATGGTGTTGCCGGTCAGCAGCGCCGGTGCGGCCTTGCGCGCGATCAGGAAGAACGGGAAGTTCCACGGCAGAATGCCGGTGGTGACGCCAATCGCCTTCTTAAACACCAGAATATTTTCGCGGGCGCGATCGCTCTGCACGATCTCACCCTCATAACGACGCGCCCAGCCGGCCATATAGTCAAGGTAGTCGGCGGTGAAGAACACTTCGGTCTCCGCCAGCTCCTGAGTTTTACCGCCTTCGGCGACGATGGTGGCCGCCAGTTCGCTGGCGCGCTGGCGGATGCCGGCGGCCAGCCTCTGCAGCCAGTTGCCGCGCTCCACGGCCGGCAGCGCTTCCCAGCCCGGCTGTGCGGCGGCGGCGGCATCGATCGCCCGTCGCGCGTCTTCGGCGCTGCCTTCAGGAATACGCGACAGCACGGCTTCGGTCGCCGGGTTAATCACCTCGATCCAACGGCCGCTGCGGTTTTCCACGAACTGGCCGTCGATATACATCTGATGCTGAACTGGGGTCATTGGTTGGATCCTCGTCAAAACGTGTTTATACGGTTGTTAATAGACAGGCAGCGCGCTGTTACACGGGTAAGAAACTGACGCATTCCGGCGGGCACTTCCTTGAGCTGACTGCCAGCAATGAGAGCCCGCTGGCAAAATTGACAAGAACGCCATGACCGGGCTGGCAAAACCGACAGCAAATCCTGAATATGAGCGACTTAGCTAAAAACGGACTTTTTCAGTAGCAAAACGGTGATTTCGGTGGATTTGTGACAGCGGTCGGCAGAAGCCGCTGAATTTTGCCATTTCCGTACAATCCGGGGCAGCCAGCCAAAGGTTGCCCGGAGGGGCTTCTCCGTAGACTCCTTCGTCAACAGGGCAAACAACAACGAAGGAAAACAACCAATGAGTGAAGCGATTATCTCTGGCATTCTGTGGCACCTGGTGGGGGCGGCCAGCGCCGCCTGCTTCTATGCGCCATTCAAGAAGGTACGTAACTGGTCATGGGAAACCATGTGGTCGGTCGGTGGAGTGATGTCATGGCTGATCCTGCCGTGGGCGGTCAGCGCCATCCTGCTGCCCAACTTCTGGGGCTACTACAGCTCGTTCTCGCTGTCGCAACTGCTGCCGGTGTTTCTGTTCGGCGCGATGTGGGGCATCGGTAACATCAACTATGGCCTGACCATGCGCTACCTCGGCATGTCGATGGGCATCGGCATCGCTATCGGCATCACGCTGGTGGTCGGCACGCTGATGACGCCGCTGCTGCAGGGGCGTTTTGTCGAACTGTTCAGCTCGTCCGGCGGCCGACTGACGCTGGTGGGCGTGCTGGTGGCGCTGATCGGCGTGGCGATCGTCTCCCGTGCCGGGCTGCTCAAAGAGCGGGCGATGGGCATCACCGCCGAAGAGTTTAACCTCAAAAAGGGGCTGATCCTCGCGGTACTCTGCGGCATCTTCTCCGCCGGCATGTCCTTCGCCATGGACGCCGCCAAACCGATGCACGAAGCCGCCGCCGCCGCCGGTATCGACCCGCTCTACGTCGCGCTGCCAAGCTACGTGGTGATCATGGGCGGTGGCGCACTGATCAACCTCGGCTTCTGCTTTATCCGCCTGGCCACCAAAGCCAACCTGTCGGTCAAAGCCGACTTCTCGGTTGCCAAATCCATCCTGATCGCCAACGTACTGCTCTCACTGCTTGGCGGCACCATGTGGTACCTGCAGTTCTTCTTCTACGCCTGGGGCCACGCCCGCATCCCTGCGCAGTATGACTTCGTCAGCTGGATGCTGCACATGAGCTTCTACGTCCTCTGCGGCGGCCTGGTCGGCCTGGTGCTCAAAGAGTGGAACAACGTTGGCCGCAGCCCGGTCCGCGTCCTCACCGTCGGCTGCTTCGTCATCATCCTCGCCGCCAACATCGTTGGCCTCGGCATGGTCTCCTGATCCCCCGGCTGGCGGCACACCGCCGCCAGTCATAAAACCCGCAGACCACAAAGAGTCAGATTATCAGGGAGGGCAGTGGGATGAGCCCGTAGCGGGGTAACCCGCGAAGGGTCGCCCGCTGACAGGCCCGCCAGTCTCGATCAACCAGACAACGAGCTTGTACTCTCGATCCCAAAAACAACGAGCCCTTAAAAAAACCAGCAGACAACAAAGAGTCAGATTATCAGGGAGGGCAGTGGGATGAGCCCGTAGAGGGGTAACCCGCGAAGGGTCGCCCACTGACAGGCCCGATAGTCTCGATCAACCAGACAACGCGCTTTTATTCTCGATCAAACAGAAAGCGCAACCACCCCCCGTAAAAACTGCTGTCGCCATGCGCTCGGCGTCATCCCCGTCTCACGGGTAAACACCACCGAAAAATAGTTACTGTCATCAAAACCACAGCGCGCTGCCACCTCACCAATCAGACAATCGCTGGCGCGCAGCAAATACTTCGCCTGACACAACTGCAGTTGCCGCACATAATGACCAATCGTCATCCCGGTCTGCTGACGAAACAGCTGCTTCAGCCCGCGCTCCGACAGCTGGTGATGCTGACAAAACCGCGCCAGATCGAACGGCTGCGCCATCTGCCCCTGAATCGCCGCCATCAGCAAATCCAGCTGCTCCCCCTCCGGCAACTGATACGGACAATCGGCCGCGTAACGGTGCCGCTGCAAAATCAGCGCCAGCTGCAAAAACAGCGCCTCGCTCAACTGCCGCGACAGCGGATCGGTCTTGCGGCTCTCCTGCTCCAGCTGCTTCACCACCCCGCGCGCCAGCGCCATCCCACGCAGCGTCAACCGCCACGCCCCGGCGTCACGCGGCGGCAACAGCTGTTGCCAGTCCAGCGCCAGCTGGAAACGCTCCGGGCAGTAGATAATATTGTCCAGCACCAGATCGTGCACTGCGTCAAAACTGTGACAATCATCGGCGTGCAGATAAAAAATATCACCGCAGGTCACCAGCCACGGCCGATCGTTCATCACGTGCAGACCGTTGCCGCGCCAGACCAGCACCAGCTCGTTGAATTCATGGACGTGCGGAGGGAAAGAGGGCTGCGGGGTGCGCTCGGCCACCGCTACCGGCAGCAGCTCAGAGGGCAGATAGTCAGCTTTTAACAGCCGCAGGGGAGCAGTCACGGGTCACCTCATCAGTCATGTTGACGCAGTGTACGCGGTGCGCTGCCAAACTCACGCTTAAACAGCGTTGAAAAGTGATTGCTGTCACCAAATCCACACTGAAAAGCGATATCGGTAATGCGCATATCGCTGTGGCGCAACAGATGGCGCGCCTCCAGCAGGCGCAGACGGTTCAGATAACGCTGCGGCGTACTGCCGGTCTGCTGCTTCAACTGCCGGTGCAGGGTACGCAGCGACAGCGCAAAACGATCGGCCAGCGCCTCCCAGTCGATCTCCTCGCTGTAGTGGTCGGCCAGCCAGTCCAGCAGCGCGCGCAAACGCCCCTCGTGATCGTCCGCCTGCGCGCTGCTGCTTCCCTGACGCAACAGCAGCAGCAGCTGCATAAACTGCATCTCACGCGTGGCCTGCGCGGCAAAACCCTCTTCAAGCGGGCTGGCCATCTGCGCGGTCAGCTGATGCGCCTGGGCCAGCACCTTGCTGCTGATGCGCCAGTGCGACGGATAGTGGCCGTTCTGCTCGGCCGGCAACAGCTGCTGCAGCCCGGAGAGGAAATGGAACGCCTCCGGCCCGCGGTACAGCACGTTGGTCAGGCACAGGTTGTCGGTCTGCTCATACAGATGGCGATCGTGATTGCGCACAAAGCAGACGCAGCCGCCGCACAGCGGCTGCGACTGGCCGTTAAACACGTGGATCCCCGAACCCTGTTCAACGATCACAATCTCATGGAAGTCATCGTGATAGTGCTCGGGGAAGCTGCCCTGCGGGGCCCGCGGTTCAATCGCCACCGGACAGTGACCGGCCGGAAAAAAGTCAACGCTGTGCAATACGGTCATGATCGCCCCTCCTTAACAAACAGTTCACAGAGTCTACCCAGCGCCCGACGCGGGCACCTTGAATTTACGACAGCAGAAGCGGCGATCGCCGTCAGTTATTAAAGAAACCGCCGTCGGCGTTGCGAAAATGAGGCGGGCGTCACAGAAGCATTTTCCGGCCCTCTGCGGTAAAAGTGTGAGCCTGTTCACGTTCATCTTTGCCGTTTTGCCAGTGAGCAGATCGGACTGGCAGTGGCAAGAAGGTGGCAAAACGCGGCTCTTTTACACTGGTCACATTGATTGATCGGGAACGTAACTATGAGCACTCGTCATTTTGTCGCTATCGATTTAGGCGCCTCCAGCGGCCGCGTGATGCTGGCCAGCCACGCCGCGCAGGGCGGCGCGGTCAGCCTGCGGGAAATCAGCCGCTGTACCAATAAGCTGGTCAACGTTGACGGCCGCCAGTGCTGGGATCTCGACGCGCTGGAAGCCTTTATCGTCGCCGCACTGGTCAGCCTCGACGCCGAAGGCATCGTGCCCGAGAGTATCGGCATCGATACCTGGGCGGTGGACTACGTGCTGCTGGACGCCGACGGCCAGCGGGTTGGCCTGCCGGTCGCCTACCGCGACGACCGCACCCACGGCCTGATGGCCCAGGCCTGCCGCGAGCTGGGCAGCGAAACCATCTATCAGCGCACCGGCATCCAGTTCCTGCCGTTTAACACCCTCTACCAGCTGCGCGCGCTGTGCCGTGATAACGCGGCCGACCTGCCGCAGGTGGCACATGCGCTGCTGATCCCCGACTATCTGCACTACCGGCTGAGCGGTGAGCTCAACTGGGAGTACACCAACGCCACCACTACCCAGCTGCTGAATATCCACAGCGGCGAATGGGACAGCGAACTGCTGCGCTGGTGCGGCGCGAACCCGGCGTGGTTTGGCACGCCTTCGGCCCCCGGCCGCCGTATCGGTGCCTGGACCAGCCCGCGTGGCCACGCGATCCCGCTGGTGGCAGTAGCCACCCACGACACCGCCAGCGCGGTGCTGGCCACGCCGCTGAGCGATGCGGACGCCGCTTATCTCAGCTCGGGCACCTGGTCGCTGATGGGCTTTGAAAGCCGCCAGCCGTTTACCGACGGCGCGGCGCTGCAGGCCAATATCACCAACGAAGGCGGCGCGGAAGGACGCTTCCGCGTGCTGAAAAACATTATGGGGCTGTGGCTGCTGCAGCGGGTGTGCAGCGAGCTGGAAATCAGCGAGCTCGCTCCGCTGATCGCCGACGCCGAACGCCAGCCGCTCTGCCGCTGGCTGGTTAATCCCAACGACCGTCGCTTTATCAACCCGGCCAATATGGTGCGCGAAATTCAGGACGCCTGTGCCGAACTGGGCCAGCCGGTGCCCGCCACCGCCGCCGAGCTGGCGCGCTGCATTTTTGACAGCCTGGCGCTCTGTTACCGCCAGGTGCTGCGGCAGCTGGAGACGCTGCGCGGCGGGCGGTTCAGCCAGCTGCATATCGTCGGCGGCGGCTGCCAGAACCCGCTGCTGAACCAGCTGTGCGCCGATGCCTGCGGCATCCCGGTGCTGGCCGGGCCGGTGGAGGCCTCGACCCTCGGCAATATCGGCTGTCAGCTGATCGCCGCGGGGCAGGTCGCCGACGTCAGCGCCTTCCGCCAGCAGCTGCGCCAGCATTTTCCTCTTATTCGTTTTGAACCTCACGGCAGTGATGCGTATCGCCCCCATCTGGCGCGATTTGAGTCACTGACGCCATCAGCTAAGGAGCTTTGTGTATGACCCAGGCAATTGACCAGGCCTTCGCGCTGGCAAAACAGCGTTTCGCCGATATCGGCGTGGATGTGGAAGCGGCAATGACCCAGCTCGACCGGCTGCCGGTATCGATGCACTGCTGGCAGGGCGACGACGTGCGCGGCTTCGAAAACCCGCAGGGCGCACTGACCGGCGGCATTCAGGCCACCGGTAACTACCCGGGCCGCGCGCGCAGCGTCGACGAACTGCGCGCCGATCTGGAGCAGGCGATGAAGCTGATCCCCGGGCCGAAGCGGCTTAACCTGCACGCCATCTACCTGGACACCGAACAGACGGTGGATCGTCACGAGATCAAGCCTGAGCACTTTGCCGGCTGGGTCAGCTGGGCGCAGCAGCACCGGCTGGGGCTGGACTTTAACCCGACCTGTTTCTCACACGCGCTGAGCGCCGACGGCTTTACCCTCGCGCACGGCAACGCGGAGATCCGCCAGTTCTGGATCGACCACTGTAAGGCCAGTCGTAAAATTTCGGCGTACTTTGGCGAGCAGCTGGGCACACCGTCGGTGATGAACATCTGGGTGCCGGACGGCATGAAGGATCTGACCGTCGATCGCCTGGCACCGCGTCAGCGGCTGCTGGAGTCGCTGGATGAGATCATCAGCGAGAAGCTGGACGAATCGCTGCATATCGACGCGGTGGAGAGCAAGCTGTTCGGCATCGGCGCGGAGAGTTACACCGTCGGTTCCAACGAGTTCTGCCTCGGCTACGCCGCCAGCCGCCAGATCGCGCTGACGCTGGACGCCGGCCACTTCCACCCGACCGAGGTGATCTCCGACAAGATCTCCACCGCCATGCTTTACGTGCCGCGCCTGCTGCTGCACGTCAGCCGCCCGGTGCGCTGGGACAGCGATCACGTGGTGCTGCTGGATGATGAGACCCAGGCCATCGCCAGCGAGATTGTGCGGCAGAAGCTGTTCGATAAGGTACATATCGGGCTGGACTTCTTCGACGCGTCAATTAACCGCATCGCCGCATGGGTAATCGGCACCCGCAACGCGAAGAAGGCGCTGCTGCGCGCGCTGCTGGAGCCGGTCGACCAGCTCAGGGCGCTGGAAAACGGCGGCGACTATACCGCGCGGCTGGCGCTGCTGGAGGAGCAGAAGTCGCTGCCGTGGCAGGCGGTGTGGGAGGCCTGGTGCCTGCGTCACGACGTGCCGGCCGGTGCCAGCTGGTTAGGCGACGTCCGTCAGTATGAACAACAGATTCTCAGCCAACGTTAAGTTAAGGAAGTAAAATGCAACAGATTCTTAAATCCTGGTTTGTGCAGGGCATGGTGAAAGCGACCACCGATATGTGGCTGAAGGGCTGGGATGAGCGTAACGGTGGTAACGTGTCGCTGCGCCTGCTGGACGAGGAAGTGCAGCCGTTCGCCGCCGATTTTTATCCCGAGCCGCGCACCCTGGAGCTGAGCCAGCCCGCGCCCGAGCTGGCCGACTGCTGGTTCCTGGTGACCGGTTCCGGCAAGTTTTTCCGCAACGTGCAGTTAGATCCGGCCGACTGTCTGGTGCTGCTGCGCGTCAGCAGCGACGGCCGCGCCTTTACCATTTACTGGGGGCTGAGCAACGGCGGCGTGCCGACCTCCGAGCTGGCGTCGCACTTCCAGTCGCACAGCGTGCGCAAGGTGGTGACCAACGGTGCCGATCGGGTGATTATGCACTGCCATGCCACCAACTTTATGGCGCTGAGCTACGTGGTGGATCTGAATCCGGCCAGCTTTACCCGCCTGCTGTGGGAAGGCAGCACCGAGTGTCTGGTGGTGTTCCCGGACGGCGTCGGTATTGTGCCGTGGATGGTGCCGGGCACCGACGGTATCGGTACCCAGACGGCCGAGAATATGAAGTCGCATACGCTGGTGATGTGGCCGTTCCACGGTATTTTTGGCGCGGGGCCGACGCTGGATGAGACTTTTGGCCTGATCGATACCGCTGAGAAGTCGTCGGAGGTGGTGGTGAAGGTGCTGTCGATGGGCGGGATGAAGCAGAGCATCACTACGGAAGAGCTGGTGGCGCTGGGCGAACGTTTTGGCGTGAAACCCTGGCGCGCGGCGCTGGAAGCGACGCATCCGCATGTTGCGTAAAGCCTTTGTGATGCAGGTGCATGCTGATAAGCATCAGGAGTATCAGCAGCGGCACGATCCGATCTGGCCGGAGCTGGCGCAGGTGTTGAAGGATCACGGGGCGCATCATTACAGTATTTTTCTGGATGCAGAGCGGGATTTGTTGTTTGCGGTGGTGGAGATTGAGTCAGAAGAGCGTTGGGCAGCGGTGGCGCAGACCGAGGTGTGTCAGCGCTGGTGGCGGTCGATGCGTGAGTTGATGCCGTCGAATGCGGATAACAGTCCGGTGAGTGCGGAGCTGAAGTCGGTGTTTTATCTTGAGTGACGGTGTCACTTTTATTTAAAGGAGCCTTTGTGGCTCCTTTTGCATTTGTGGGGCTAGGGGGTAAGGGCGCGTTGCCTGTGTGATCGAGACAGTCGGGCCTGTCAGCGGGCGACCCTGCGCGGGTTACCCCGCTCCGGGCTCATCCCACTGCCCTCCCTGATGGTGGGCGGCGGTGGTGGCTGGGGGGATTAAGGGCGCGTTGCCTGTGTGATCGAGACAGTCGGGCCTGTCAGCGGGCGACCCTGCGCGGGTTACCCTGCTCCGGGCTCATCCCGCTGCCCTCCCTGATGGTGGGCGGCGGTGGTGGCTGGGGGGATTAAGGGCTCGTTGCCTGTGTGATCGAGACAGTCGGGCCTGTCAGCGGGCGACCCTGCGCGGGTTACCCCGCTCCGGGCTCATCCCACTGCCCTCCCTGATGATGGGCATTCTCTTTGTCTGGTGATCTTTAGAGCTCGTTGCCTGTTTGATCGAGCTGGCCCTTTATCCGTTGATGCGGAGTTGGGGGTAGCGTTTGAGGCTGATGGTGCACCAGAGCAGGGAGCAGAGGCCGATGGCGCCGCCGACGTAGCCGATGCTGGCCATGTTCAGATGCAGGCTGACCTGGTTGCCGAGCAGCGCGCCGCCGCCGATGCCGATGTTGTAGATGCCGGAGAGCAGCGACATGGCGACGTCGGTGGCGTCGGGGGCCAGCGCCAGGACGCGCACCTGGACGGCGAGGCCAATGATCATCATCGCCATGCCCCAGATAATGCACAGCAGGGAGATGGAGAGGGTGCTGGAGGCGGCCAGCCAGAGCAGGAACATGCTGCCGGTAATAAGGGCGATCGCGCCTGACAGGAAGGTAGCGGGATATTTATTGCCGTACAGGCTGAACAATATGCTGCCGACGATGCCGGCCGCGCCGAAAATTAACAGCAGGAAGGTGGTGAAGCCGCCGCTGATTGCCGCGACGTTTTGCATAAAGGGTTCGATATAGCTGTAAGCGGTATAATGTGCGGTGACGGTGACGGCAATCAGAATATAGAGGGCAACCAGCGCCGGGCGGCGGAACAGCATCGGTACGCTCTTCAGTGAACCGGTGTGTTCGCTGGGCAGGCGCGGCAGCAGTTTTACCAGCAGTACCAGGGTTATCAGGGCCACTACGCCAATCGCTGCAAAGGTTATGCGCCAGCCGAGCAGCTGGCCGATCATGCGGCCAATCGGCAGGCCGAGGACCATCGCCAGCGCGGTGCCGGTGGCCAGCATGCTCAGCGCCTGGGTTTTCTTGCCGGGCGGGGCGACGCGGATCGCCAGCGAGGCGGTGATCGACCAGAAGATGGCGTGGGAAAAGGCGATGCCGATGCGCGAGACAACCAGCGTGGTGAAGTCCCAGGCCATTGACGACAGTACGTGGCTGGCGATAAACAGCACGAAGATGATGATTAACAGCAGGCGGCGCTCAACGTTACGCGTCAGCAGCATCATCGGCAGCGACATTAGCGCGACGATCCAGGCGTAGATGGTGAGCATCAGGCCGACCTGGGCGGTGGGCATGGCGAAGCTGGCGCCGATATCCGAGAGCAGGCCGACCGGCACAAATTCGGTGGTGTTAAATATAAACGCAGCAATAGCGAGCATGACCACGCGCAGCCAGGCGACTTTCCGGGAAACAGTTGATGATGGCATTTGAAGTTAGCGATGTGTTGAGAAAGTGTTAACTGTCATAAAGGGTGCACAGCAAATGTGGGGGTATTGTCTTTTATTTAGCAGGCAGATGACATCGAAAATTTAATAATTTTGTAAAGCAGCATCAAAACGTCAAATAAAAGAATAAATATTCGATAGCGGTGCTATTTTGACCTGCGATGGCGATGGCGATGGCGATGGCGATGGCGATGGCGATGGCGATGGCGATGGCGA
>NZ_JRZZ01000028.1:27914-40297 GCF_002865965.1 Erwinia sp. B116
CCTTTCAGGCAGAACGTTTGACGAAGCCGCCTTCAGTCGGCAGAATCGCGCGCAAAATCAGGCCGTTCAGGTCAATCGGGGAATAATAATGGCAAGTGCACTGGATAACGCGCTGTTGCAGGAGATCCTGCAGCAGGTCAGGCCGCTGATCGGGCAGGGCAAGGTCGCCGACTATATACCTGCGCTGGCGCAGGTGCCCGCCGACCGGCTGGGCATCGCGGTTTGCCTGCTGGATGGCACGGTGTACCAGGCTGGCGACGCGCTGGAGCGGTTTTCGATCCAGTCGATCTCTAAGGTATTGTCCTTAACCCTGGCGTTAAGCCGCTACAGCGATCGTGAGATTGCGCAGCGGGTGGGCAAAGAGCCCTCCGGCCAGCCGTTTAACTCGCTGGTGCAGCTGGAGCTGGAGCAGGGTATTCCGCGCAACCCGTTCATTAACGCCGGTGCGCTGGTGGTGTGCGATATGCTGGAAACGCGTCTGACCGCGCCGCGTCAGCGAATGCTGGAGCTGGTGCGTGGCCTGACCGGGCAGGCTGACGTCAGTTACGACCGCATCGTGGCGCGATCGGAGTTTGACCACTCGGCGCGTAACGCGGCGATCGCCTGGCTGATGAAGGCGTTTGGCAACTTTGCCAACGACGTGCCGACGGTGCTGCAAACCTATTTCCACTACTGCGCGATGACGCTGAGCTGCGTCGAGCTGGCGCGCTGTTTTCTCTATCTGGCCAGCGGCGGGCTGGGCCCGCAGGGCGAGGCGCTGCTGACGCCGAAGCAGACCCGCCAGGTCAACGCGCTGATGGTCACCAGCGGCATGTACGACGGCGCAGGTGAATTTGCCTGGCGCGTTGGCATGCCCGGTAAATCCGGCGTCGGCGGCGGCATCATTGCCGTGGTGCCCGGCGAGATGACCATTGCCGTCTGGTCGCCGGAGCTGGACAGCGCCGGAAACTCGCTGGCCGGCACCGCCGCGCTGGAGCTGCTGGCCGACCGCATCGGCCGCTCGATCTTTTGAGAGGGTTTAGTGGTGGCAAATCAGTCGGCAGAGGTTTCCGGTAAAATCTTCGCTGATACTGACAATGCATAATAAATTGATTTCTTTTCAGCTAACGTTACAACAATAAACGGGATGGCGAGGTAAGCCAGCTGCTAACGTGGCTGTGATACCGCAGTAAGTTCTGCGGCATCACGAAGCTCGTTATTCAGGCTGCATTATCCTGATACCGCGCTTCTGCAGGGCAAACACCACCAGTACCAGCATTAACCCCCACTCGACGCCGAGGGTGATGAGGATTGCCTGGCGATAGTCGCCGTGCGGCTGCAGCACGTGGCTGAATACCGCGCCGAGCAGCATCGGGCCGAGCCCCATCGCGGTCTGCTGCACGGTGGAGAGCACCGCGCTGCCGGCCCCGGCGTGGGTTTTCGGTACATCGGCGAGGCCGATGCGGTAGAAGCAGCTGACGATAAACGACTGACCGAAGCCAATCAGCGCGGTGGCCGGAGCGAGGGCGAGGATGCCGATCTGCGGCCAGCCGCGTTCCAGCGTCAGCATCAGCGCCAGCAGGCCGCTCATCTGAATGGCATAGCCGGCCAGCAGCGTGGCAACCTTACCCCAGCGCGCCACCATGCGGGTGGAGAGCATCGCGCCGATAAAGTAGGCGCTGCCCAGCGCGATAAAGGCGTTACCGGACTGGAACGGCGTCATGCCCAGCCCGGACTGCAGCGTCAGCGCCACCACAAACATAAAGCCGCTCCAGCAGGCGAAGAACAGCACGCCAATGGTCAGGCCGAAACGCACGCCGGGCAGGCGCAGCAGGGCGGGCGGCAGCAGCGGTGAACCGCCCCTGCGCTCCAGCCGTAACTCAACCTGCCACAGGCGGCCGAGCAGCAGCGGGAACAGCGCCAGCAGCGCGAGGCATGGCCATGACCAGTGCAGCAGCGGGCCGAGCGACAGCGAAATCAGCAGGCTGCCGGTGGCAGCGGCCAGCCAGAAGGTGCCGGCCCGATCCAGCGCCACCCGGCGATCGTTACGGGTTTCCGGCAGGGTACGCGTGGCCAGCAGCAGGATCGCCACGCAGAACGGGATATTAATCAGGAACACGCTGCGCCAGCCGAAGCCACCGGGATTGAGCTCAATCAGCGTGCCGCCCAGCACCTGGCCAATGATAAACGCCAGCCCGCCAATGCCGCCGTACAGGCCCAGCGCGCGCGAATGTTCGCGGCCGTGCAGCGTCACGTGCAGCGTCGCCAGAATCTGCGGCACCACCAGCGCCGCGCCCACCCCCTGCAGCGCCCGTGCCAGCAGCAGCGTGGTAACGTTGGGTGCCAGCCCGCACAGCAGCGAGGAGAGGCCAAACAGCGCTACCCCCCAGATAAACACCCGGCGGCGGCCGAGGTTGTCGCCCAGCCGGCCGCCCATCGCCAGGCTGATGGCAAAGGCGATACCGTACAGCGCCACCATCAGCTCCAGCTGGATCGGCGAGGCGTGCAGCGAGGCGGACATTGCGTCCAGCGCCACGTTAACTATCGAAAAATCGATCATCGGCAACAGCTGACCCGCTAACAGCACCAGCAGGCCGCTGCGGCCGAGAGTGGTGGAATCATAACCGCTTTTCATGGTGTAAACCCTTGTGTTAATCAGTAACCGGGCTGAGAATAACGCTTTCTGAAACGGGTACCAGTTTTTGCTTATCATGGTATAAACACTACCCGCCTGCGTGGAGAACACCGAATGAGCGAAGCTATCCTGCCGGTCAGCGGCACTGAAAAAAACCGACAGCTGCTGGCGACCTTCCTGCGCAGCCGCCGCGAAAGCCTCGACCCGCAGCGGCTGGGGCTGCCGCGCCAGCGCAGCCGACGCACGCCGGGCCTGCGGCGGGAAGAGGTGGCGCAACTGGCCGACGTGGGCGTCACCTGGTACACCTGGCTGGAGCAGGGCCGCGAGATTAAAGCCTCACCGAAAACGCTGGCGGCGATCGCTGCGGCGTTACAGTGTAACGAGGCCGAGACCCAGCACCTGTTCCGGCTGGCCGGGCATGAGTCACCGGCGCGGGAGCTGGCAAAAAGCTGTGAAGTGGTGTCGGCCCACGGCCAGATCCTGCTGGATTCTCTGCACCCGCTGCCGGCGATTATTCAGAGCAAACGTTTTGATATCATGGGCTATAACCAGGCCTGGTGCCGGCTGATGAATGTCGATCTGGAAAGCATCGCCCCGGAGGACCGCAACTGCATCCTGCTGGCCTTTACCCACCCTGACTGGCGGGCGGCGGTGGTTGACCAGGAGCAGCTGATGCCGCATATGGTGGCGCTGTTCCGCACCCAGATGGGCGAACACCATGACGACCCGCGCTGGCAGGAGTTGCTGGATCGCCTGCTGCGCGAGTCGGCAGAGTTTCGCCTGATGTGGCAGCGTTATGAAATTCGCGCGATTGATAACCATATTAAGCAGTTCCGCCACCCGCAGGCGGGCGTACTGACCCTGCGGCAGAATAACTGGTGGTCCGCGCCGCGCAACGGCGATCGTCTGCTGGTTTATATTCCCAATGATGAACAGAGCGCGGCGGCGCTGCAGCAGATTACCGCCTGAATCTGTCAGGACCGGTAATAATAAACTGTGCTAAATCATGGTGATGGTGATAATAGCCCATAGTGCTTAGTCACCATCTTCAAAAACGCGCCGCGCTTTGATATATTAGCGTTCTGAGTTATTTTTTATTTTATTGATTTTAAATGCTTTTTAATTCAATGCTTCATCCGTGGATGAACGGCAAAAAGCAAGGATCACCGCATGCTTGATAATCGTTTTCCCACCGCCTTACAGATGGTGCTCTGCATCGCTAAAGCGGACGGCGAAGATAAACGCTGTACCAGTAAAATGCTCGCCGATGGCCTTGAGGCTAACCCGAGCTTTGTACGCAAAATGATGGTGCCGCTGACCCGCGACGGCATTATCGTCTCTACGCTCGGCCGCAGCGGCACCATTCGCCTCGGGCGGCCAGCCGACCAGATCACCCTGTGTGATATTTACAGCGCGGTGATCGAAGATAAACCGCTGATGGCCTGCCGGCCGGAAGTGCCGGCGCGCTGCACGGTCAGCGCTAACGCCTGCTGGTACTTCAAAGAGCTGGCATGGGAAGCGGAACAGGCCTCGCTGGCGGTGCTGGCGAAACGAACCGTTGCCGAGGCATTGCGCGATATTCTGCAGCGCGGTGCACCAAAGACGCAGGATGACTGCGTGGCTGTCACCGAATAGCACTCCCTTAATCGTCCCGCTGCCGACGGCGGCGGGGCGCTCAACCCAATTTTAACTCTCACTGCCTTGTCGATCCTTTTTCCCCTACCCATCGCAACGCGTTCGGCGCAACCCGCCCGTCAGAATTTAATGCAACAATAAAACTTGCATTATAGGCCCGGCTGACTTACTTTTATTAAAGTGCATTTTTGATTGATACTTTTTAGGGGAAGACCAATGAGCCATGATGACTTTATTCAGGATTTACTGCAGTGGATTGACGGCCACATTGAAGGCAAGATGGATTTAGACACCGTGGCTGCCCGCGCCGGTTACTCCAAATGGCACCTGCAGCGCATGTTTAAACAGCATACTGGCTATGCAATGGGTGAATACATTCGCGAACGTCGTCTGAAAAAATCCGCTGAACGCCTCGCCCGGGGCGGTGAGCCGATTCTGGATGTGGCGATCAGCTTTGGTTTTGATTCCCAGCAGTCGTTTAACCGCAGCTTTAAGCGCCAGTTTGGCCAGTCGCCGGGCGCATGGCGCCGTCAGGTACAGATTGCCGCGCACGCCTGATGACGCAGGGGCAGGTGAACCTGCCCCGTCATCGTCTTACTTCACTCTGGCTTATCGTTACCACTTAACCGTGCCGCGCTGCCAGGCGAGCGAACGATCGCGTACCGCAAACAGCAGGGTGATCAGCGACGAGAACAGCAGTGCCATCACGATCAGCGCGCCGTACATATTGGCGTAGGCCGCCCAGCCCTGAGCCCACTGCAGATACCACCCCAGCCCGGATTTCACCCCCATCATCTCCGCCGCCACCAGCACGGAAAACGACGCCCCCAGCCCCATAAACAGCCCGACAAACACCTGCGGTAACGAGGCCGGGATCGCCACGCGCAGTACCAGGAACAGCGTGCTGGCCCCCAGCGTACGCGCCACGTCGTAGTAGCGCTGATCGACGCTGGCGACGCCAGACCAGGTGAGCACCGTGACCGGGAACCAGGTGGCCAGCGCGATCAGAAACACCGCCGCCGAGAAGCTGGAGGGGAAGAAGTAGAGCGCCAGCGGCAGCAGCGCGGTGGAGGGTACCGGGCCGAGGAAGCGCAGCACCGGGTGCACCCAGTAGCCCAGCCCGCGCGACCAGCCGATCGCCACCCCGGTCACAAAGCCGCTCAGGCTGCCAAACACAAACCCCAGCGCCAGCAGCCGCATCGAGTTCAGCACGCTGTCGCCCAGCCGGTACCAGTCGGTGGCGTACGCTTCGACCAGCGCCCGCGGCGGCGCAAAAAACGGCACCGGCAGCAGCGCCAGCTTGGCGGTCACCATCTCCCAGACGGCGAACAGCAGCGCCATCGCCACCAGCCAGCGCGCGCCGCGCAGCAGCGGTGCCAGCAGGCGCGGCAGCGCCAGCAGCCGCCCGGCCAGTACCGTCAGGCTCAGGGCGGCGGCCAGCACCACAAAGACCTGATGGGTCTCGGTGACAAAACGCGGTGCGGCAAAGCCGACCGGCTTATCCGGCCAGAGGATCATCAGCGCGGCCAGCCCCCACCAGGCGGCCGCGGCCAGCAGCAGGGTGGCCGACAGGCGCACCGGCGGGTCGCGGCGCGTCAGCGGGGAGGCAAGGGTTTCACTGGACATCACGACTCCTTATGCGCTGTGGTGGGCGTGTTCGCCCTGGCCGCCCAGCAGGTCCGGCACGTAGTGCTCGGCAAACTTCTGCGCGTCGGTATCGTCGCGGATCACCTTAATGGTTTTCAGCTCATTGACGTAGATCGCCACCTCTTTGCGCAGCTGCGCGCCGCTGGAGTGGTGGGCGTGTGTGTGCTCGCTGAGCATCGCGGCGATGTCATCCGCTGACACGTTGCCCGGCACAAACGGGGCGAAGATCTTCGCCGATTCCGCCGGGTGATCGGCCGTCCACTGCTGGGCGTCGATAATCGCCTGGCTGATCGCCTGCGCGACCTTCGGGTTATCGCGCACCAGCGAACCGCGCAGGCCCAGCACGCAGCAGGTCAGGTTGCTGTACTCGCCGTTGAGGTTGTTATCCACCTCCACCAGCCCGTCGCGTTTCTTAATCAGCCAGCCCTGCGGATCGTCGGTGGCCAGCGCCTGTACTTCCCCCTTGCGCAGCGCCTCGCCGAAAAGGTCGGCCGGGTACTGTACCCAGTTCACCTGGGTATCCGGGTCGATACCCAGTTTCGCCAGCTGGATGGCAAAGAAGTTACGGATCGGGCTCGCCTGGTCGGTCACCGCCACGCTTTTGCCCACCAGATCGCGCACGCTGTTGATGCCGCTGTCTTTCGGTGCCAGCAGGCGCATACAGCCGCCGTGGGTACCAACGGTAAGATCAACGTCAAAGCCCTGCTCCAGCGGCTTCAGCCAGCGTAATGCCATGCCGATACCGCCGTCCGCCTTGCCGGTGGCGATCGCCTGCAGCAGGGCGTCGGTCGGGCCGCTGAAGTTCACCGGCTCGACGTTCAGCCCGTACTTCTTAAAGAAACCCTGCTTGAGCGCCACCGAGATCGGCGACTGACACACCGCCGTCTGGCCCCATGCCAGCTTCACCGTGGTCAGCTTCTCGTCACTGCCCGCCGCCCATACCGGTAGCGAGGGTGCCAGCACCAGTCCGGCTCCTGCCACACCCAGAGTCTGAATAAAGTTACGACGCGAAACACCGCGAGAAAGAGTCATGCTGTTTATCCCTTTTGGCTGAATTATCACCGCACTATGACAACATTTTCCGCCGGTCTGAAATAACAATCCCGCATGTGGAAATGCAAAATCACGTTATCTGGCGCGCTGTAAACCTTTGCCACTATTGGTATTTCACCCGGCAGCAAAAAAACGGAATAGTCAGCGTGTATCCGTTAATGAGGTGAAGCAATGGCAGTAGCAGAGCAGAGAGAAAACCCGGCCGGTCTGGCGCTGAGCGTTAACCAGGTCAGCCATGCGTTCCATCTGCAGGGCGAAAGCCTGGCGGTGCTGGATAACGTCTCGCTGCAGGTGGCACCGGGGGAGTTTGTCGCGCTGCTTGGCCCCTCCGGCTGCGGTAAATCGACGCTGCTGCGGCTGGTGGCCGGGCTGGATCGCGCTTCTCAGGGGGAGATCTTCGAGGATAACCGGCCGCTGACCGCGCCGCACCCCAGCCGGGTGGTGGTGTTTCAGGACCCGACGCTGTACCCGTGGAGGCGCGTCTGGCGCAACGTGGCGCTTGGCCTGCAGACCCGCGGTGCGCTGACCCCGGCAGGGCGCGAACGCATTGATGCCACGCTGGAGAAAGTCGGCCTCAGCCAGTTTGCCAACGCCTGGCCGCATCAGCTCTCCGGCGGCATGGCGCAGCGTGCGGCGCTGGCGCGGGCGCTGGTCAACCATCCGCGCCTGCTGATCCTCGACGAGCCGCTGGGCAAGCTCGACTCGCTGACCCGCATCCGCATGCAGCAGGAGCTGGTGGCCCTATGGCGCGAGCAGCGCTTTACCACGCTGATGGTCACCCACGACGTGGAAGAGGCGCTGCTGATGGCCAACCGGGTGGTGATCTTCAGCCCGCGCCCGGCGCGCATTATCGAAACGATTACCGTCGACCTGCCTTACCCGCGTCGCCGCAACGATCCGCGGCTGGTGGAACTGCGCGCCCGTGCGCTGGCGCTGCTGGGTGCTGAACTCACTGAGGAGCCTGAGTATGACTATTCATAATTCGATCGCCGAACTGGTGGGCAATACGCCGCTGCTGCGCCTGAACCGCTTTATCGCGCAGTTCGCGCTGCCGGCGGAGATCCTTGCCAAGCTGGAGTACTTTAACCCCAACCACAGCGTAAAAGACCGCATTGCGCTGGCGATGATCGAAGAGGCGGAACGCAGCGGCAAACTGAAACCGGGTGACACCATCGCCGACACCACCAGCGGTAATACCGGCATCGGCCTGGCGGCGATCGCGGCGGCGAAAGGCTATCCGTTCCGGGTTTATCTGCACGACCGGCTGAGCGAGGAGCGCTTTCAGATCCTGCGCGCGCTGGGCGCGGAGGTGATCCCGTACAGCCAGGTCGAGGGCTTCCGCGAGATCCTCGAAAACTGCGACGGTGATTTTGTGGCGGCGGCGCGCTGGCTGGCGCAGAACGTGATTACCCGCCAGCCTAACGTGTTCCACGCCGCGCAGCTGGAGAACCCGGCTAACCCGGGCGCGCACCGGCTGACCACCGGCCCGGAGATCTGGCAGCAGACCGCCGGGCAGCTGGATATCGTCATCGTAGCGGTCGGCACCGGCGGCACCATCTCCGGCGTCGGTCAGTATCTGAAGCAGCAGAACCCGGCGATCAAAATTATCGCCGTCGAACCGGGGCCGCACTCTGTTCCGGCCGCAGGGCGGGAAGATATCCGTGAACTGACCGGCGTCCACGCCTTCAGCGGTGTGCTGCCGGAGCGCATCCCTCCCAACCTGAATCTGTCGGTTATTGATGAAGCGATTGCCGTTGAGTCCTGGCAGGCCACCGAGGCCGCCCGCGCCGTGGCGCAGAGCGACGGCATCCTGATCGGTGAATCCGCCGGCGGCGTGCTGTGGGCGGCGCGGGAAGTGGCGCAGCGCCCGGAGAACCACGGCAAACGTATTGTGACCCTGCTGGCCGATAGCGGCCTCAGCTACCTCTCCACCGACCTGTTTAACCACAACCTGACCATTGGTCAGCTGCAGGTCAACGCACTGTTACACAACCCGGCGATCCAGAACGCCTCGTGAAATGATGTTTAAGGAACTGTTATGAGCCAGATTACCTCTCTGCCGATTCTTGATTTATCCGAACTGGATGGCGATGCCACCCGCCAGCAGGCGTTCTACGACAAGCTGAGCTTCGCCGCGCGCGAGGTGGGCTTTTTCTACCTGATCAACCACGGGGTGGACGAGGCGCTCTCCGCGCAGGTGCAGCAGCTGTCGCGAAAGTTTTTTGCGCTGCCGGATGAGGAAAAACAGCAGGTTGCCATGCTGCACTCGCCGCATTTTCGCGGTTATAACCGTGCCGGTTCCGAGCTGACCCGCAGCCAGCCGGACTGGCGGGAGCAGTTCGACATCGGCGCCGAACGCCAGCCGCTGCCGGTGCAGGCCGGCGATGCCGGCTGGAAACGGCTGCAGGGGCCAAACCAGTGGCCGCAGGCGCTGCCGGAGCTGAAACCGGTGCTGCTGGCCTGGCAGCAGTCGATGACACAGATGTCGCTGCGCCTGCTGCGCGCCTTCGCCCGGGCGCTGGATCTGGCCCCCGATGCCTTCGACCCGCTGTACGGCGATAAGCCCAATGAACATATCAAACTGATCCGCTACCCGGGCCAGACCGCCGGTACCTCCAGCCAGGGCGTCGGGGCACACAAAGATTCCGGCTTCCTCAGCTTCCTGCTGCAGGACAACCAGCGCGGCCTGCAGGTCGAGGTGGAACCGGACCGCTGGGTGGATGCGCTGCCGCTGCAGGGGGCATTTGTGGTGAATATCGGCGAGCTGCTGGAGCTGGCGAGTAACGGCTATCTGCGGGCGACCGTCCACCGGGTGGTGGCACCGCCGGCCGATAAAGATCGCCTGTCGATCGCCTTCTTCCTTGGCGCACAGCTGGACGCGACCATCCCGGTTTACCAGCTGGCGCCGGAAATCGCCCGCCTGGCACTGGGCCCGGCCAGCGACCCGCGCAACCCGCTGCTGCGCGACGTCGGCTGGAACTACCTTAAAGGCCGCCTGCGTTCGCACCCGGACGTCGCCGCGCGCTGGTATGACCAGTTACAACAACAACAACCCCAACACACCGCTTAATCTTAAGGAACCGCCATGACTACAGGCTTCACTTCGTTCCCGCTGGCCGGCATCGCGTTATCTGTTGCTTTCGCCTTCAGCGCCCAGGCTGCTGAGACGTTGCGCGTGGCCGCCGACCCGGTGCCGCACGCTGAAATTCTTAACTTTGTGAAAAAGAGCGATCCGCAGCTGGATCTGAAAATCATCGAGCTGACCAGCGGCATTAACGCCAACGAACTGCTGGCGCATGGCGACGTCGACGCTAACTACTTTCAGCATGTGCCATACCTGAAAGAGCAGGAAAAAGCGCTGGGGCAGAAATTTGTCGTCGCCGCCACGGTGCATATTGAACCGCTGGGCATCTACTCCCGTAAGGTAAAAACCCTGCAGGAAGTACCGGATGGCGCTACCGTGGCGGTGCCTAACAACGTCACCAACCTCAGCCGTTCGCTCTATCTGCTGCAGAAAGAGGGGCTGATCAAACTTAAGGCGGGCTACAACGATCCTTCAAAAAATCAGGCCACGCCGAAAGATATTGCTGAGAACCCGAAAAAACTCAAAATTCTGGAAGTGGAATCGCCGCAGATCCCGCGCACGCTTGATGACGTGCAGCTGGCGGTGATCAACGGCAACTACGCGCTGGAAGCGGGGCTGACCCCGGCGAAAGACGCGCTGGGTCTGGAGAGCGCGGTCAATAACCCGTACGCCAATATTCTGGTCACCACGCCGAAGCTGGCTAACGATCCCCGCATTAAACAGCTGGCGAAAGACCTGGAGTCAACGCAGGTGGCCGGGTTTATTCAGCAGAACTATAACGGTTCGGTGATCCCGGTAGCAGGTAAATAGGATGATTGTCCTCGACGGGGTCACCAAACGCTATGCTGCCGGGCAACCGCCGGCGCTGGATAACGTCTCGCTGCGTATCCCCGACGGGGCCATTTACGGCATTCTCGGCCGCAGCGGGGCGGGGAAAAGCACCCTGATCCGCTGCCTTAATCTGCTGGAGCGCCCGGACAGCGGGCGCGTGCAGGTGGAGGGGGCTGACATCATGCAGCTGGATGACAAAGCGTTGCGCCAGCAGCGCCAGCGCAGCGGCATGATTTTTCAGCACTTCAACCTGCTGCATTCACGCAGCGTTGCCGCCAACGTGGCGGTGCCGCTGGAGATCGCCGGTGTGAAACGCCCTGAGCGGGAGGCACGGGTCAGCGAATTACTGGCGCTGGTCGGCCTGACGGATAAAGCCCGCGCCTTTCCCTCACAGCTTTCCGGAGGCCAGCAGCAGCGGGTGGGTATTGCCCGCGCGCTGGCCGCCAGACCGGACTACCTGCTGTGCGATGAGGCCACCAGCGCGCTGGACAGCGAGACTACCGCCTCGGTGCTGGCGCTGTTACAGCAGATTAACCAGCAGTTCGGGCTGACCATCGTGATGATCACCCATCAGCTGGAGGTGGTGAAAGCCATCTGCGATCACGCCGCGCTGCTGGAGCAGGGGCGGGTGGTGGAGAGCGGAGCGTTGAGCAACCTGCTCAGGCAGCCGGACTCATTGCTGCGTAACGCGCTGCTGCACGATGAACAGGCCGAACTGCGCTTTCTTCAGCGGCACGGCATTGCCGCAGGCGTGGAACCTTTCGCCCGGGCGACCGGCGCTGAACGGACCGGCCACGCTCAAGCGCCGGAAGGCTGGCCGTTAACTCAGGAAGTGAACTATGCGCGGTAGTCTCGATCTCAACGAACTGTGGCAGCTGATGGCGCAGGCCACTCTGGAAACCCTCTATATGGTGGCGCTGGCCGGGGTATTTACCCTGCTGTTCGGGCTGCCGCTGGGCGTGCTGCTGTTTATCAGCCGCCGTGGCGGCATCCTGCCGCTGCCACGGGTCAATGCGCTGATCGGCACCCTGGTCAATATCGGCCGCTCGCTGCCGTTTGTGGTGCTGCTGATTGCGCTGATCCCCTTTACCCGACTGGTGGTCGGCACGACGCTCGGCAGCAGCGCGGCGGTGGTGCCGATTACGCTCGGCGCGGTGCCGTTCTTTGCCCGCATTGTTGAGAGCGCGCTGGATGAGGTGGCGAAAGGGCGCATTGAAGCGATTCTGTCGATGGGCGGCAGCGGATGGCACGTGATCAGCAAAGTGCTGCTGCCGGAAGCACTGCCCGCGCTGCTGGCCGGCGTGACGCTGACGCTGGTGATGCTGATTGGCTTCTCCTCCATGGCCGGGGTGATCGGCGGCGGCGGGCTGGGTGACCTGGCGATCCGCTACGGCTACCAGCGATTTAATCAGCCGGTGATGATCGGCACGGTGGTGGTGCTGGTGCTGCTGGTGCAAATCGTGCAGATGACCGGAGACCGGCTGGTAAGACGGCTGGCGCACCGCCGTTAAAGCAGCC
>NZ_JRZZ01000028.1:40321-58920 GCF_002865965.1 Erwinia sp. B116
TGGTTACACTTTTGCTATCAGACAGGACAGGACGTGTCATGGAAATACGCAATGCCAGCCAGGCGCACTGGTGTCAGGCCGCCAGCTACGGCCTGATTTTAATCGCACTGTTTGCCATCTTCCCGCTGCGGCTGTTGCCGTGTTTTCTCGCCGGATTTATCGTCTATGAGATCATTCTGGCGCTGACGCCGCTGGTGGAGCGGCTGGTAAAGGGGCCGATCGCCCGCTGGATCAGCATCCTGTTCCTCAGCGTGGTGATTATCCTCGCGCTGGTCACCGGCATTACGAAGATCATCACCTTCCTGCTGCATGATTTCCAGAACCCGGCGCAGTTCCACGCCACCGCCACCAAGCTGCTGGTTGACGCCCAGCACACCCTGTCGCCGGTGATCACCCGCTATCTGCCGTCGGATATCGATGAGCTGCAGCACCAGGTGGTGACATGGCTGCGCGAACACCTGGTAGTGGTGCAGACCTTCGGCCGCAACGCCGCCCATACCTTTGCCACCATGCTGATCGGCATGCTGCTCGGGGCGATTATCTCGCTGCGGCCTGCCTCAAAATTCCGCTCCGACGCGCCGCTGAAAGAGGCGCTGCTGGACCGGCTGACCAACCTGGCCGCTGCGTTCCATAACGTAGTGTTTGCCCAGATTAAAGTCTCGCTGGTGAACACGGTGCTGACCTGTGGCTTCCTGTTTGGCGTACTGCCGCTGTTCGGCCTGCACTTCCCGTTCGCCAAAACGGTGGTGGTGCTGACCTTTGTTGCCGGGCTGTTGCCGATTATCGGCAACCTGATCTCCAATACGGTGATTGTGCTGATCGGACTGTCGATCTCGCTGGAAGCCGCGCTGATCGCGCTGGTCTACCTGATCCTGATCCACAAGCTGGAGTACTTTATTAACGCGCGTATCTTCGGCACCCGTATCAGCGCCAAAACCTGGGAGATCCTGCTGGCGATGCTGGTGTTTGAATCGGCCTTTGGCCTGGCCGGGGTGGTGGCCGCCCCGGTTTATTACGCCTATTTGAAAAGCGAGCTGCGCGAGGCGAAGCTGATCTGACGCCGGGCGGGCACTTTGCCCGCTCATCCATCGTTCAGACCCTATGATGCCACTGTTTTTATTAAGAAGTCGTCCCTTCGCGATGCGACAGCCTGTTATAAGGCGTATTGCTCTGCGTTCTGCCTGGCCGTAGCAGGCCAGGGGCGCCGAAGGCTGTATTGCGCTAACGGTGCCGCGAAAGAGTTCATCCTGGTTTTTACATTACGTCCGCAAATCTGAAGAGTTCGGGGTTAGGTTACATTGTCACTTTTTAGCTCGTTTTTACACCAGGTTCTGGCGGCGATGCCGTTATTTATGCTGATCGCGCTGGGCTGGCTGCTGGTGCGCTGGCGCAACTGGCCGGAGACCATTACCACCGCCCTTAACCGGGTGGTGTTCCGCCTGGCGCTGCCGGCGATGCTGTTCCGCCTGATGTGCGACTTTAGCGCCGGCCCGGCGGTGGACGTGCGCCTGCTGCTGGCTTTCTTTGGCGGCTGCCTGCTGGTATTTATCTTCGGTCGCCTGATCGCCAGCCGGGTATTTAAGTTCGACGGCGTGGCCGGCTCGGTATTTGCCCTCGGCGGTATTTTTTCCAATAACGTGCTGCTGGGTATTCCGGTGGCGAAGGTGATGATCGGCGACCAGGCGATGCCGTCGGTGGCGCTGGTGCTGGTATTTAACGGCCTGCTGCTGTGGACGCTTGCCACAGCCTCGGTCGAGTGGTACCGCCACGGATCGCTCTCCGTAAAGGGCATTGGCAAAACCACCGCCAGCGTGCTGCGCAACCCGCTGATTATCGGCATCCTCTCCGGCACCGCCTTCAGCTTCAGCGGCCTGACCCTGCCGACAATCATCGACCGGCCGCTGACGATGATTGGTCAGATTGCCGTACCGCTGGCGCTGATCGCCCTTGGCATGAGCCTGGCGGTGTACCGCATTCGCGACGGGCTGGCCATCAGCTACACCCTCAGCGCGATTAAGCTTGTCGTGATGCCGCTGGTGGTGTGGGCGCTGGCCGCGCTGCTCGGCCTGCCGCCGCTGGAGAGCAAAGTGGTGGTGCTGCTGGCATCGATGTCGGTCGGGGTGAATGTGTATCTTATGTCGCAGCAATTTCAGGCGCTTACCGGGCCGGCGGCGGCCAGCATGCTGATCACCACCGTTTTTTCGGCAATAACTACGCCAGTTCTGATACTTACGATGGATGGGGTGTATGGGTGACAGGGGCATGGTGCTGTTGCAAGGCATAACCTGCCCATTCCGCACGACCGATGCCAAACCGAACCGGTCAAAGAGGTAGAGTAGACAGCGGTATTTTTCATTTAAGGATATCTATGTTGTCTGCGATAGGGTTGCTGCTAACCGTCGTCTATGTAATAGCATTGACGCTGGTAATTTCATTTTCCAGTCTTACACCGGTGACCAGCTGTGCTGAGTTAGGCCTGTTTCTGGCCGGCGTTTTCTCACCGCCTGTGTTTCTGTGGCTTTATCTGGTGAATCTACAGCAACAGAAACAACTGAGACAGATTAACAGGGTGATTGACCTGCTGATTTCCGAACGTTGTTGTGCTGAGATGATTAACACCTCCGGGACACCTGCAGCCCCGGACCTGAATGAATGACGGACAGGGGGCGTACATTTATCCGCTAACGATCGAGGTTGATATTGCACAACCTGCTGGTGATGGTTAGCCAGCCTGATGAACGATAACGTTCGGATAGAGCCGTTGAAGGGGGAGAAGTTTATAATTCTGCTGATTAATCGGATCGCTTAACCCGAACTTATAACCGTTTAAGCGATCCGAACACTGACGACGTTATTTACCCAGCAGCTCTCTGCGGACAATATCAGCACCGGCGCTCAGGGCCGTCATTTTGCCTTTGGCGATACGGCGGGATAATGGGATCATGCCACAGTTGGTCGCCGGGTAGAGTTTGTCGGCATCGACAAACTGCAGGGCCTTACGCAGCGTGTCGGCCACTTCTTCCGGCGTTTCAATGATGTTGGTGGCCACGTCAATCGCGCCAACCATCACTTTTTTACCGCGAATCAGCTCAATCAGATCCATCGGCACGTGGGAGTTCTGGCACTCCAGCGAGACGATATCGATGCTCGATTTCTGCAGCTTCGGGAAGATCTCTTCGTACTGGCGCCACTCTGAACCCAGCGTCTTTTTCCAGTCGGTGTTGGCTTTGATGCCGTAGCCGTAGCAGATATGCACGGCAGTTTCGCACTTAAGCCCTTCAACGGCTCTTTCCAGCGCGGCGATGCCCCAGTCGTTAACCTCGTCAAAGAAGACGTTAAACGCCGGCTCGTCGAACTGAATAATATCAACGCCCGCCGCTTCTAACTCTTTGGCTTCCTGATTCAGAATTTTGGCGAATTCCCAGGCCAGCTTTTCACGGCTCTGGTAGTGGTGGTCATACAGCGTGTCGATCATCGTCATCGGGCCGGGCAGGGCCCACTTGATCGGCTGCGTGGTTTGCTGGCGTAAGAACTTCGCATCTTCAACAAACACGGACTTCTGGCGGGATACGGCACCCACCACCGTCGGCACGCTGGCTTCGTAGCGGTTGCGAATTTTAACGGTCTTACGATTTTCAAAATCAACGCCGTCAAGGTGCTCAATAAAGGTGGTGACAAAGTGCTGACGCGTTTGCTCGCCGTCGCTGACGATATCAATGCCTGAACGCAGTTGATCTTCCAGGCATAAACGCAGCGCATCCAGTTTGCCGTCAGTCAGTTCCTGTCCCTGTAGTTTCCACGGCGACCAGAGTTGCTCAGGCTCTGCCAGCCATGAAGGCTTAGGTAAGCTGCCGGCGGTCGAGGTGGGTAATAATTTTTTCATGGTAATAAAGACCTTATAATTTTGCAGATCAGGCAGCGTAGTTAGCAGACCACTGCTCAAGAATATGTTGGTACGGTTTAATGAAGTTCTCTTCAGTAAATTTACCCTGTTCAACGGCCAGCTGGCTGCGCTCCACGCGATCGTAAACAATGCGGGTTAAGGAGTGGTCCAGGTGATTCAGGCTCGGCTGATAGACTTCTCCGGCCGCCGAGTTTGCGTTGTAAATCTCAGGGCGATAGATCTTCTGGAACGTCTCCATGGTGCTGATGGTGCTAATCAGCTCAAGATCGGTGTAATCATTCAGCAGATCGCCGTTGAAGTAGAAGGCTAACGGCGCGGCGCTGCCTTTAGGCATAAAGTAGCGCGCCTGCAGACCCATTTTATTGAAGTAGTGATCGGTCAGGGACAGCGCATCCTGCTGGTATTCGAAGCCGAGCACCGGGTGCTCGAAGTCAGTGCGCTGATAGACGTTTTTACTGGATACGCTCAGGCAGATAACCGGGGCTTTATTAAAGTTGGTTTTATAGACATCCGAATTAACGAAACATTTAAATAAATTACCGTGCAAATCACCAAAGTTGGCTGGCGTGCTGAATCCGGCATTGCTCTTATTATGCTCAGACAATAAGACGCTGAAATCATAATCGCGAACGTAAGAAGAGAAGTTGTTGCCGACAATCCCTTCGGTACGCTGCCTGGTTTTTTTATCAACGATATGGGTCTTCAGGATTTCAATCGCCGGGAAGGTTTTACCATTGCCTTCGATATCAATCTCAACGGAAACGATCTCAATGTCCACAGAATAACGATCTGATGTTGGATTATCCCAGTGCGCCAGGGTATTGAAACGGTTATTAATCATCACCAGCGTGTTGCGCAGGTTCTCCTGGCGTTTTTCACCGCGGGCCAGATTGGCGAAGTTGGTGGTAATGCGCGTATTTTCGGATGGGTTGTAATCTTCATCAAAGCTGATGCGTTTAACAGTAAAGGCAAATTCTGTATTCATATTAATCGGTATCCTGAGTCTGATATTAAACCTGAATTAATTTCTTGCTTTTCAGGATTTTTAAATTTTGTCTTTATCACCCAGTAGTCTTGATGTAGGCTACTGTTAATAACATGATGTTATTTATGCCAGAGTTGCGACTTGAGTAAAAGTGATTAAATTTCACAGCAACATGAGCGTTCTTCATGATCGTGGTGAGAGACGCCATCAGCGCTAAGTTGTTGATGTAACTGCGGCGTTTTAGCGGCACAGACTGCGCTGAACAGCCTGGTAAAGCCTGAATGAATTTACGTCAGCTGTGAGAGACAGGCGGGCGCAGGCCCTGGCGGGGCGAAGCGTGACATAAGCGATATCAGGCAGTGGTGTGCGTAGTCGTTACTGCCTGAACGTAGGTTTGAATCCTGCCCTGAGCTTTTTGTGAACTACCCACCCATAGATTGAACTGAACCCATAAAGTCGGGCGTTTTTTACGCCTCACACTGCTATTCAACCACGCTTGTGACTTCCCTTTACCGCCTCACGCCGTTAGGATCGCCGATAATTTTACTGACGGGAAGCGGGATATGAAAAAGATTGGCTGGCTGCTGGCCGCGTGTTTAGGTGTTTCTGCCTGCGATTCAGGTTCGTCTCAGGCCGAAATTGAGCAGAAGGCGAGGGCCGGTGACAGCAGTGCGCAGGTCGAACTTTACCGGCTGTATCACTCCGGGCAGGCGCGCGGAGGCTCTAACCACGCTGAGGCAATGAAGTGGCTGAACAAAGCCGCGCAGGGCAACAACGCCGAGGCGCAGTATATGCTGGGCGTTATCTACTCTTCCGCTGAGTCGGGTGAAGCCAAAGACAACAACGCGGCCGCAGCCTGGTTTGAAAAATCGATCGAAAACGGCGGCAAGCCGGCCCTGTTACCGGCGGCAGTGTTCTTTAAGAACGGCTGGGGCGTCGAAAAGGATGAGGTCAGAGCTTTTGCTTATCTGCTGCTTGCTCAGCAGTTCGACAATAAAAAGGCTTTTTCTCAGGACGCCATCTTTCGCGGCGCGTTAACGCAACAGCAAAGGGACAACTCCGCAGCGCTGGCGCAGGAGATTAAGCAGAAGTATTACCCGCAGCCTTAGTTATCCCGCTGAAAACCCTGCATCCGCGGGGTTTTCAGTTTGATGCAGCAGAATTGGCTGGCTGTCATCTCCAGGTCTGAACTTCCTGCCTTCTGATAACGTCGCCCGGCGGCCTTTAATTTTAACCGCTTTACAGCCAGTAATCAGCCAGATACCCACGGGAATGACAAAACCCAACAAATCCCTCCAGGTAATTTTTATCTCAGCGTGTTAGAGTGGGTGTTCAATACATGACCGGAACAGCTTTATGGACACCGGATTTTACTGGATTGGAACGGGGTTATCTAAACCTCAGGTTTGGTTTTACCGTCATCAAAGCGGATTCTTCAAACCTGCTAATGCCGTACCTATGACACTGACCCGATTTGAAGCAGAAGGGTTTAAATTTCTTAGCGAAAAACTGACCTTTCCTCATTTCTGACCGGAGCCGCCACAGGGCGGTTTTTTTCTGCCCTTCGCCATTTCCCCCTTACCGATAAATTTCACCAATCTGAGCAACACGTACAACCTGTTGGGCTTTCATAACCCGCTGCCACATAATTACGGCATGACAACTTATCGCGTAAGAGTAGGGTTCCACAACCCGTCAGCCCTGACCTTCAGGCAGCTGGATGAGATCTTTGCGCCACAGCATATCGTACGTTGCGCAAAGCGGGGTGGCACGTTCCGCTATTTTATGGATTACCACTATGAGAGCGAAGAGAAGGACGTCTGCTCGGTCTGCGAACTGGCGTACAGCCACGCCTGCAGGGTGAAGAAGTGTCCGCTGGTGCTGGTTGAAGAGCTGGCGCCCCCATCGGAGAGTTATTGATTAAGCAAAGTCTGACCTTAACTGAGCGTGTTGTCGTGCGGGTAGTTAAAGAGGTTTACCTGCATTGCCTGACGGCAGCCAGTTGCGGATTTACCGAGCAAACCGGCCGGGTGAGGGGCAACGATGTGTATCACGCAACCCTTATTAGTTACAACATACCTATTATCCTCAATAAAGAGAGTGCTTCGGCAGCGGCGGTGTTAATTTCTGGCTAAGCAGGTTTTAATGGCCCGTTTAGCCAGCAAAGGGAAAACCGCGCCCTCGCTGGCCTTGGTTTATATCGTCAGCCTCTGACCGTTGAGTTCAGCTGAATTCGCCAGCAGAGCGTGTTACTCGGCCAAGGTTCGTTCAGCATGCAGGCGCCGTAATGTCGCCTGGCCGAAGCTGCCTGAACCGATCCCTTAGCGCCGCAAAGTCCCCTTAACCTCATGCGGCTCCGAACGCAGATACTGTGGAGCAACGCGAACCTGTGCATTAAGCGCGGCCGCTGCGTGCCATGGCCAGCGTGGGTTATAGAGGATGCCGCGCGCCAGCGCTACCAGGTCGGCGTCGCCGTCCTGCAGCACCGCCTCAGCCTGATGCGGGTCAGTAATCAGCCCAACGCCAATCACCGGGATAGATACCTGCTCACGGATGGCGCGGGCGAACGGCAGCTGATAGCCCGGCCCGACGCTGATGGCCTGAGCGGGGGAGAGGCCGCCGCTGGAGATATGCAGGTAATCACAGTTCAGCGCCTGCAGGCGCTGGCTGAAGACGATCGACTGTTCCACGTCCCAGCCGCCCTCCACCCAGTCGGTGGCCGACAGGCGTGCGCCAACCGCGACCGCTGAAGGGACCGCTTCGCGCACGGCCTGGAACACTTCCAGCGGGAAGCGCATGCGGTTTTCCAGCGAACCACCGTACTCGTCGCTGCGCTGATTGCTCAGCGGCGACAGGAACTGGTGCAGCAGGTAGCCGTGCGCGGCGTGGATCTCAATCAGTTCAATGCCCAGCCGCACCGCGCGCAGGGCGCTATCGACGAAGGCCTGTTTTACCGCGGCCAGACCGGCAAGGCTCAGTTCTGCAGGCGGTGCATCACCATCGGTAAACGGCAGCGCCGATGGGGCCACCGTCTGCCAGCCACCGCGATCGCTGGCCAGCTGCTGACCGCCCTCCCAGGGCACCTCGCTGGAGGCCTTGCGCCCGGCGTGGCCTAGCTGAATGCCAAGGCGAATGGGCGACCAGCGGCGAATATCGCCAATTACCTCGCCCAGCGCGGCTTCGGTGGCGTCATCCCACAGCCCGAGATCGCCGGAGGAGATGCGCCCGATCGCTTCGACGGCGCTGGCCTCCATGATCAGCAGCCCGGCACCGGAGAGCGCCAGCTGGCCAAGGTGAATACGGTGCCATGAGGTGGCAAGGCCGTTCTCAGCGGAATACTGACACATCGGCGCAATCACGATGCGGTTTTCAAGTTCAAGCTTACCAATGCGTGTCGGACTGAACAGTTGACTCATTACTACCTCATATCTCTGAAGGATTTCTCATTATCGGTCGTGCGCAAGGCGGGTCGATTCAGGATTAAGCGTAAACCTAAAAGAGTGCATTCGCTGCCAGCCACCATTAATGATGGTCGCAGGGTGCGAACGTCTCACTCACTCACAGAGGGGATAGTAATCAATCCAGCGTATGAAGCGTAAAGCGCTGTGTGCTGAGCGCTGGCAGCTCGCTGTGTTATGTCATTGCCGGCTGGCATATGCACAACAGAACTGCATAACGTCATCGCGTAACAGCAAAATCTGAACGGTATGCCGTATGCGGAGATGGGATAAGCGCCGCTGTATGTGTCTTTACAGTGGTTTACATTTTACGGGTTAATCTTATCAGTGACAGAAAAATGTAACTTAACTCAATTTAAAAACAGCCACTTAGAGAAGCGCGATCTTATTGCCTGTGGTCAGCTGGTAACCTTCAACGTCGTCAGTGGTCATGAAAATGTCATAAACGCCATCGATACTGCGCTGCGAAAACTGCAACAAACTTAAACATATCAACAATCTTTGCAATGATTTGTTGTGATGAAATTTTACACGGAGAGTCTCATGGTTAATCAACACACCCCCGCCAGTGCCACCGGTCTGTTTCGTAAACGTTACCTTGCCTTGTGTATGTTATCGGTCACCGGCCTGAGCGTCGCACAGCCGGCACTGGCGGCTGAAACCAAAGCGAAAAACGTGATCGTGATGATTAACGACGGGGCGGGCTGGGGGACCTGGGATGCCACGGCTTACTGGCAGTATGGCGCACGTGATAAAACGCCGTACGCCGGTTTCCCGGTGAAGTTTGCCATGACCACTTTCCCACTCAACGCGTCGAAAAAAGCCACCCATAACGCCGACTCGCTGGTTAACTACGACCCGCAGAAAGCCTGGGACATCACCCCGGACGCGGCGAATAAAGATCTGCCGTTCAAAGGCTATGAATATCTCGCCACTGAGCCCACCGACAGCGCCGCGGCCGGCACCGCGCTGGCTTCAGGGATCAAAACCTATAACAACGCCATCAACTACGACAATAACGGCAAGCCGGTTGATTTCGTTACTCTTGTCGCAAAAGCGCAGGGTAAAGCCACCGGCGTGGTCACCAGCGTGCCGTTTTCCCACGCCACGCCCGCCGCGTTTGGCGCTCAGAACGCCTCGCGTAACGATTACCATGCCATCGCCCGCCAGATGCTGACCGAAGGCAAACTGGATCTGATTATGGGTACCGGCCTGCCGGGCTTTAACGTTAACGGCACCGCCTGTGACAAACTGGCGAAGGACGAATCTGAGGTTGGCTGTGGCAAAGACGCTAACAGCTATCTGGCCAAAGAGGAGTGGGACGCCCTGCAGACAGGCAAACTCACCCCGGCCAATGCCACCAGCCCGTGGAAAGTGTTGCGCAGCAGCGAAGAGTTCAGCCAGCTGGCCAGCGGTGCCCTGAAATACGATGGCCCGCTGATCGGCTCGCCTGAGGTTGCGCCTAACGGCACCTTACAGCAGGGCCGTCAGGCCACCATCACCGGCAAAGACAGCGCCACGCCGTCTGGCGATGCTTACATCCGCAGCGTGCCTACGCTGGCCACCATGACCGAGGGTGCTATCCGGCACCTGAGCAAAAACGGCAACGGTTTCTTCGTGATGGTTGAAGGCGGAGCCACCGACTGGGCGGCGCACACCAGTAACGCCTGTTCCGGCAAGGGCGACTGGGGCAATTCCTACAACCCGAACTGCACCGGCGTGGAGTATGGCCGGCTGATCGAAGAGACCGCCGACTTCAACAACGCGGTAAGCGCCGTGGTTGACTGGGTAGAGAAGAACAGCAGCTGGGAAGAGACGCTGCTGATCGTTACCACCGATCACGACAACGGCATGCCGATGGGTGCGGACGCGCAGAAAACCGCCTTCGAAGCGGTGGCGAATAAAGGCAAAGGGCAGATGCCCGGCATCTCTTTCCGCCCGACCGGCAACCACTCTAACGCGCTGGTACCGCTGTGGGCCAAAGGCGCGGGTTCTGCAGCCTTCGCTGCCCGGGTTCAGGGCACCGATGCCGGTTATGCCAGATACGTGGGCCTCAGTAACGGCGCGTATATCGATAACACCGACGTGTTCAAAGTGGTGAAAGCCGCGCTGGAAGGATCGGCGGTTGAGCAAATCGCGCGGTAACTCTGCAACGTTCCATCCTTTTCCTGAAACCGGCCACCGTGCCGGTTTTTTTATTTAGCGTGAGCTGAGTTGAGAAATTGCACTAATCCTGTTGCGGGTAAATCGTATGTTTCATTATTATCTCGGCGTGGACTAATCATTCCATTTTATACTCATCCGAACCTCTTGCCCGCGGAGAAGAATAATGAAACATCTTAAAAAGTTAGTACTGGTAGCTGCCCTGGGTTTTTCCGCGTCAACGCTGGCCGAAACCATCGGCGTATCTATGGCCTACTTTGATCAGAACTTCCTCACCATCATCCGTCAGGCGATCGACAAAGAGGCCAAAGAGCGCGGCATCAAGGTGCAGTTTGAGGATGCACGTGGTGATGTGGGCCGTCAGACCGACCAGGTGCAGAGCTTTATCAGCGCCGGGGTGGACGCGATTATCGTCGATCCGGTCAACTCCGCCGGCACCCCGGCGATGACCAGACTGGTAAGCGCGGCGAAGATCCCGCTGGTCTACGTAAACCGCACGCCGGGCGACGTGAAGCTGCCGCCGGGCGTGGTATTTGTCGGCTCCGATGAGAAGCAGTCCGGTACCCTGCAGATGGAGGAGCTGGCCCGCCAGGCCAACTATCAGGGCAATGTGGCGGTGATGATCGGTAACCTGAGCGATGCCGGCGCGGTGCAGCGCACCAAAGACGTCGAACTGGTGGTGGCTAAGTATCCAAAAATGAAGGTCGTCCTGAAGCAAACCGCTAACTACTCGCGTAACGAGGGCATGGATCTGATGCTCAACTGGCTGACCAACGGTGAGCAGGTGGATATCGTTGCCGCCAACAACGATGAGATGGCGATCGGCGCGATTATGGCGCTGCAGCAGGCCGGTAAGAAAGACAGCAAAATTCTGATCGGCGGCATTGATGCCACCCCGGACGGCCTGAAGGCGCTGGCCTCCGGCAAAATGCAGGTCACGGTATTCCAGGATGCGGTCGGGCAGGGCAAAGCCTCGGTGGACGTCGCCCAGCGGATGATCAAGGGTGAGAAACTCGACTCGTACCACTGGATCCCGTTTGAGCTGGTCACTAAAGAGAATATGAAAAAATACGAAGAGAAGTGATTTTCGGTCATCATGGCGGAAAAAAGTTGTTATCGTTCTAGTGCAAAGGGGCCTCTGGCCCCTTTTTTCACAGCGATGCACCACAGGAATACACCATGAGTAAGAAACTGATTATCGCTGGCGTGGTGGCACTTATCGCCACTTACGCCGGGCTGCGTCAGCCCGACGGGCAAACTTCTCATTCAGCCACGGGAACAATGGCGGATACCGCGGCGAGGTCAACCCATTCGGGCTCGGCCTCCCGCGCGGAAAGAACGGAAACCGCTGGTTACGGCTCGGTAGCTAGAGGCGCTGGCGGGGAAAGCGAGCGTGGATCAGCAGCGGGCAGTCCGGCCACCACTATCGATCGGCTCACCGCTGAATCGCGGGTGGCCAACTATATTCAGCAGCATCAGCGGCTGCCGGACTACTATATTCGCAAGTCTGCGGCGCGCAGGCAGGGCTGGGACCCGGCCAAAGGCAACCTGTGTCAGGTGCTGCCGGGGCGGGCGATCGGCGGCGATCGCTTCAGCAACCGCGAGGGCGGTCTGCCGGAGAAAAATGGCCGCAGCTGGTATGAGGCCGATGTGAACTACCAGTGCGGGCGGCGCGGCGCCGACCGGCTGCTGTACTCCAGCGACGGGCTGATCTTCGTCACCCGCGATCACTATCGCCGCTTTGAACAGGTGAAATAAGATGCGCGAAGAACGCTTTGATCTCAGCGAGGTTGCGGACGCCGCCGATTTCTACCGCCAGTTTGCCGCGCGTTTTGAGCTGCATTACTTCGGTAACAATCTTGATGCGCTGTGGGATGTGCTGACCGGTCAGCTTAATCTGCCGCTGCGGGTTACCCTGTGCCATCTGCAGCAGCACCCGCAGCGGCCGGCGCTGGCGAGGATAGTGCAGGTGATGCAGGAAGCAGAAGCGGAGACCGACGGAGACTTTTCCATCTGTGATGATGAGGGCTGAAAGCTGAACTGCCAGCTTTGAATCGAACAAAATAGCTTGCTCATGCTCATGCTCATGCTCATGCTCAGGGGCGTGGCTTGCGCAGGTTCAGGTTCAGGTTCAGGAGAATGAATTGAAGGGGAAGGTTCAGCTCCGTATGCGTTAAGCATCTGAATTGATGAGAAGAGGAATAAATACTCGTGCGTGTTGTTGATCCGTCAGCAGATACGGTGACAGGTTCTTGTGAAGCGCCACCGAGTGTGACAGTGTCACGAAAGGGCTGTGTTTACCGCTCTGCTACTAAGCCTGTCGACGTTCCCGGGCTACGCCAAAGCAGTGCGCAGCCCGGAACTCCCCGCCTTTACCGCCGAATCATCGCCACTGTCTGCGCCAGCTGCTCGCGCTGTTCAGGGCTGACTTCACGTGCGGCGGACCAGCCGGCGTTTTGCACGATCAGCGTATTCAGCCCGACCAGCCAGTCGTAGATGTAGAAGGCCGCGTGGTTGTTCGGCTTCAGCGCCAGCCGGGTCAGGCGCTGGCCCGGTCCGAGGCTGCCGGTCTGCACTTCCGGCTTGGCGAAGATCTTCTGTCCGCGGTTGATGCGGCTCTCCGGGCGTTCGGCCTCCGGCAGCTGCTGGAAGCCGAGCCAGGCGATAAAGTCGCCGATCACGCTCAGCGCCCGCGACACCTGGCGGTCGGCGACCTGTCCGGCCGGCAGGCCCTGCGCGTCGTCGTTGGCCAGAATGCGCGCCAGCGCCGGTTCCACCCCCTGACGCACGCTGGCGGTGATCAGCTCGCTGGTCAGCATCTCCAGCGTCGGTTTGCTGACGCCGAGCAGCTCCAGCAGCGGGCCGTTTTCCGGCAGCTGGCGCAGCTGGTTTACCCAGTAGCGGTACACCTGCTGGGCAAATTCGGCATCGTGGTCGACTTCCGGCACGCTGTGATAGCTGGTCTGCACCGCCGTCAGCGGCGTTTCGCTCAGCAGGTCGATGGCCACGCCGATGCCAAACGGATCGTCATCGCTGATGCTGTACTCATCCGCCGTCAGACGTTCGTTACGCTGCTCACGCTGTAAAAACAGGTGGCGTAGCGTATCGCGCACCGGCACCAGCCGCTCCAGCAGCTCGCCGTGCATGCCGGTGCGGGTCTGCAGGGCCTTCAGCAGGGATTCGGCGATGCGCAGGCGGGCCGCGGCGTCGTCGGCTTCCACGTTTTGCGCCCACTGGCCGAGCAGGTTTTCTGCCAGCTCGCGCTGCACCTCACTGCGTAACACCTCAATCCGAGCCAGCTTTGCCTCGCGCAGCACCTCGTTGGAGAGGTAGCCGGCCATGCGCTGCACGCCTTTCTCATCCATCGCCAGCATCGCGCCCCAGGCATCGCCGGGTTGACCGACGAAGCGTTGCACGGCGGCGTCATGGTTGTGGCCGTGGGTCAGGCGCTGATCGAACGGCGTCATCGCCCAGATCAGGCCGGGCTTGCGGCCGCTGCGCTGCTGGCTGCTCTCGCCCTGGGTCTGTCTGACCCACTGGTCGAGCAGGCGGCCGACCAGCGGCGTCTCCTGGCGATGGCCGGAGGCGCTGCACACCAGAAGGTGGGTCAGCGTCTGCTGCCGGGTCGCGCGCTGCAGCAGCAGCGGGCGGCGCGCCTGCAGGAAGCCCAGCGCCAGGGCGTGCTGCTCGTCGTCCGGCAGCACCGAGGGCGTCACCAGGCCGGGATAGTCAAGCAGGTCGACTTCGCTGAACAGCGCTTCACGCGGGGTGCTGTAAAGCGGCAGCAGTACCTCACGGCACAGCAGGGTTAGCTCCGCCAGCGCGATATTCACCGCCGGCAGGGTACGCCCCTGGTGCAGCGGAGCGACCTGCACGATCAGGTCGCTGCTGGCGTTAAACTGGCTGACGCCGCTGTCGTTAAGCAGGCTGAACGACGGCTCATCCAGCACGCCGATCGGGGCCAGCACCCGGCGGGCGCCGGCCAGATGGTGCAGGGCGTGCGCCAGCTGGCGATAGAGCGCGGTCAGCTGGCGATCTTCACCCCACAGCAGGGAGAACAGCCGCGCGCGCTCGTCAACGCCGAGCAGCGGCGCCAGCTCCACCGCCTGCGGCCAGAAGTGGCTCTCCAGCGCCGTGTCCTGGCGGCGCTGCAGCTGATTCACCTGGTCCCACAGCGCCACCACCTGCTGCGGGGTAATGCCCGCCACCGGCTCCGCCTGGCGGTAGGGCGCCACGTTCTGCAGGCGTTCGTTCAGCTGCGACTCATCGAGCGCGGCGGCGCGATCCGTCTGCGACTGGCGGTACTGCAGCGCCAGCACCGCCACCAGTTCGCTTTCACTGAGCAGGTCCAGCCGCACCGGCCAGCTGCTGTCGCTGGCGTGCTGCTGCGCGCTGAAGCGCAGCACCGGCGCGGCAGTGTGCTGCTGCGGGTTGAGCTGGGTGGCGTAGTCCAGCACGCTGTTGCCCAGCGCGCACTCCAGACGCCCCTTATCGCTGGCCGCCAGCCGGGCGATCAGATAGGACTTCCCCTGCTGCGCCAGCCCGAACAGGCCGATGGCCGGTGGCTTCTGCACCGCGCTGACCAGCGCGCTGGCCTTATTATGCTGGCGCAGCAGCTTGACGCTGAGCGAGTCGGCTTCCATATCCAGCCGTGGCGACTGTTGGCGGTTAAGCGCCAGCCAGCCCAGCGCCTGTTCGATGCCCTGTGTCAGGCCGTCACGTTTTTTCACGGCCTGGGCGGAGAGAATTTGATTAATTGATTTCATTTACGGTACACGCTCCCGCTGTCGATCCAGTAATGTGCCATGCCGGAGCCGTTGCTGGCCAGGGTGTTCAGGCTCAGCCGCAGGTGTTCCAGCGGCACCTGGCTGCCGTCATCGAGCTGGGCGTCGGCCAGGGTGAAACGCTCGGGGCCAAACTCGCCGAACGGTCGGCTGACCGCCAGCTTGACACGCAGCACCCGGTCGCCGGCCACGCTGCGCGCCAGCTGCGGATCGACCAGCGTCAGGGTATAGAGCGGCGAGGCCGGCCAGCGGTCGTTATCCAGCTGGCGGAAGCCGAGCGTCAGCGCGCCGCGCACCTGGAAGCGGTTGCGCACTTCAAGGTTAAAGCTGTGCTGATCGAGGTCGATATCGCTGTACCACACGTCCTCTGCCTTCAGCGCGCCGGTAGCGTCGAGCATGCCAAGGTAGCGGATAGTGGAATAGGGCTGAAAATCGCCGGCCTTAAACCAGAAGTTGGCCAGCCGCAGGTCGAGCGACAGCAGGCACAGCATCGCACCCACCGCGGCGGTCGATTTCGGGTTCTCAATTTTCCCCTGCTTGTTAAACGGATACCAGTCGTTGGTGTGGTAGCCGTCCAGCGACAGGATGCGGCTGACCGGCAGCGGCTGCAGGTGGCGGAACAGCGCCTGCACGCCGGGGAAGCGCGACGGGCGACCGGTCAGCAGCAGCACGTCGCAGTCATACACCGCCACCACTTCCGACATCGAGCGCAGGCTGTGGGTGATATTCATGCGCGGCGAGAGGAATTCGGCGTGCAGCTTGCTCAGGCGTACCACCAGCGGCACGTTCATGACGTCAAACCGCGCGGCTTCCGCCGGCAGTTCGCGCTGGATCTCACGATTAACGTACTCCAGCAGCGGGTCGGTCGGGCGGTGTTCGAGCAGTTCAGCAAAGCGGGCGTCGATCTCCGCCGCCAGATCCAGCGGGTCGAAACGCTCGTAGGCTTCGAGGATCGCCTGGCCAAGCGGAATAAACAGCTGCAGCGTCACCTGCTGGCGCAGGGTGGAGTGGCCGTCAAGGCGGCCTTCATGACCGAACAGCCGGGTCATCACCGCTTCCGGGTTGACCATGCCGGCCTGGCGGAAGGACGCCTGCAGCGCGGGCAGCACGTAGAGCTGGATCACGTCGAGCAGGATATCGTCACCGGCCAGCTTAAAGCCTTCGCGGAACAGCAGGCGCGGCATGATTTTGACGTTGTTGCCGGCGCCGTCGTCCAGCCGGTACTGGGTGATCGCCAGGTCGGTGGTGCCGCCGCCGATGTCGATCGAGGCGATGCGCAGGGTTTTTCCGGCCGGTTCATCGGCGGCGCGGGCGCGGTCCGGGCGCGCCATGCTGGCGAAGAACGCCTCCGCACGGCCGCCAAAGTTGACCTGGGTTTCGTTATACAGATAGACCATCTGGCCACAGGTGGCTTCGTCCCACTCCATCTGCACCTCGGGCACCGGCAGCAGGCTGCTGGCGCGGTCGCTCTCGCTGCGGAAATCCTCATCCGCCGGGTGCCAGCCGAGCGCTTTCCACACCAGCGCGATCGCCTCCTGCATGCGGCGGCGGAAGATCTCCCGCTCGGGTTTCGGCATCGCGGAAGGCAGGGTGAGGATAATGTTACGCAGCTGACGCGGGGCGCTGCTGTGCAGCATCTTTTGCCGCTGCTGCGGGCTGTTCATCTGCAGCAGCGCCTGGGCCAGCAGCTCTGAGAGCATCAGGCTCATCAGCGAACTGCGGCTGTACTGCGCGGCAAATACCGGCAGCCGATCTTCCAGCGGCAGGCGGTAGAGCGGCTCGCCGTCGTCGTTGATCAGGCAGGTGAGCGGCAGCGCGATGGCCGCCGGCTCCAGCTGCTGATTGCCTGGCGTGCGGCTGAAGCGCCAGCCCGGCGTGTAACTCTCTTCGTCCCACAGGTAGCGGCGCGGGCTGGAGAGGCCGGTGGCCCCTTCGGTGCCGAGACGCTGCTGGGCCAGCCTGACCGCTTCGCGTCCGACGCGAACGATCGACGGCCAGATAAAGGCGTCTTCCCGGCCGCTTTCGCGCGAGTAGTTCTGCTTGCCAAACTGCGCCAGCGCGAACTCCACCCGGCTTTCAAACAGCTCGTTATAGCGCAGGTGAGGTTCGCTCAGGTTGCGCAGCTGCATCTCGTAGGTGTGCTTCAGGCCCTGATGATCGTCGAGGTGATCTTCCACCATAATGCCGCAGGTGTGCGAGTTGCCGACGTCGAGGATCAGGTCGACGTTAATCGCCGGCTCCTGCAGCGTGGCGGCGCTGATCTTCAGCTCCGGCACGCTGAGCTGTTCGCCGAGCAGCTGCAGGATATTCAGGTAGTGCGCCTGGTACTCAAATTCGCGCAGGGCGGTTTTGATATTGACCTGTGGCCGCTGTTCGCGCTCGCTGGCGCTTTCGCTGAACGCCTCGCGCAGCCAGCCGTCCACCCAGGTCTGATCGAGAAACTCGCCCAGCTCTTCGCTGCGGTGGGCCAGCGCAAAGCTGACGCCGTTGCGCACGTCGCTCTCGTTCAGCGCCAGCGCATCTTCGCCCTCCGTCGCCAGCCGGGTGTCAAAGGCCAGCACGATGCGGTGAGTGCGGCCTTTTTCGTCCGGTGCGTCCAGCGCCACCACCTGCACCCGCGCCCAGTTATCCGGGCCGCCGGTGAAGTTGCGCGGTGGGTTAAAGCGGAAGAACGGCAGCGGCAGCCACTGCCCGTTCAGCAGCGCCAGCGACTGGGCCTGCGGGAAGCTGAACTCCGGCTTCACCAGCTCCGGCGGCATGCCGGCGGTCTGCGGCAGCAGGTATTTGCCGCTCTGCGGATGATAATCCAGCCGCAGCAGCGGGCCGTTGGCCGTCTGGCGCACAAACTTGCCCGGCCAGTCGGCGTCGCAGACCGGCGTCAGCGCAAAATCAAGAAACTGAATACCGCTGTTCTGCACCAGCGTCATATTGGGTTTGAAATCAGTAATGGTTGCCAGCAGCATTATCGGGTCTCACGTTTCATGGTCATTGGCAGCACCGTATTGTTACTGTCGTTATAGCTGCCGTTACACTGGGCGGCACCGGTCAGGCCCTGGCGGCACAGCAGTTCCGGCATGCGATAGCGCGTACCGTCGCTGCAGCGGGCGGTGTTGCGGCTTTTAATCACCAGGTTGCCGGACGGCATCACCGCCGCCTCAACGTCGGCGCGGCAGGTTACGCCGTCGCCCTGGGTGATGCGCGCGGTGCCCGTGCCGTTGCGCAGCTGGTATTTCAGCTGTGGCGGGCGGCCGGTCAGCGGCGCAGCCTGCTGCACGATCACCCGCCAGTTGCCGTTAAGGAACTTC
>NZ_JRZZ01000029.1:0-30203 GCF_002865965.1 Erwinia sp. B116
CGAACCAGTGACATACGGATTAACAGTCCGCCGTTCTACCGACTGAACTACAGAGGAATCGTGTGAACGGGGCGCATGTTAACGGCATGGCCTGCCGTTGTCAAAGCCCATTTCCACATTCCCGATGCGTTTGCTGCCAAAAACAGCAACCTGTCGCTTTTTTAACGTTAGCGGGCAATCTTCAATCTCTTGCGCCAGATCCCACTTTCCAGCGATTAGCTGAGCGATGTTAGAGCTGTGTCAAATTTTTGTTATTTGCTGATTTTAAAACATGCGTTTCGGTGGTTTCATAGCGAAAGTTTCAAATGACGTTATTATGAAACAAAAGAACTGTTTTGCGGCAACGTGGAACAGTAAGGGAGAAAGTCTGGCAGTGGCAGGTTTTCAACTTGTTGTAAAAAATACAAAAATTCTGACGCTCAGGCGATCGGAAAAAAAGATAGACCCGAGATAATAACCCCCTACATTTTAATTAAGTCGTCGGTGATGTTGAGTGAATGTAAAAGATATTTTTCATTCGTCGTATCAGCCAGCCTGCGCATGCTAACGATAAAAGGGCTCCGCCATGAACGTGAAAAAGACAATTTTAGCGTCACTGTTAGTGTGTATGTTACCGGTCTCCAGCTATGCAAAAGAGGTGCAGCTTGGCGTCTCTATGGCACTGTTTGACGACAACTTTTTGACTATCGTCCGCAACTCCATCACTAACGAAATGAAGACCGAAGGCGTTAAAGGTCAAATCGAAGATGCGAAGGGCGACGTGGCACAGCAGCTGCAACAGGTACAAAACTTTATCGGCCAGGGCGTCGATGCAGTGATCGTTAACCCGGTTGATACTAACGCCGTCAAGCCGATCGTTGACCTGACCACCAAAGCCGGTATCCCGCTGATCTTCGTCAACCGTAAACCGGCCACCGCCATGACCGACAAAATGGCCTATGTAGGTTCCGACTCTGAACTGGCCGGCCGCCTGCAGATGGAAGCACTGGCGAAGCGTCTTAACTATAAAGGTAACGTCGCAATCCTGCTCGGTGACCTGGCGAACGAAGCCACCCGTGACCGTACTAAAGGCGTGAAGGCGGTAGTGGCTAAGTACCCTGGCCTGAAAGTCACCCAGGAGCAGACCGCGAAATTTACCCGTAACGACGCGGTAGACGTGGTCAGTAACTGGCTGACGGCAGGTGACGATATCCAGGCGATTGCCTCTAACAACGATGAAATGGCGATTGGTGCGCTGCAGGCGCTGGGCAAAAACCCGACCAATATCCTGATTGCCGGCGTGGATGGTACTCCGGACGCGCTGCAGATGATTAAGAACGGCAAGATGGTCGCCACCGTATTCCAGGATGCTAAAGGCCAGGGTGCCGGCTCTGTACAGACCGCTGTGAAACTGATTAAAGGCGAGAAAGTTGAGAAAAACGTGCTGATCCCATATCAGCTGATCACTAAAGATAACTACACGCAGTTCACCGATAAGAACCTTAAATAACCGTAGCCGAAACAGTTGTACGGAGGTGTTAAATGTCCGCATATGCGCTAGAAGCCGAAGGCATCAGTAAGTTTTTCCCGGGTGTTAAAGCATTAAATAACGTGTCACTGCGCGTTAAGCCGGGAACGGTGCATGCCCTGATGGGTGAGAATGGCGCAGGAAAGTCCACTTTAATGAAGTGCCTGATCGGGATTTACCGTCCCGATGAGGGGCAAATCCGCATTAAAGGGGAGCCTGTGCAGTTTGCCGATACGCTGGATGCACTGCGTTCGGGAATCTCAATGATCCACCAGGAGCTTAATTTGGTACCGCATATGACGGTCGCCGAAAACATCTGGCTCGGTCGCGAACCGATGAAACTCGGCTTCGTTGACCACGGTAAGCTCAACCGTTTAACCAAAGATCTGCTGGTTAAGCTGAATATCCGTCTGCGCCCTGAACAAATGGTTGGCGATCTCAGTATCGCCTCCCAGCAGATGGTGGAGATCGCCAAAGCGGTCTCCTGGAATTCAGATATCGTGATTATGGATGAACCGACCTCGGCGCTGACGGAAACCGAAGTGGCGCATCTGTTCACCATCATTCGCGATCTGCGTGAGCAGGGTAAAGCAATCATCTATATCAGCCACAAGATGGATGAGATCTTTACCATTACCGACGAGGTCAGCGTATTCCGTGACGGCACCTGGGTGGCCAGCAACGAGACGTCGTTCTACACGCGTCAGTCGCTGATCACTCAGATGGTGGGTCGCGAGCTGACTCAGCTGTTTCCGAAATTTGATACCAACATTGGTGAAGACGTTCTGACGGTGCGTAATCTGTCCCGTCAGGGCGTGTTCCACGACATCAACTTCAACGTGCGCCGCGGCGAGATCCTCGGCGTAGCCGGGCTGGTGGGTGCCGGCCGCAGTGAAGTGATGGAAAGCCTGTTTGGTATGACCGAAATCGACGGCGGTGAGATCCTCATCGACGGCGTGCCAACCCGCATCGACTCGCCGGCCACGGCGATCGACAAAGGGCTGGCGTTCCTGACCGAAGACCGTAAGAAGTCCGGCCTGTTCCTGGTGCTGTCGGTACTGGAGAACATGAGTATCGTGAAGATGACCAACTACAGCGCTAACGCGGGCTTTGTCAGTCACTCACAGATGGCCAAAGACTGTCTGGAACAGATTAAGCGCCTGAATATTAAGACGCCGACCATGGACCAGATTATTAATAACCTGAGCGGCGGTAACCAGCAGAAGGTGCTGATTGCGCGCTGGCTGCTGGCACAACCGAAAATTCTTATCCTTGACGAACCTACCCGTGGTATCGACGTCGGTGCTAAGGCGGAGATCTACCGCCTGATTAGCGAACTGGCGAACCGTGGCGTGGCAATCATTATGGTCTCCTCAGAGCTGCCGGAAATTCTCGGCATGAGCGACCGGGTGATGGTTATGCACGGCGGACGTATTACCGGCATCCTCAATAAAGAAGATGCTGACCAGGAAACTATTTTGTCGCTGGCGTCCGAGTAAGGGCGAAAGGTAAACACATATGAGTGATATGAAAATGACAACGCAACAGCACGCTGAAACGCCTTCTTTCTTCAGCAGTCTGAAAGGCAGAATGCCTAAAGATACCGGTATTTTCGTTGTAATGGTCGGCATTGCGCTGATCTTTGAAGCCTTCGGTTGGTATGTTCGCGATCAGTCATTCCTGCTAAACCCGAACCGTCTGGTGTTGATCGTTCTGCAGGTTGCCATTATCGGTATTATCGCGGTAGGGGTTACGCAGGTCATTATTACCACCGGTATTGACCTCTCGTCGGGGTCGGTTATCGCCCTGTCCGCCGTGGTCGCGGCCTCGCTGGCGCAAACCTCTGACAGCCTGTCGCCGATGTTCCCGTCGCTGGTGAATATGCCTGCGGTCCTGCCGATAGGCGCAGGGATCGCCGTCGGCTTAATCTGCGGTATTCTCAACGGTGTGTTGATTACTAAAACCGGTATTCCACCGTTTATCGCCACCCTCGGCATGATGGTATCTGCCCGCGGCCTGGCACAGTATTACACCCAGGGTAACCCTATCAGCTTCCTGTCAGACGGCTTCACCGCCATTGGTCAGGGTGCGATGCCGGTGATTATCTTCCTGGTGGTGGCGGTGCTGTTCCATATCGCCCTAAAGCACACCCGCTATGGCAAATACGTTTACGCTATCGGCGGCAATATGGTGTCGGCGAAAGTATCCGGCATCAACGTAAACAAATATCTGATCATCGTTTACACCATTGCCGGCGCACTCTCTGGCCTGGCAGGGGTGGTACTGGCGGCACGCGTCAGCAGCGGTCAGTCAAGCATGGGCCTCTCTTACGAGCTGGATGCGATTGCCGCAGCGGTGATCGGCGGCAGCAGCCTGATGGGTGGAGTGGGGCGCATTACCGGTACGCTGATTGGCGCGGTGATCCTCGGCCTGATCAAGAGTGGCTTTACCTTTGTCGGTGTGGATGCCTACGTGCAGGACATTATCAAAGGGATGATTATCGTGGCGGCGGTATCCATCGATATGTACCGTAACCGTAAGAAACGTTAAGTCTTAAAAGAACAACAACAGGGTGCTGCGCGTATGTGCAGCACCCTGTTTTGCTTTCAAGGGCGTGGCTTTTTGCTCTGATGGCGGGGTGGGCTGTTGCGTTGCTGTCTTAAAGGCGTAGCTTTGGTTCGGCTGTTGTGTTGCTGTCTTAAAGGCGTGGCTTTCTGTTCTGGTGGTGGATTCGGCTGTTGCGTTGCTGTCTTAAAGGCGCAGCTTTCTGTTATGGTGGCGGGTTCGGCCGTGGGCGAAAAGAACGCCGGGACGCTGCAAGTACGTCCATGTAAGCTCGGGCGGCGCTCCCTGCGCCGCACGCCCGGCTAACCTTTTCGCCCGCGTCCTCCCTGTTGGCTGTTGCGTTGCTGTCTTAAGGCGTGGCTTTCGGTGTCGGGTTCGGATTCGTATTCGGGTTCGGGTTCGGGTTCGGGTTCGGGTTCGGCAGGATACCGAAGATTAAGTAGTGGAATCTGTCTGACTTGGTCTGATTTGGTCTGATTAGGTTTATTTGATTTTTTTGTCTGGTTTTAAAACAGCGACGCAGAAAATAACAGGCAATCGGGGTTTATCCGGATAAGCGGACCTTCGGGCACAGAGAGGTGCCCGGCAGAGCCCAGGGACGTTACTGGCGTGTCCGCGTTCCGGATAAACCCCGATTAGCCGGGCACCAAAACCTGAAGCGACCCGGCCCAAAAGCCACACCCCTACAGGCCAGGCACCTGAACCCGAAGCGACCCGGCCCTAAAGCCACACCCCGACAGGCCAGGCACCTGAACCCGAAGCGACCCGGCCCAAAAGCCACGCCCCGATTAGCCGGGCCCCAAAATCTGAAGCGACCAGCAACCCTGTTTCGCTCTGATTAGACGTTAATCCAGCGCCCTTCAGCCGCCGATACGGCGATCGCTTCCAGCACCTTCGACACCTGCAGCCCTTCGGCGAAGTCGGGCCACATGCGGTCACCGGCCGCGATACCGTTAATCAGATCGCGAACTTCCACGGTCTTCTGATCGTTAAAGCCGATACCGTGCCCGGCAGAGATGCAGAAATTGGCATAATCCGGGTGCGCCGGGCCGGTAAGAATAGTTTTAAAGCCCTGACGGCCGGCGGGCTCATCGTGGATATACAGCTCCAGCTCCGCCATACGCTCCTGAGTATAACGAAGCGTACCTTTGGTGCCGGTGACCACGTAGGTCAGCCCCATCTTGCTGCCGCAGGCGATACGTGAGGTTTCAATCACGCCGTGCGCGCCGTTGTTAAAACGCAGCAGCGCACTGGCCTGATCTTCGTTCTCCACGTCGCGCAGCACCGCCGGGTTCTTCGGATCCGGGCGCTGTTTGATCACCGTCATCATATCGCCACTCACCTGGTCGATATTGCCCACCAGATAGTGCGCCATATTGACGATATGCGCCGCCAGATCGCCCAGCGCGCCGAGACCGGCCAGCGCCTTCTGGCAGTGCCAGTCCAGCGGCGTGGACGGATTGGCCAGATAATCTTCATTGTGGGTGCCATAGAAGTGCACCACCTCACCGATCTCACCGCGGGCAATGATCTCTTTCGCCAGCTGGCTGGTCGGGTTCTTCATATAGTTAAAGCCGACCAGCGTTTTCACTCCGGCCTGCTGTGCAGCACGCACCATCTCTTCGGCGTCCGCCACGTCCAGCGCCAGCGGCTTTTCAGAATAGACGTGCTTGCCGTGACGAATCGCTTCCAGCGCCATCTCTTTATGCAGGAAATTTGGCGCGCAAATGTCGACCACGTCGATGTCTGGATCGGCCACCAGCTCACGCCAGTCGCCGGTGGAACGGTTAAAGCCAAAGGCCTCCGCCTTTTCCCGCGCCAGCTCCGGGGTAACTTCCGCCACCATCTCGCGCACCAGCTCGCCTTTCAGGTTAAACACCGTCGGTGCCTGAGCGTAAGCAATGGCGTGGCAACGTCCGATATAGCCGGTGCCGATCAATCCGATTCTGACTTTTTGCATGGTGGGTCCTTAAGCGTAGGGGTTACAAAAATGAAATAAACGTGCAACTGGGATGGAATGTATATTCCGTTTATCGCCAACTCAAACTGAAAAGAGAGTAATCGTGATCGCGCTTGCGAAAAAACCTGCAACAGCACTGCAACGCGTGCTACAGGCTGCCAGACAAGGCGCAAAACACAGATAAAAAGTCTGAAAAGCATAAAACCACGACAAAATGATGATTAATTCAGCAGTTGAACTAAATTCTCAGATCAGGCTTTGACATCCCCCCCACACCCCGATAATATCCGCCCCGTTCACACGATTCCTCTGTAGTTCAGTCGGTAGAACGGCGGACTGTTAATCCGTATGTCACTGGTTCGAGTCCAGTCAGAGGAGCCAAATTTGAAAACCCCGCTCAGGGAAACCTGAGCGGGGTTTTTGCTTTATCGGCATCACCTGCTAACTCCCGCTAAGCGGTTCGGTGCCCGATACCCGGCAGCCTGGTTTGCAGCTCCACAGGCAGAGATTCAGCTCATGTCTATTCTGCTATTCCCAATGGTTGTGACGTAGCACCCAAAGCATATTCGGTGACCACGATCCAGGTCGATCGGGGGCGGCGGGGAGATGATGTGGTCGCCGTGATGGAGCGGCTCAGGCAGACTGGAGATCGCCTGCTCAGCTAACGTCGCTCAGCCGTCTCTCTCCTCCGCCCGGCACATGGCTTAACAGCTGCCGCGTGTACGCCGCCTGCGGGTCGGTAAATAACGTCTCCGCGCTGCCCTGTTCGACCACCCGCCCGCGCTGCATCACTACCACGTAGTCGGAGATTTGCCGGATCACCGCCAGGTCGTGGGAGATCAGCAGATAGCTCAGCCCCAGCTCGCGCTGCAGGCGGTCCAGCAGGGTCAGGATCTGCGACTGCACCGCGGCGTCCAGCGCCGATACCGGTTCATCCAGCACCACCAGCTCCGGCGCAATGGCCAGCGCACGGGCGATCGCCACCCGCTGCCGCTGGCCGCCGGATAGCGCCCCCGGCCGGGATGCCAGCAGGCGCTGCGGCAGCTCTACGCTGTCCATCAGCTCTGCGGCGCGCGCGCGGCGGCTGCGGCGGTCGCCGATCCGAAACGCCTCCAGCGGCTCGGTGATAATCTCTTCCAGAGTCAGTTTTGGGTTCAGCGACGCATAGGGGTTCTGATAAACCACCTGCACCCGACGGCGAAACGCGTGGCGCTCGGCGCGCGAGGGGTGGCTGACGTCCTGACCGTCGAATTCTATCCGCCCGGCATCCGCGGTTTCCAGCCCGAGCAGCAGGCGCACGGTGGTCGACTTGCCCGAACCAGATTCGCCCACCAGGCTGGTGGTGGTGCCGCGCAGCAGCGGAAAGGAGACGCCGTCGACGGCGGTAAACAGCCCGCGACCGCCCTGTGCCGGGAACCTTTTCACCAGCCCTTCGGCGCGCAGCAGCACCTGTTGCGTCTTAACCGCCCGGCGCGGCGGCACCGCGAAGAAGGCCGGCGAGGCCTGCAGCAGCTGGCGGGTGTAAGGGTGGCGCGGCTGGGTAAACAGCGCGGCGGCCGGGCCGCTCTCCACCACCTTACCCTGCTGCATCACCAGCACCCGGTCGGCACGCTCCAGCGCCACCTGCAGGTCGTGGGTGATCAGCAGCAGGGCAATGCCCCTGCCGCGCACCATCTCATCCAGTGCATCCAGCACCTGCTTCTGCACGCTGACGTCCAGCGCGCTGGTCGGCTCATCGGCGATTATCAGCTTAGGGTGGTGGCTCATCGCCATCGCCAGCAGCACGCGCTGGCGCATGCCGCCGGAGAGCTGGTGCGGATAGCTGTGCAGCACCCGCTGCGCGTCGCTCAGCCCGACCTCGGCCAGCAGGCTTTCCACCCGCAGCGCCGCCTGATTTTTCGGCACGCCGTGCAGGGTCAGCGCCTCGCGCATCTGCGTGCCGATGGTCTGAATCGGGTTCAGCGCCTGCGCCGGATCCTGCGGCACAAAGCCAATCTCCAGCCCGCGCAGCCGCTGCCACTGCCGCTGGCTGGCGTTTTCCAGCGGCTGGCCGCCTAGGGTTATTGCGCCGCTCACCCGACGGGCGCTTCTGCCCAACAGGCCCACCAGAGCCGAGGCGGTGGTGGATTTTCCCGAGCCGGAGCCGCCGACGATCGCCAGCACCTCGCCAGCGGCGATCTGCAGATCCAGGCCGTCGACGGCGCGCAGCGTCTGGCCGTCCGCCAGCGCATAGTCAATGCTCAGCTGTTCAACCTTCAGCAGCGCTGGCTGATTAATCTGTTGCAGGGTCTGGCTCATCGTTCCTCCGCCTGGTCCTGAATAAAGCCCGCCACCCGGTTGGTGGCCAGTACCGCCAGCACGATCATCAGCCCCGGCAGCGTGGTGTACCACCAGGCGGCGGCAATGTAGTTGCGCCCTTCGGCGACCAGCAGCCCCCACTCCGGCTGCGGCGGCGGTGCGCCAAAGCCAAGGAAGCTCAGCGACGACACCGACAACAGGGCGAAGCCCAGCTCCAGCGCGGCCAGCGACAGCACCGGTGCCAGCGCGTGCGGGATAATGTGGCGGCGGATTATGGTCAGATGGCTGACGCCGCCGGCCCGCGCCGCCTCGACAAACAGGTTCACCTTGCTGCGCAGCACTTCGCCGCGCGCCAGGCGGGCAAAGGTCGCCACCGACGACAGCCCGACGGCTACGGCGATATTCAGCGTGCCAAAGCCGAGCACGGTGACGATGGCCATCGCCAGCAGCAGGCTGGGAATGGCCATCAGCACGTCAATCGCCCGCATAAACAGGCGATCGGTGCGGCCGCCAGCGTAACCGGCGGTCACCCCGATACCGGCCCCGGCCAGCAGCGCAATCGCCACCGAAAACAGCGTCGCCTGCAGGGTCAGCGCGGTACCAGACACCGTGCGGCTGTAAATGTCGCGGCCTAAATGGTCGGTGCCAAACCAGTGGGCGGCGGAGGGCGGCTGCAGCGCCTGCTGCGGCACCCCGACCAGCGGGTCCTGCCCGGCGAAGAGGCCGGGAGCGATGCCCCACAGCGCCACCAGCAGCAGCACCAGCAGGCTCAGCCACAGCGTGACGGCCAGCCGCCGCCGGCTGCTCAGTCGGCGTTCGCCGGGTAAGATCAGGCTCATCGTGCCCCTCCGGCCGAAGCGTGGCTAATCCGCGGGTCTAGCAGCGGATAGAGCAGATCGACGATAAAGTTGACCAGCACAAAGATCGCCGCGGCGGTCAGCACCACCCCCTGCACCAGCGGAATATCCTGGGTGGAGACCGCGCCCTGCGCCAGCCGCCCGACGCCTTCGCGCGAGAAGATGGTTTCGGTGATCACAGCGCCGGCCAGCAGGTGGCCGAAGATCATCCCGGTCAGCGTCAGCAGCGGGATCGCCGCGTTGGGCAGCACGTGCCGCCACAGAAGGTGCGCCGTGCCCGCCCCCTTCAGCCGCAGCGCGTCGATAAACGGCCTGCGCCACACTTCACTCAGCGAACGATTTAATACCTGTGCCAGCGTTGCCGCCGTCGGCAGCGCCAGCGTTATCGCGGGTAACACCAGCGACCGCCAGCCCTGATTGCCCATCGCCGGAAACCACGCGTTGCTGAAGGAGAAGGCCTGCAGCAGCAGCAGCCCGAGCCAGAAGGTCGGCAACGCCGCCCCCAGCGACGGCAGCGCCAGCAGCGCCGCCTTCAGCCGACCGGCCGGCAGTACGCTGATCCCCGCCGCCAGCCCGCCGCCAAGCGGCAGCGCCAGCACCAGCGCACACAGCGCCAGCAGCAGGGTCGGCGGTAGCGCCTGTAACAGCAGCACGGTCACCGGCTTGCCAATGACGATCGAGCTGCCCAGATCGCCGTGCAGCAGGTCCCACAGCGACCAGGCGTACTGCAGATAAAACGGCTGGTCGAGGTGGTACTGCGCCTTCAGCGCGTTCAGCTGGGCAATATCCACCGTGCTCTGCTCGCCCTGGTTGAGCATGATGGTGACCGGATCGGACGGCAGAATATAGAGGATAAAGAAGGTCAGCGTATACGCCGCCCACAGCACCGCCAGGCTCATCAGCACCCGCTTTAGCAGCCAGTGGAGCTGCGGGCGCGGCGCACGGCTGGCCACAAAAGGATCCGGCGGTGCCGGCTGCGCACTGTTCTCACTCATCGGTTGATACTCCTCGATTGTCACCGCTCGGTTCTCACCAGTCTCTGGCACTTATCGGTGCTTACCCTCGGTTTTCACCGTTCTCTGGCACTTATCGGTTATCTCCCACCATTCCCCGTTTCCGCGTTACCGCCCCGGTTCAGGATTTCGGTGCCAGCCAGGCGTCGTACAGCTGGAAGCGTGACGACGCGTCAAAACGGAAGCCGTGCACGTTGCTGCCGGTGGCGACCACCGTCGACAGTTCGACCAGCGGAATAGCGTCACCGTCGGCGATCAGCCCGCGCGCGGCTTCACTAATCAGCGCCTGGCGCTGCTGGGTATCCAGCGTCTGGCTGGACTGGTACAGCGCGGTATCGATGGCGTTCGCGGCACGTTTATTGACGTTGCGCCCGCCCGGGCTGGCGTCAAACACCGTGCGCAGCACGTCCGGATCGGAACGCGTCAGGTTGTAAAACTCGGCGACCAGGCTGCCGCTGGCCTGGCGGGCCACCACCTGGGCAATCGGCGTCTTCTCCAGCTGCATCTCAATGCCGGCCAGCTTCAGCTGCTGCTGCACCAGTTCAATAAAGGGAGCCGACTGCCAGTAGCTGACGGTAAAGCTCAGCCGCTGGCCGTCCTTAACCCGAATGCCGTCAGCGCCGGCCTGCCAGCCGCCCTGCTCCAGCAGCGCCTTCGCCGCAGGCAGATCCGCCTTCAGCTGGCCGCTGAGGTCCTCGTACAGCGGAGTGGTTTTCGCCAGCACCGAGCTGGCCGGTGACTGGTAGCGCGACAGGATCGGCTGCAGCGCGGCGCGGTCGATGGCCAGGTTAAGCGCCTGACGCACGTTTTTATCCGCCATCAGCGCCTTTGACTGGTTAGGGAACAGGCTGTAGACCACCCCGGGGTTGGCGCGGGCGATAATCGGCAGATCTTTCGCCAGGATCAGCGGCTCATCCTGCGGCGTGACGCCGGCGTTGAGATCCAGCTGGCCCGAGACCAGGCTGCCGAAGCGCACGCCGGACTCCGGGATCACCCGGTACTCGATCGCTTCCAGGTAGCTTTCACCCTGGTGCTGCGCCAGCGACGACGGCCACTGATAGCCGCTGCGACGGGTGAGGTCCACCTTCTGGTTGTGCACAAAGGCGGAGACGACAAAAGGCCCGGTGCCGATCAGTTCGCCCTGGCAGCGCGCTTCCGCCGACGCCTGCACCGTTTTACTGGCGAAAAAGCCGAGGCTCATGGTCGAGGTCGCCTGCAGGAACTGGGCGTTGGGCTGGGCAAACACTACGGTGACGTGCTGCGCGTCCGGGGTTTCCACGCCGGTCAGCCCCTTCAGATAGGTGGAGCCGAGCGAAGCGCGGGCACCTAACGCCACGATGGCCTGCAGGTTCTCCTTCACCGAGGCGGAGGTAAACGGCGTGCCGTCGCTGAAGGTCACGCCGTCGCGAAGGGTAAAGGTGAAGCGGCGGTTATCGTCGCTGACCTGCCAGGCGCTGGCCAGCCAGGGAACGATTTTGCCGCTCTGCGGGTCCTGATCGGTCAGCGAGTCAGTGATCTGCCGGCCGACGTTGAGCGAGTTGTTGTTGCCGGCCTGCTGCGGATCGAGGCAGTTAGGGTCGGTATCAATGGCGAGGGTCAGTTTGCCGCCGGAGACCGGCGTCAGCGGTTTTGCATCCGCCGTGCTGGCCGCATCCGGCTGGTCGCAGGCGCTGAGCGCCCCGGCAAACAGCAGCGGCAGCGCGAGGCGGCGCAGCCGGAACGAGTGAAACAGTGAAGCGTAACGATGGCCTTGTTGCACGTCCCTATCCTTTTATTTTTTAACCAGAGTTTTTCTGGATAGTTCCATAAAAGGCGGCGAGCGCTAAATATCAATACTTCCTATCCTGTGCCACGGTGCGGATATACCCTCAGGCGATCGGCGGCGGCGATTGGCATGTTTATCAGCGCTGCGCTGATGCACTTCGGCATCTCGTCCGGTTCCGGTGAATCTGCGCTGCTGATCCCGATCTTCTCACCGCTCGGTGACAACCCTGGCCTGACACGTCAGGTGATGGTGCAGACGGTGCTGCTGGGTGAAGGCATTGTGAACTGCATCAGCCCCACCTCCGGGGTGCTGATGGCGGTGCTGGCCACCGCCGGTATTCCGTTCGGCAAGTGGCTGCGCTTTGTCGGCCCGGTCGTGGCGGTGTGGTTTGTTATCTGCATCGTGATGCTGAGCAGTGGCGTGGCGATCAAGTGGGGGCCATTCTGATCGTCAGCCCGGCCCAACCGGCCGGGCCTTTTGCTTACAGGGCAAAAGCGAAGTGCGAACCGTCCGGCAGTTCAACGTCAAGCCGAAGTTTGCCGCCCGCCGCTTCGATATAGCGTTTCAGGGTAGAGAGTTTGAGATCGCGCCCTGGCTTTTCCATACCCGCGACGGTCGGCTGTTTAATACCCAGCGCGGCGGCCATCTCCACCTGAGTTTTTTGTACTTTTTCGCGCAGCTCTGCCAGGTGAATATTCAGCAGCATCTCTGCGGCGATCCCTTCTGCCTGCTCCACCACTTCTGGCTTTTCATCTGCCAGCAGCTGTTCCAGCGTTCTGCCCATCTTGCTACTCCTTGTGATTGTTAACGGCGAGTTTTTCCTCACCACCAGATGCCCTCACAAATATAGCTCCAAACAAATATAGCTACAAAGCTATAATCGCCTTCCCTGAGCCTTTAGCATCTTATGCTCAATGACAGAAGTACCGGTCCAGGCTGGCGGAAGTTAGCTCAGCCCCTGAATTCCCTCTTCCAGCAGGCGGATCTGCAACAGCGTCTGCTGGTCGCTGACCAGCTTTGGCTGCCCGTGGATCAGCGTGTCGTACAGGGCGTCGTAATAGCGCGCGTAGTCGCCGCGCTCAGAGACCACCTTCTGTTCGTGGAATACGCCCTGCTCGTCCACCCAGCTCAGCACGCCGTACTCTTCCGGCGTATCAAGGCCAAACCCGGGCTGATGCGGCAGATAAAACAGCTTCAGGTGCTCCTCCTGACGATCTTTTTTGTGCTTAACAAACGTGCCTTTGCTGCCGTAAACCACAAAGCTCGGGCGCTCTTTAACCCGGAAATAGCTGGATTTCACCGACACCTTCAGGCTGCGGTAATAGAGATCGACATCAAAATAGTCGTTCATTCGCCCCGGCCCCAGCAGCTGGCGCACGTCGTAGTGCACGCGGTCCGGCTCGCCAAACCAGGCGATCACCTGATCGAGGGTGTGGCAGCCGTGGCCATACAGGTAAGAGTCGATCTGGCTGAAGTGCGTGACCGACTGCGGCACCTCCGGGCGGAAGTAGTCGTAGTGCATCTCCAGCTCCAGCAGTTCGCCGAGCACGCCGGAGTCGATCACCCTGCGGGTGGTCAGGTAGTCGCTGTCGAAGCGGCGGTTCTGATAGCACTGGATCATCAGCCCGCGCTCTGCCGCCAGCGCAAACAGCCGTTCGGCTTCGGCCAGCGTGGCGGTAAAAGGTTTCTCCACCACGCAGTGTTTGCCGGCCAGCAGCACCTGTTCTGCCAGCGAAAAGTGGCTGGCGGAAGGGGTAGTGATCACCACCAGCTGGACCGCCGGGTCGCCCAGCAGCAGTTGCAGGTCGTCGGTGTAATCAACCCCGGCCTGGCGCGGCCACTCACCGGCGGTTAACCGGCGGGCGTAAATGGTTTTCACGGCGATCTTATCGGCCCGCGTCAGCACAAACGGCAGATGATAGCGGTTGGTGCTTTTGCCGTTGCCGATAAAGCCAATGGTCAGTTTCTCTGTCATGCTCATGATACCGCTCCCGCTTCGTCGGCCGGGAAGACGATCCCCTGCTGCCGGCGGCCCTCTTCCATCACCTCGGCCACCTGGCGGCTGACGGTGAGCATTTTTTCTGCGCTAGCAAAATCGCGGCCGTCGATGATGCGGGCAAACTCCCGGAACTCATACAGCAGGCGGTGTTCCCCGTCGGTAAAGTCGTGGTGTTCGCTGCTGCCATCGTGACGGATCAGATCAAAGCTGACCGCCTGGCTGACCGGAAGCGTCAGGCTGATGCTGGCCTTTTCGCCCTGCAGCACCGACACGGTCGGGGCCTGGCAGTCTTTGGCCCCGATGCACACGCACTTAAAGCTGCCGTAGTCGAGGATCATCACGCCGCTGGTATCGATACCGCGCTGAATATTGGCCTGATAGCTGACCGCCTGCGGCTTGCCAAACAGGCCGATGGCGAAGTGGACGTTGTAGATATTGATATCCATCAGCGCGCCGCCCGACTTCTGCGGGTCAAAGGCCGCGTGTACCTCGCCGGCCTGGAACGCCGCGTAGCGCGAGGAGTACTGGCTGTAGTTGAGGCTGACCAGCCGCAGCTCGCCCAGCGCCGGCAGCGACTCACGCAGCGCGCGGTAGCTGGGCAGCGCATGCACGTTCATCGCTTCCAGCACCATCAGCTGCTTTTCTGCCGCCAGCGCGCTCAGCGCCGCCAGCTCGGTGGCGTTGCTGGTAATCGGTTTTTCGATGATCAGGTGTTTACCGGCCTGCAGCGCCTGGCGGGCGAAGGTAAAGTGCAGGTGGTTTGGCAGGGCGATATAGACCGTATCCACGTCGCTGGCCAGCAGCTCTGCGTAGTCGTAAAACACCGCGCCGATGCCGTACGTCGCCGCCAGCTGCTCCGCGTGCGCGCGGCTGCGAACGGTGGCCAGCAGCGACGGGGATTCAATCTCTACCTTATGCAGGGTGGTCAGCAGGTCCTGCACCATCTTACCCGTTCCAAGAATGGCTAATTTCATGATACCCCTCGTTAATGTTCTGATTCTGCCTCAGGGCAGCGGGCCGCTATCAGCCTCTGCGGCCAGCCCTCCGGCGGCCACAATCCCGCGCCCTGAGATCGCAATCGCTTATTAATAGCATAAAAACGCGCATAATAAAGCAAAATCACTTACAATCACTTAAGCGATATGCCATTTTATGGCAACGGGTGCGTCAGCGGTTGGCGTAACGCACCTGCCCCTTAGCGTAACTGACGGACGTGATATGACCCAGGATGAGCGGCTGATTGAGCTGGAACAACGGATAAAGCGCCAGGGCAAGGTGACGCTGGAGGAGATCTGCCAGCAGTACGGTATCTCGACCGATTCCGCGCGGCGCGATCTGGTCAGGCTGAGCCACAACCCGCAGATTATGCGCATACGCGGTGGGGCGATTCTGGCCGAAACGCGGGTGGGCGTGCCCTTTGTTAACCGCCCGCAGTTTGACGAGACGAAGCAGCGCCTGGCGCAGGGGGCGGTACAGACCATCGCCAGCAACGAGATCCTGTTTATCGACGCCGGTACCACCTCCGTCGCCCTCGCCCGCCAGCTGACCCTGCCCGCGACGGTGATCACCAACTCGCCGGAGGTGCTGAACGAGGCGATCGGCAAGCCGTACGTCGCCATTACCGTGCTCGGCGGCAGCCTCGACGCCCACTCGCACGCCATCCTCGGCAGCACCACCGTGGCGCAGATCCGCCAGTATCACGCCGATCGGGCGATTATCGGCGTCAGCGCGCTGTCGGCCGCCGGCATCACCACCGAAACCGAAGCCGACGCGCAGCTTAAGCTGGCGATGGCGCAGCAGGCACGCAAGGTGGTGTGCATCACCGCGTTTGAGAAATTCAATACGCAGCTGATGCACCAGTCGTGCGGCTGGGCGGATATCGACCAGATCGTCACCGACCGCACGCCGCCGCAGACTATTCTGGCGCTGATTGAGCGGTTTGAGATTGAGTTGCTGGTGGTGGATAAAGATTCATTTTGAGCAAAAAGCAGACAGTTGCGTTCATAAATAAATAATTTTCAAACTGGCCAGGGCATTAACCCCTGCGCCACGCTTAGCCCATCTTTAAAAAACATCAAGGCACCTTCGGTAAATACAGGATAAATAATTAATTAAAGCCTTGTCAGACGACGCCGATAACCCAGAACTGTATTTTTTAACTTTACATCAGGGTTTATATGACTATCACACAACGTTTGTTGTTGGCATTTTTTCTGCTGGCATTATCCCTTTTCTCACTGGTTGCCGTTTCACTCTCGGTGATCTCGGGTTTTCAGTCGCGCTTTGAATATGTCCAGGCGAATGCGATACCCAGTATCAAAGATCTGAACAAATCAATCAGTGCGACCAATCAGCTGGGCATTGCGCTGTACCGCCATCAGACGGCGACTAACAACGCCGACAAGACCGCCGCCGAGCAGAGGATCAACGGCCTGATGGACACGTTGAAATCGCTTACCGATTATTACATGGCGAACGACATCTCCAGCGATGAGGATAAGAAGATGACCGAGCAGGCATTCGCGAATATCGATGCCGTTCGTGCAGCTCTGCCTGCTTTTTTAACCGCTTCCGCCAGCAATAACAATGATGCGGTTTCTCTGGACCTGCTCAAAGGGGAGAATGGCGTGGGCGCAGCCACAAGAAAAATGGAGTCAGCATTTATCAGGCAGATTGATTTAAATATTAAAATTGGTGATGAATTAAGAGCCATAAATAAGCGGATCTACTCGCAAACGTTTTGGATCATGACCAGTGTCTCGCTCGCCGTCATTCTGGTGCTTGGTCTGTTTTCTATCCGAATCATCCTTGGCATTAAGCGCAGCCTGAACAGTATGCAAAACACCATGACCGAGGTCAGTAATACACTTGACCTGACGCGAGTGGCTTCCGTGCTGAGAAATGATGAAATCGGGCAAACCGCCACGGCGTTCAACAACCTGCTTAAAAAGGTTTCGACAACCCTGGTGTCGGTGAACCATGCGGCACAGTCTGTCAGCACGGGCTCTACCCAGATCGCCGCAGGCAATGAAGACCTGTCTTCACGAACCGAGCAGCAGGCAGCGTCGCTGGAGCAGACTGCCGCCAGCATGGCCACCTTAAGCGATACCGTCAGGCAGAACGCAGAGGGTGCGGTCCAGGCCAGCACGCTGGCGAATAATGCGAACGATCTCTCACGGCAGAACGGCAATGCCGTCAGTCAGATGCTGGAAACCATGTCCGATATTCGCGGCAGCTCAGCAAAAATTTCTGAAATCACCGGGCTGATTGAAGGAATTTCATTCCAGACCAATATCCTGGCGCTTAACGCGGCGGTTGAGGCCGCACGCGCAGGTGAGCACGGCAGAGGGTTTGCGGTGGTGGCTTCTGAGGTGCGTAACCTGGCACAGCGCTCTTCTTCTGCCGCGCGCGAGATCAAGGACCTGATTTCAGTTTCCGTTTCACAGGTCGAGCAGGGACTGGAGCAGGCAACGCAGGTTGGCGGTAATACAGAAAATGTCAGCACGGCGATTCAGCAGGTGGCCGATCTGGTTAATGAAATTGCTGCAGCAACCTCTGAACAGAGTAAAGGCATTGAGCAGGTTCATCAGGCCATTGGGCAGATGGATGAAGTCACACAACAGAACGCCTCGCTGGTAGAAGAAGCGTCCGCGGCATCAAAATCCCTGCAGGAGCAGTCGGAAACCCTTTCCGAACTGGTCTCCACTTTTACCCTGGAAGATAACACTACCCGTGCAGTGCCAGGGACTAAGGCCCCGCTTAACCGAACGTCTCAGGCTCCAAAAATCACCCATTTGCCTGCCGCAGACGCGAGTAAAGTAAACTGGGAAAGCTTTTAAGTTTTTGCGCCCCGGCACCTGAGAACACACCTGTCACAAGCGCTGGTACGTCAGCGCTTGTGATGTACTCATACTGAAATCTCCGCCATTGTGGGAAATGTGAGTCGGGGTGCCTCTCAGGGACGTTCAGCTGACATATCAGAGATTTCATCTACCCCGTCTGCAAAGGGTGGTCAGTCCACTTATCCCGGCGCTAACGGATAGATTACTCCGCTCCATTACTTAACAGGAGACTCGAATGTCACTGATTTCACAGCGCGTTGCGTCCGCCAGAAATGGCACTAACGATAAAGTTATCTGTCGTATGCCGTCCGGTTGGGCGGTGATGGGTGATGTTCAGTTCCTGACCGGTTACTGCCTGCTGTTGCCTGACCCGGTGGTGCCGGCTCTCAACGATCTGGATACAGCAGCCCGGCAACAGTATCTGCTGGATATGGCTCTACTGGGAGATGCCATGTTAGCGGCAACAGGGGCGTTGCGGATTAACTATGAAATTCTGGGCAACTCTGAACCGGAACTGCACTGCCATCTCTTCCCGCGCTATGCGTCTGAACCGGAACAGAAGCGCAGAATGCCGGTCTGGTTTTATGACTGGAAAACGGCTCCCCCTTACAGGGAAGATCAACACGGCGCGCTGAAGCATAAGATTGCCACTTTGTTGGGTGATGCGCTTCTCAGCAGTTGCCCACAGAATCAACCCCGTTGAATTAACATTTTAAATATCGTATAACAACCGCCTCCGAGGGGTGTCCTGTGATGGGCTGAGATGGCAGCAATGCCGAACCCTTTGAACCTGATCTGGGTCATGCCAGCGAAGGGACGGGTCGACACCACAGCACCAGACTGCCTGTTCAGCGCGCCATTACGCCCGGATCTCCATACACTGACTGGAGGTCCTATGTACGATAATTCCGCTTCTCCTATTGATTTCAGCCACGGGCTGTTTGGCCGCCTGCGCGCCGCAACCAACGCCGACTGGCAGCACTACGTTAACCATCCGTTTGTGCAGCAGCTGGGCGCGGGCACCCTGCCCCACGAGGCGTTTCGCCGCTATCTGACCCAGGACTATCTGTTCCTCGTCCACTTCGCCCGCGCCTATGCGCTGCTGGTCAGCAAGTTCCATACGCTGCCGGAAATGCGTGCCGCCACCGCTTCGCTGAACGGCATCGTCGGCGAGCTGCCGCTGCACGTCGGCTACTGCGAGAGCTGGGGGCTGAACGAAGCGCAGATGGCCGCCGAGCCGGAAGCGATGGAGACCATCAACTACACCCGCTACGTGCTGGATATCGGCCACTCAGGCGACGCGCTGGATCTGCTGGCGGCGCTGCTGCCCTGCGTGGCCGGTTACGCCGAGATTGGCCTGACACTGTTACACAGCCCGGCCACGGTGCTGGAGGGCAATCCTTACGCCTCGTGGATCGCCAACTACGGCGACAGCGGCTATCACGCCAGCGTGCGCGCCTCGATCGATCTGCTGGAGCAGGCTGGCCGCGATCGCGGAGCCGAAAGCCGCTTTGCCCGGCTGACGGAGATTTTCGCCACCGCCACCCGGCTGGAGTCGGCCTTCTGGCAGATGGGGCTGAACGCCGTTGGCCAGGCGGAACGCAGATAATGTCACAGCCGTTAACCACCCCGCCGCCCGGCATTCAGGTTCGCGACCTCAGCCTGCGGTTTGGCGCACGTACCATCTTTGAGCGGCTGAGTTTTGATATCACCGGCGGCAGCTTTGTTGCGCTGCTGGGGGCCAGCGGTGCCGGTAAGACCAGCCTGCTGAAGATACTTGCCGGGCTGGAGAACGCCAGTAGCGGCACGGTGAGCGGCAGCGACGGCCAGCCGATTGCGGGGCGCATCGCCTGGATGGGCCAGCAGGACCTGCTGTATCCGTGGCTCAGCGTGTTGCAGAACATCACTCTCGGCCCGCGCCTGCGCGGCGAGCGGCCGGATATGTCGCGGGCGCAGCTGCTGCTGGAACAGGTAGGGCTCGGCGGCCACGGCGACGATCTGCCCGCGGTGCTCTCCGGCGGCATGCGCCAGCGCGCCGCCATCGCCCGCACACTGTATGAGGATCGGCCGGTGGTGCTGATGGATGAGCCGTTTTCGGCGCTGGATGCGATTACCCGCGCCAGCATTCAGACGCTGGCGGCCACGCTGCTGGCCGGGCGCACGGTGCTGCTGATCACCCACGATCCGCAGGAGGCCTGCCGACTCAGCCACCGCCTGCTGGTGCTGCACCGCCATCCAGGCGGCATTGATGACGGCCACACTATCGCCGGGCTGCCGCCGCGCGCACCGGATAACGCCGATCTGCTGAGAAGCCAGGGCGAGCTGATGCGCCAGCTGTCGGGGGAAGCCGAATGATGCTCCATGAACGACGCCCTACCCGCTGGCTGACCGGAGAAGCCGAATGATGCCCCGTGAACGACGCATTACCCGCTGGGTGACCGGTGAAAACAGAATGATGCACCGCGACAGCCGTTTTACCCGCTGGCGGCGTGGACTGACGGTGTTTGCCGGGCTGCTGCTGCTGTGGTGGGGAGTCACTACCTTTGGCGCGATCCCGGCCTTTCTGCTGCCCTCGCCCGCCGCCGTGGCGCAGGCGCTGTGGACCGGCCGCGACTATCTGGCCTGGCATACGCTGATTACCGCCTCGGAGGTGTTTTCCGGGCTGCTCCTCGGCGTGCTGTTCGGCGCGCTGCTGGCGCTGGCGATGATCGGCTCACCGCGCCTGCAGCGCTGGCTGATGCCGCTGGTGCTGACCAGCCAGGCGATCCCGGTGTTTGCCCTCGCCCCGCTGCTGGTGCTGTGGTTCGGCTTTGGCATGAGCGCCAAGGTGGCGATGGCGGTGCTGGTGATCTTCTTCCCGGTCACGTCGGCGTTCTTCGACGGCCTGCGGCGGGTGGACAGCGGCTGGCTGGATCTGGCACGCACGCTGGGCGCGTCGCCCCGGGCTCAGCTGCGCCACGTGCGGCTGATGGCGGCGCTGCCCGCCTTCGGCACCGGCCTGCGCATGGCCGCCGCCGTGGCCCCGATCGGCGCGATTATCGGCGAATGGGTCGGCTCCGCCGAGGGGCTGGGCTACGTGATGATCAACGCCAACGCCCGTATGCAGCCGGAGCAGTGCTTTGCCGCGCTGTTTATCCTGATTTTAATGACCGTTTCACTCTGGATAGCGGTGGATGCGCTGCTGCGGCGGCTGATCCGCTGGGCACCGGACAGCCGCTGATTAACAACGATAATAAGGGTTTACCATGCTGAAAAAGAACGCCTGCGCGCTGCTGTTAAGCGCCCTCTGCACCACCCCGGCGCTGGCCGCCGAAAAGGTCACGCTGATGCTCGACTGGTACGTGAATCCGGACCACGCGCCGATTCTGGTGGCCGAACAGATCGGTGCCTTTAAGGCCGAAGGGCTGGACGTTACGATCGTGCCACCGTCCGATCCGTCGCTGCCGCCGCGTCTGGTGGCGGCAAAGAAAGCCGACCTGGCGATCACCTATCAGCCGCAGCTGCACTACTTTGCCGATCGGAACCTGCCGCTGGTGCGCGTCGGTACGCTGGTCAACACGCCGCTGAACACGGTGATGACGCTGGATAAAAGCATCACCACCCCCGCCGGGCTGAAGGGAAAAACCGTTGGCTTCTCGGTGAGCGGCATTGAGGACGCCACCCTGAACACCATGCTGAAGCATGAAGGGGTAGCCACCACCGACGTTAAAATGATCAACGTTAACTTCCAGCTCTCCGGCGCGCTGCTGGCGGGCCAGGTGGATGCGGTGATCGGCGGCTACCGCAATATCGAAGCGCTGGAGCTGCAGCTGCAGGGCAGGAAGCCGGTGGTGTTTAACGTGGAAGATTACGGCACCCCGGCCTACGACGAGCTGATTATCGTCGCCAACCGCGACGACGTGGCCGCGCCGAAGGTGAAGAAATTCCTCGCCGCGCTGAAAAAAGGCGGCGAGTATCTGCAGGCGCACCCGGACGAGACCTGGAAAAAGTTTGCCGCCACCCATCCTGAACTGAACACCGAACTGAACCGCCTGGCGTGGAAAAAGAGCCTGCCGCTGTTTGCCGCCGATCCGGCCCACCTGGATACCGCCCGTTACCAGGCCTACGAGCAGTTTATGTTCGACAATAAGCTGATTAAGAAAATCACCCCGGTGGAGCAGTACGCGGTAGAAATTAAATAATCGCGCTGCCGCAGTGAAAAAAGCTGTCCGAGGGGGATAATGAGAACTATTATCATATCGGACAGTTTACCCAGGAGCGGCGTTATGACTCAGGCAGTATCCTCCCTCACCACCGACTGCTGCATCGTCGGCGGTGGCCCCGCCGGGCTGATGCTCGGCTACTTACTGGCCCGCGCCGGCGTTCAGGTGGTGGTGCTGGAAAAGCACCCGGACTTTCTGCGCGACTTTCGCGGCGACACCATTCACCCCTCCACCCTGCAGATCATGCACCAGCTCGGGCTGCTGGAGGAACTGCTGACCCTGCCGCACCAGAAGGCCGAACGCCTGCAGGCGGAAGTGGGCGGCGAAGAGGTGACGCTGGCGGACTTCCGCCGCCTGCCGGTGAAATGCCGCTATATCGCCTTTATGCCGCAGTGGGACTTTCTCAATTTTCTCGCCGCCAAAGCCCGCGCGCTGCCCGGTTTTACCCTGCTGCAGTCCACCGCCTTTGGCGAACTGCGCTATGACGGCGATCGCGTCTGCGGCGTCACCGCGTTAAACGGCGAGCAGCAGACTGAGATTACGGCACAACTGGTGGTCGGCTGCGACGGTCGCCATTCGCGGGTGCGCCAGCAGGCAGGCTTAACCGGTCAGTCGTTCGGCGCGCCGCGCGACGTGGTGTGGTTCCGGCTGGATAAACAGGCGGACGATCCGCAGTGGGGCATGGGCCATAAGGGGCCAAAGCAGAACTTTATTATGATCGACCGCGGCGACTTCTGGCAGTGCGGCTATTCAATTATGAAAGGCGAGTATGCCCAGCTGAGCCAGGGGAATGTGGATGCGTTTAAGCAGCAGATTGCCGCCGTTGCCCCCTTCTCCGCCGAACGGTTAGGGCAGTTACAGGGCTGGCAGGACTTCCGCCTGCTGGAGATTAAAATTGACCGGCTGGATGCCTGGGCAAAACCCGGCCTGCTGTGCATCGGCGACGCCGCGCACGCGATGTCGCCGATTGGCGGCGTGGGAGTAAACCTGGCGATTCAGGATGCGGTGGCGGCCGCCAATCTGCTTACCCGCCCGCTGCTGCGAGGCAGCGTCAGCCTGCAGCAGCTGCAAAAGGTACAGAAGCGCCGCGCGTTTCCCACCCGCGCCACGCAGTTTATCCAGATTAAGATGAGCGGCAAAAAGCGCCCCGAGGGGCAGCCCAGCCCGCTGCCGCGCATTATCAAGCGCTACCGCTTCCTGCCTTACGTGTTTGGCTGGATCATCGGCCTGGGCTTCCGACGGGAAAAACCCCGGCTTTAGCCGGGGATACGCATCAACGGCCCGGCATCATTAACGCAGCGGTCAGAGCCGTTCGCCGTTCAGCCGTCGGATCTGGCGCAGGATCGCGCAGTGATCCAGCTCACCGTCACCGGCGGCGATCATCTGGGTGAACAGCTGATTGACGGTGGTGGTCAGCGGCAGCGACAGGCCCAGTTCGTCGGCCAGCGCCACCGCGCTGCGGGTGTCTTTCAGCTGCCATTTGGCCGGGCCGCGCGCGGCGAAATCCCCGCTGACCATGCGTTCACCGTGCTGGCGCAGAAGGGTGGAGTCGGCAAAACCGCCGAGCAGCGCCTCGCGCACCTGCACCGGGTCAGCCCCGCCGCGTTCGGCCAGCAGCAGCGCTTCCGACAGCAGTGACAATGTGCCAGCCACCACGATCTGATTGACCAGTTTGGTCAGCTGCCCGGCCCCGACCTCGCCAACCCGCGTAACCCGCCCTGTTACCGCCAGCAGCGGTTGCAGACGCTCAATCAGCGCCGCATCGCCGCCGGCCATCAGCGACAGCGTGCCCTGCTCTGCGCCGCGCGTGCCGCCGGACACCGGCAGATCGAGAAACTCAACGCCGGCGGCGGCGGCCCGTTCGGCCTGCCCGCTGACAATCTCCGGTGACAGGGTGCTCATCATCAGCAGCGCCGTACCCGGACGGGCCGCCGATAACGCCGCGCCGGGGGCGAAAATCGCCTGTTCACAGGCGTCAGCATCGCTGAGCAGGCAGATGAGTACTTCGCAGTGCGCCGCCAGCTCAGCGGGTGTGGCGGCCGGCGTGATGCCCTCGGCCACCAGCGGGGTTAGCTTCTCCGCGCTGCGGTTCCAGGCACTGACCTTCCAGCCCGCCGCCGCCAGCCGCCGCGCGATCGGCGCGCCCATCAGCCCGGTACCCAGTATGCCAATATGATTATCACTCATCTGCTCTTCTCCTTTACCGCTACGTATCGTCATTACAGCACCTGTGCCCCGGTAACCACTACCGCCAGACGGTTGCTGCGCGTCAATATCCTTGCCTCACTCGTGCCGCCGGCCACGTATGTCGCATAGCAGACGCGGATCCGTTGCTGCTGCACAGCGGCCGCCAGAACGGTGCGGCGAAAGCCTGGACAGCATAAAGGCCAGTTTTGCAGCAAAATATGACCCGGCCTTACAATTTAGTGACATTTCTTTAAGAAGTTTACCTATTGTTTAAGGAGAATGATAATAACTATCATTCCCCTATTCTGAACTAACGCCGGATCTGCACACCATGAACAACACCTTCAAACTTAAGCTTTCCGCCCTGCTGCTGAGCACGCTGCCCGCGCTCGCCTTCGCCACCACCTACCCGCTGACCGTGACCGATATGGACGGTCAGCAGGTCACGCTGGATAAAGAGCCGCAGCGGGTGATCCTGCAGGACGGCCGCGATATTCTTAACCTGGCGCTGCTGGACCGTGAGAACCCGTTTAAGCGCGTGGTAACGTGGAATAACCTGCTGAAGAAGCAGGACAGCGGCAGCTGGAATCTGTTGCAGCAACGCTGGCCGGAATCCGCATCGATTCTGGATATGGGCTTCTCCGATCAGGGACAGGTGAATCTGGAAACGGTGATCTCAAAGCACCCCGACCTGATGATCGCCCAGCTGCGCGCCAAACCGGCCCTGCAGCAGACCGGCGTGCTGAAGCAGCTGGCCGACCTGAAAGTGCCGGTGCTGTTTATTGATGATGAGCTGCACGCGGTGCAGAATACCGCCAACAGCGTCACCCTGCTGGGTAAGGTGCTGAACCAGGAGAGCCACGCGGCGGAGTACACCACCTTCTATAACCAGAAGCTGACGGCCATTCAGAACGCGGTAAAAAACGTGTCGCCGAAGCCGCGGGTATTTATTGAACCGATTGCCGGCATCAGCGGCGGCGGTGACTCCTGCTGCTTTACCCATAGCCACAACGGCTGGGGCGGGCTGGCGGAAGCGGTGGGTGCGGTGAATATCGGCTCTGAACTGCTGCCGGGCGCGACCGGCGTGATCCCGGTGGAGAAAGTGATTAGCGAAAACCCGGACTACTATGTGATGAGCGGTTCCAAACGCGGCGGTAAAGGCAGCACCGTGATCCCGCTGGGCTATAACACCACCACCGATGAGATCAAGGCCACCTTTGACAGCCTGCGCAACCGTACCGGCGTAAAAGATATTCCGGCGGTGAAGGCGGGCAAGGTGGCGGCGGTCTACCACCACTTCTATAACCACCCGTATAACATTATCGGCATGGAGATCCTGGCGAAGGACTTCTACCCGCAGCAGTTTAAGGATCTGAACCCGGAAGCGGACTACCGCACCATCATCAGCCAGTTCACCACCATTCCGGCGGCACCGATCAACCTGCAGTACCATCCGGCGAAATAACCCCTCGCCCGCCCCCTCTGCCGCGCACTGCCCGCCAGCGCGCGGTTTTTTTTTTGGCTTTCAGCATGAATATTGCGGGCCTGCTTCCATCTTGTGGCTTCACCTGTTCTGTTAGCACAAAATGCCTCTCTCCGATTTGCCTGCACTGCGTTTACTGTTCGCCAGACGTGGTGCGGGAACTCTGCGATTAACGGATAACTTCAGAGACCGGAACACGTTAGCCTTTGTAAAAAGGTGGGGCTCAGGTCATTCACGACGTCAGTTCCTGTGTTACCATTGCTCACTTATCACACAGCGAGGTGCTTATGAAAAACGTGAATGCTCCAGAGGTAAACACTATTCTGCAACAGGCCGCTAAGGTGCCTGGAGTGGAAATCAATGGTCGCTCCCGGGAAGCACTTCGCCAGCAGTTCCGTCTGGCGCGCAAGGGAGCAACCAACGCCGAGGGAACCCCCATTGATAATCCGAAGAAGTATTACGTCGGTTGAGATCAATCCACATTTCGATGAAGTCAGCCTGTTTTTTGGTTTCGATAAAGAGGTTGTCGAATCGTACGAAGAGGACCTGCTTAATCTGATCGAGCTCTGGCTTCAGCAAGGCTTTGTCGATGTCTATCAACATGGCGATCTTTTTGCTTATGGCATGGTGAAAGACTCCAACTCCACGACTGGCTCCTCTCCCTGGTATATTGGTATTAATCATACCCGAGTCGATCGTACGGATGTCGATCCCCTGCTGGTTGTCACCTTCAGGGACGAACACCACGATGGGGGGATCGGGACGATGATGGTGTTACATAACCTGATATCCCATGACGAGATGTTCGGCTCTCTCCGACGTAAATACGATCGCGACTATATGCGATCGATTCGCGAGCGTCTGAGCGGGCAGATTACCCGCTAAACAGCACCGTGCGCGGCTGCCCCCCGGCGTTCCCACAAGGGAGGCGCACGCACCGTGCCACTGCGCCAGCTTAGATCTCTCCCGGACGTATCGCGGTTGCGCCCGGACGCTTTTCTGCCGTTACCGCTGCAGCCGGCGTTAACGGTGGCGCGACCGGCGTGACCCCGTGATCGTATTTCTGCTGCAGCGCGCGCTGCATCTGCTGCAGAACGTCGCCGTCCAGCTTGTAGTGCCGCAGATAGATCCACAGCGTCAGCATAAAGAACAGCAGCGGCACGACGATCATAATCCCCTGCATGCCGATCACCGTACTGGCCGACTGCACCGCACCGGGCACGTAGCCGACGATGCCCAGCATCACGCCGATCAGCAGCCCGGCGAAAGCCGCACCGGCCTTGACCACCATGGTCTGCACCGAGTAGGCGATGCTTTCGATACGCACGCCCAGCGCATAGTCGCCCCAGTCAACGGTGTCCGCCACCATGATCACCAGCAGCACCCAGAAGAACGCGCTACCGACGTTCGCCAGGATGCCGGAGAGCGAAATCAGCGTGGCGCTCTGCGGCGCAAACAGGCTTACCGCCAGCAGCAGCAGACAGCTGAGCACCGGCAGCACCGAGGCGCTGATCCACAGCGTCCGGCGCGAGAAGCGCGCCACCAGTTTCGGGAAGCAGAGGATGGCTACCAGGTTAGCGATGCCGGCGTACATCATATACCACGGGAACAGCTCCGCTTTGCCGACCACGTAGGTGAAGTAGTAGATGGCAAACGCGGTGATGACGTTGTGCGCGAGGTTCCACGCCAGCGCCATCAGCAGCAGCGCAAACAGCGGGCGGTTGCGGAAAATCATGCTTAACACCGCCTTCAGGGTGGTGTGTTCAGCGGCGGCAGGCGTGGCCGAGGAGGAGTACTTCTCTTCAATATTACGCAGGGTGATGATGGCGGAGGCGATAAAGAACGCCACGAGGATCAGCGAGAACAGCATAAAACCCTGCCCCTTATCGCCGTTGCCGAGGGCATTGACCAGCGGCAGGCCAATCACCCCGGTGGTATAACCGGCCAGGCTGGCGAAGAAGCGCGGCCACGGGATCAGCGCCTCACGCTCCTTTTTATCCAGCGTGATGCAGGGCACCAGTGACCAGAACGGCACATCCATCAGCGTGTAGGTAAAGCCCCACAGCAGATAGGTGGCCCAGATCCAGGCGATCAGCGCGCCGCCTTCAAAGTGGTGGGCGCTGAACACCGACACCAGCACCGCCGAATTGGTCAGCGTGCCAGCCAGAATCCACGGCTTAAACTTGCCCCAGCGGCTGCGGGTGCGCTCGACGATCCAGCCCATCACCGGGTCGAATAGCGCATCCAGAATGCGCGCCACCAGGAACAGCGAGGCGACCATGCTGACCGACACGCCGACCACGTCGGTGTAGTAGTACATCAGGTACATATAGATAATGCCGATGGCAAAGTCCTTGCCGAAGGCACCGAGTCCGAAGCTAACCTTGGTTTTCAGTGACACGCTCATTGCTGCTCCGCACGTCCCCGACCGGCAGGCGATTTGCGCCACCTGCCGACCTTTCAGTGAGGGTTCCGGTTAAGGGTAAGTTTGGCGGGGGATCCCGGGTATGCGTTAGCGGTACGCCGGCAGCCAGTCACCGTGGGCGGCGATCAGCTCGTCACACAGGCGGATGGTGTCATCAATCGACAGCTCTGCCGAGGTGTGCGGATCGAGCAGCGCGGCGTGGTAGATATGCTCTTTTTTACGGCTGACCGCCGCTTCAATAGTCAGCAGCTGGGTGTTGATATTGGTGCGGTTCAGCGCGGCCAACTGCGGCGGCAGCGCACCGACGTGGCACGGCGTTACGCCCTGGCCATCCACCAGGCACGGCACCTCGACGCAGGCCTCCGCCGGCAGGTTGGTAATCAGCCCGTTATTCAGCACGTTGCCGCCGATCTTGTACGGCACGTCGGTCTCCATCGCTTCGATCATCCACGACGCATATTCGTGGCTGCGGGTATGGGTCAGGTTGTCATTCTGCGTCAGCCGCTCGCGCTGCAGCTGCCAGCGGTCAATCTGCTCAATGCAGCGGCGCGGGTATTCGTCGAGCGGGATGTTGAAACGTTCGATCAGCTCCGGGTAATTACGCTTGATCCAGTACGGCATGTACTCGGCGTTATGCTCGGAGGATTCGGTGACGTAGCAGCCGAACACGCGCATGATTTCATGGCGCACCATATCGTCGTGCCTGTGCTGCAGCGCGGCGGCGCGGCGCTTGATTTCCGGGTAAAGATCTTCGCCATTGCGGCTGATGTTCAGCAGCCAGGCCATATGGTTAATACCGGCGATTTGCCATTTTACGCCATCCGTCGGCATATCCACCGACTTAAGCAGCGTTTCGGCGCAGACCTGCACGCTGTGGCACAGGCCAACGGTTTTGATCCCGGTGTGCCGCAGCATCGCCCCGGTCAGCGAGGCCATCGGGTTGGTGTAGTTAAGCAGCCAGGCGTCCGGGCACACCGCTTCCATATCACGAGCAAACTCCAGCATCACCGGGATGGTGCGCAGCGCACGGAACAGCCCGCCGATGCCCAGCGTATCGGCGATGGTCTGGCGCAGGCCATATTTTTTGGCAATCTCAAAGTCGGTAATGGTGCAGGGATCGTAGCCGCCAACCTGAATGGCGTTGATCACATAGCTGGCACCCTGCAGGGCGCGGCGACGATTTTCCACCCCGGCAAATTTTTCGATCCGTGCTTTGCCCTGGCTCAGATTGGCGTTGAGGTTATTCAGCATCTGCCAGGAGTCGTTGAGCCGCTGCTCATCGATATCGTACAGGGCGATATCGACCTGCTGCAGCGCCGGGGTAGCCAGAATATCCCCCAGTACGTTTTTGGCGAAAACGGTGCTGCCGGCACCGAGAAAAGTAATTTTCATGGTCAGTTCCTTATCAGACATCGGGTGAAGTTGAACCCACTCTAGGCAAAGCCCGCGGGCCTGCCTATGTCATTTTTTGACATTGATATGGTGAAAAATGACGCTGAAATTGAACTGTGATCTGGCTCGCTAATTCGCCTCAGGAAAGCGTTAATAAAATGCTCAGGCTCACATCCTGCAGATATCGGGTCTGTTTTTTATGAAAAATATTGCTGTAATTCAGTCAACTACGGGAGAGTGGCATGATTCAGAAAGATATTAATCCGGATGATATCGCGCAGTTCGGGCTGAACATTTATCAGTACGGCCATGAAGTCTGTACCAGCCAGCACAGCTATGGCCCGGCGGTGCGTCAGCACTATCTTTTGCATTATGTGATACAGGGTTGCGGCACGCTCCATACTGAACAGCACAGCTGGCCGGTCAGACAGGGGGAAGCCTTTCTGATCTGGCCGCACGAAATTACCACCTACGTGGCAGATAAACGCACCCCCTGGGAGTATATGTGGATTGAGATGGATGGCCTGGTGGCGGCAAGAAGCCTGGAAAAATGCGGATTACGGCGCGATATGCCGCTGTACCGTCCAAAAGACCCTGATTCCCTGGCCGGTGAGGGCCGACTGCTGCAGGCGTTGATCGCCGAAGATCCACTGCATTCGCTGCGCATTACCGGGCTGACCTGCCTGTTTCTGGACGCGCTGATCGCCG
>NZ_JRZZ01000029.1:30229-55076 GCF_002865965.1 Erwinia sp. B116
GCCGGCATCTGGATAACGCGACGCAGTATATTGAACGCCACTACCACCGCAATTTCAGCATTGCCGAGGTGGCGGAATACTGCAATATCGACCGCAGTTATCTCAGCCGGTTGTTTCAGCAACAGTTTGGTTACGGGCCAAAACACTATCTGCTGCAGCTGCGTATGAATGTGGCCACCTCGCTGCTGGCTGACCGGTCACTACCGGTGAAAGTAATCGCTTATTCAGTGGGCTACGGCAGCCAGATGCAATTCGCCAAAGTGTTTAACCACTACTTTCACTGCTCGCCAAGCGAATGGCGGCGCAGACAGGCCAATAGCGATATTTAAGCCAACGCTCACAACACCGGTCGAAATTACGCGGGCGGCCGGCGTACGGCCGTTTTATCGTCCCGAGGCTGCGTGACCGCGCACCGCTATTTGTAAACTGCCCCGGCTGAGGGTACTCTGAGCGCGGTTTCCACAGTATAGAGAACGGACTGTCACCCGCTATGAACGCCCCCGCCAAACGTAAAAACGATCCCGAAGGGTTAAAAAAACGCATTCTTGCCAGCGCCCTGACCACCTTTGCCGAGTTCGGCCTGCAGGGCGCCCGCATGGAGCAGATTGCCGAAAATGCGAAGACCACCAAACGCATGGTGGTGTACCACTTCAGCAACAAAGAGCAGTTGTATATTGACGTGCTGCACCTGGTCTATCAGGAGATCCGTTCCCATGAGAGCGGACTGAATCTGGCGGAGATGTCACCGACCGAGGCGATTGCCCGGCTGGCCGAGGCCAGCTTTGATTATCACATCAGCCACCCGGACTTTATGCGGCTGGTGTGCAGCGAGAACCTGATGCGCGGCCGTTATATCAGCCAGTCGACGTCTATTAAGGCGCTGAACCAGAGCGCGCTGGACGTACTGGATAGCGTGCTGGTGCGCGGTAAGCAGAGCGGCGAGTTCGATCCACAGGTGCAGACCGTTGACGTCCACCGCCTGATCAGCAGTATCTGCACGCATAATGTTGCAAATCGTTACACCTTTCACACCCTGTTCGGCGGCGATGAGAGCGAACAGCAGAGCGTGGCCCGTAACCGCCAGCTGGTGGTGGAGGCGACGCTGCGCTACCTGCGCCCTGCCCGTTAAATCTGTACAGATAAATCCGTAATGTACAATTTTACCCCGTTACGTCTGCGTAACGGGGTTTTCTGGCTACCCTTAATACTGTGTTGCGTAACGATGTACGCAAAAGTCAGGCTTAAAGAGGTGCCGTCAATGACGCAAGAACGCTATCCCCGCCGCCAGCCGCAGCTGCCCGAGTCCCCCTCGCGCCAGTGGAACTGGGCGCAGAACGCCACGCTGGCGCATATCAGCCAGATTGATTACCCCGCCAGTGAGGCCGAACTGCAGGCGTTGTTGTGTGCCAGTCATGGCAGGGTGCGTATTATGGGCAGCCGCATGTCACCCGGCAGAATGCTGGCGCTGGCCGATGCCGGTGACCGTTTGATTGATACCTCGCAGCTGCGCGGCCTGCTTGCCAGCAATGAACAGAGCGCAACCTTCGCGGGGGGCACACCGCTGCATGAAGTCTACGAGGTGCTGACCGGCATGAACCGTATGCTGCCGGCTTCCCCCGGCGTTATCGCCGCACAAACGCTGGCCGGTGCGCTGGCGACGGGAACCCACGGCCAGGGGCTGCAACAGAGCACGATTGGCGACGAGGTGCTGGCAATCCGCATGGTACTGGCCGACGGCAGCATCGCCGAATTCGATCGTCAGCACGCGGATTTCCCTGCCGTACAGCTGGGGCTGGGCTGTCTGGGTGCAGTGACCGCCGTCACCCTGCGCACCTGCCCGCTGGGGATTTATACCTGCCATAAAAGCGCGGTCAGCGCTGACTCGCTCGCGGAAGATCTGCTGACCTGGAACCAGGACTACGCCTTAAGCAAAGCCTGGTGGTTCCCCGGCGAAAACCAGGTGCATCTGTGGGCGGCGCGGGAAGCCACGGATGAAGAGCGGGAAAACTACCGCCTGAACGGCGACGATCTGCTGAAGTACCATGAAACTAACGATGCGATGAATCAGACGGTAGACCGCACGCTGGAGCATATGCGCAGCGACACGCAGATCACCGATGAAAACGGCAAGCCGTTCCGCACCGTGACCCGCTTTAAAGACTTCACCGACGTGACCGGCGATATCTATCAGGTATTCTGTCGCGGTATTGCCACCCCGCAGATCAACGTTGAAATCGCCATCCCACTCGAACGCGCCCCGGCGGTGATTGAACGCATTAAGCGCTGGCACGCCGACGAACAGCCGCATATGCACTATCCGGTGATCCTGCGCTGCACGGGCGCGTCGGAGAGCTGGCTGAGTCCGGCGTATCAGCAGGCCAGCTGCTTCTTTGGCTTTGTGGTCTATTACGCTGAAGACGGTTCACTCTCTGAAGAGGGGCTGGCGTTTATCACCGCGGTGGAAAAACTGCTGGCGGAAGAAGGTGGCCGGCCGCACTGGGGCAAATACTTCGACGCCTCACTGTATAACTGGGATCGGATTTACCCGCAGCTGGCGGCATTCCGGGCGGTGCGCGAACGGCTCGATCCGCAGCACCGTTTCAGTAACACCTTCAGCCAGCAGCTGCTTAAGGAGGCCACAGCATGATGGCATGGGCAACCCTGCTGACGCAGCCGGACTACCTGATCGGCGTGCGCGCACTGAACCGTTCTTTGCGGCTCAGCGACAGCCGTTATCCGCTGGTGGTGATGGTCACGGAGCATATCGCACCCGCAGCACGCCAGCAGCTGGAGTCAGAGGGCGCACTGATACGCGAAGTGGCTCCGCTCAGCCCCAACCCTGAGCTGGCCAACCGCTACGCCAACGCGCGTTTTGCCGAGGTGTGGAGTAAGCTGCGGGCGTGGCAGTTAACCGAATTTTCCCGCCTCGCCTTTCTCGATGCCGATATGCTGGTAACGCAGAATATGGATGAGCTGTTCGGCCTGCCGCTGGCACCGGGCACCATTGCCGCCTGCCACGCCTGTCGCTGCAACCCGAATCAGATTGCCAGCTACCCCGCCGACTGGGTGCCGGAAAACTGCTTCTACAGCGTTTGCCGTGGGGTGGATCACGTTGAGCAGCCGGATAAAGTGGATAACTATCTGAATGGCGGTTTTCTGCTGCTGACGCCGGACCAGCAGGTGTTTGACCAGATGCTGGCGCAGTTGGCGGCGCTGGACGACCTCTCCGGCTATCTGTTTGCCGAGCAGGACTTCCTGAACCAGTTCTACCGCAACCGCTGGCAGCCGCTGCCGTATATTTATAACGCGCTGAAGACCCTGCCGCATCAGCACCCGGCCGTCTGGGATATCGATCGGGTGAAGAACATCCACTACATTATCGATAAACCGTGGCAGCAGCAGCCCGATCCGCAGAGCCGCTACTATGCGCTGGATAAGGCCTGGTGGCAGGTGGCCGCTGGCCTGTAAATGGCCGCAAAAAACAGGCGGCGCGTCGGGTTAGTCAGCAACGCCTCACCCGCGTCTGCCCTTGCAGCCACAGCTCTGAAAAGTGTGGCTGGCGGGAAGCCGGGTAATCCACCCGGCACGTTGTCCTGAAGGCTCCGCCCGCCGGGGCGACGATGGCGGTATGCCACCTGTCTCAGCCCCTTAACGCACCGGTTCCGGCGTAAACAGCGGCACCGGCTGGCCGCTGATATAGCGTTTGCGCAGCTTCGCGGAGAGGGTGTCCATGGTCATCACCACCACCACCAGAATCAGGGTGATAAACATCACCACGTCCCAGTTCCACAGGCGCATATTCTCAGCGTAGATCAGGCCAACACCGCCCGCGCCGACAAAGCCGAGCACCGCCGCCGAGCGGGTGTTGGACTCGATCTGATACAGGCTTAGCGCCAGGAAGGCGGGGAACGACTGCGTGAATATGCCGTAGCGATGCTTCTGCAGCGCGTTGGCTCCCACCGCGTTCAGCCCGCGTCCCGGCGAGCGATCCACCGCTTCGTGGCCTTCGGCGTAAAGTTTACCCAACAGCCCGACGTCCTGCATCACGATCGCCAGTACCCCGGCCAGCGGCCCCATGCCCACCGCGCGCACGAAGATAAGCCCCCAGATCGCCATATCAATGCCGCGCATTACGTCCAGCAGACGGCGGATCACCAGCGCCAGCGGACGCAGCAGCGGCCCGGTCATCACGTTACGCGCCGCCAGGAACGACAGCGGCAGCGCCAGCAGCGTGGCGGTAATGGTGCCGGCAAACACGATAGCGATGGTGATAAAGATCTGCGTAAAGTAGTAGGCGAACGGCCAGCTGGCCACGTCATGCCAGACAAACATGCGCAGGAAGTAGTGGCCCAGCTGGGTCATTCCCACCGTCAGCTGCTGCCAGCTGATGCCAAAGGTGACGAAGAACCAGACGTACCACAGCAGGATCGCCGCGGCGATCAGGCAGATGCGCTGCAGATAGCGGCGCTGCAGAGAAAACAGCGCCTGGTGCTGCGCGCGCATGCGCTCCAGCTGTTCCGTACCGATCAGACCGATCATGCTTTGCTCCCTTCCACTACGCGCTGACGCAGACGCCCGGAGAAGGTGTCAAGCAGCGTCACCACCACGATGATCAGCAGCAGCGTCATGCTGACCTGATCGTAGCGATCCAGTTTAATGTTGGTCATCAGCTCCTGGCCGATGCCCCCTGCCCCCACCAGCCCGAGAATGGTCGACTGGCGGAAGTTGATCTCCAGACGCATAAAGCCGTAGGAGAGAAACGCCGGTTTCACCTGCGGCCACAGCGCGAAGCGCATGCGCTGCACGCGGGATGCGCCGCATGCCGCCAGCCCGCGCACCGGCTTGTCGGAGGCGCTTTCAATCGCCTCATAGAACAGTTTGGTCAGGCTGCCGACGGTGTGCAGCGCCAGCGCCAGGAAACCGGGGATCACCCCGATACCAAAGGCCATGACAAACATTACCGCCCACGCCAGCTCCGGCATGGTGCGTAAGAAGGCCACCAGCGAGCGGATGGCGAAGCTGACGCCGCGCGGCGTGCCGGTATTGTTGGCCGCCAGAAAGCCGAGCACCGCGGCAATCATCACCGACAGCAGGGTGGCACCGAGCGCCAGCTGCAGCGTTTCCCAGATCAGCGGCAGCTGGATGTGCAGGCGGTAGCCCCAGTACGCCAGCGATCCTTCGGTATGGCCGTCGGCAAACAGCAGCGCGACGTTCAGCCGCGGAATGGTTTCGGCGAGGTAGTCGAAGAAGTTGGGCAGCGAGACCCAGATGGTGTGCAGGTTAAATTCGGCCATATACCCGGAGGCCAGATAGAGCAGCACCAGCACCAGCGACCACAGCAGCGTGTCGCGCTTTTGCCGGCCGCGCACCTGCTGGTAATAACGTTCGAAGTCGGGATTTGTCATGGGTAACCCTGAGAAAAGGGCCGGAGATCCGGCCCCTGAATGCAGAAGGTAAGGCGGTGATTAACGGGCTTTGGTCAGCTCACGCTTCATATCAATCACGGTCTGGTAGTCGGCCACGGTCGCTTCACCAATGTGCTGGGCACCGCCGACGGCTTTCACGAAGCAGCTGTGGTTCTCTTTATCCAGCTTCTTGATCGCGGTGATCAGCTTCGCCTTGAAATCGGCCGGCAGTTTGTTGCTGACCAGGATCGGGCCGTTGGGGATCAGCGGCGACTGCCAGATGATGCGTACTTTTTTCATCAGGTCCGGCTGGCCGGCGCGGATCATACGGGTGAAGGCGCCGCTGGTGTAGCCGGTGTTGTGGTCACCAATCATTGAGGCCCAGGTGACCGCACCGTCGAACTGGCCGTTCAGCACGCCCAGTACGTCCTGCTCGTGGCCGCCGGAGAAGGTAACGCTGGAGAAGAAGCCGTTGTATTTGTCGTCAACCGTGCCGCCGAACAGCTTTTTGAAGCTCTGGTTCGGGAACAGGAAGCCGGAGGTAGAGTCCGGGTCAGCCATACCAAAGGCTTTGCCCTTCAGGTCTTCCAGTTTCTGGTACGGGCTGTCGGCCTTGACCACCACCACGGAGTGGTAGCCGCGCGATTGGTCCTTGTCATCCACCACGATGCCGACCACGTCCACCGCTTTCGGGTCGTTGATATAGACCGAGGCAAACGAGGAGGGTGACATGCTCAGCACCATATCCACTTTGCCGCCGATCAGTCCCTGGATGACGCCAGAGTAGTCGGACGAGTTGCGCAGTTTGGTGTCAACGCTCAGCTCTTTGTCGAAGAAATCTTTCACACACTGGTTATCACCGATCTGCTGGGTGGCGTTTTGCCCGCCCAGAATGCCCAGATTCAGCTCCTTTGGCGCATCGGCAGCACTGACGTTAGCGGACAGGGTGCTGATTACTGCGGCGGCGACGAAGATTTTTTTCATTGCTGTGTTCCGTATCCCAAAAGGTGTTAGTGAGGTTGGTTCAGTTCTTCGCCATACAGGGTATGGAGAAGGTCGTCGTTCAGCTGTGACGGGTGTCCGTCGAAAACAATGCGTCCTTTGGCGATGCCAATGGCGCGGGTGCAGTACTCTCTGACCAGTTCGACCGAGTGCAGGTTGACCATGACGCTGATGCCGTTTTCACTGACCTGGCGCAGGACGTCCATGATGCGGCGGGTGTTTTTCGGATCGAGCGAGGCGACCGGTTCGTCGGCCAGCAGTATTTTGGGGTTTTGCATTAGCGCCCGGCAGATCGCCACGCGCTGCATCTGGCCGCCGGAGAGGTTTTCCGCGCGCTGCAGCGCCTGCGGCAGCATGTTGAGCCATTCGAGCAGGCCGATGGCGCGGGCGCGGTCGGCGTCCGGGAAGACTTTGAAGAATGATTTGAGCGTGGAGGTCTGGCTGAGGCGGCCAAGCAGAACATTGGTCAGCACGTCAAGGCGCGGGACCAGGCAGAAGTCCTGGAAGATCATGCCGCATTCGCTGCGCCACTGGCGCATTTGCCTGGCGTTCAGCTCAACGATGTTCTGCTGCTGGCCGTTGTCCTGGAAGTTGACGATTTCGCCTTCGCTGGCCGGGAGGGTGCCGTTGAGGACGTGCAGCAGGGTAGATTTTCCGGCACCGGAGCGGCCGATGACCGCAACCAGTTCACCGGCGTGCAGGTCGAAATTGATGTCGTGCAGGACGCGGGTTTGCGTGCCGTAGGCTTTGCCGAGTCCGTTTACTGCCAGCACTTTGACCCTGGCTGCCGTGTGCGGGGCCGAGTTGTGCTGGTGGGCAATTTTTAACAGTGCCTGTGCCATAGTGTTACCGTCGTTGATCCGGCGGGTGCCGTGGTGCGCCCTATTAAGGGTTAGCGCGATGACGATTTAATGACGGGGAAGTGATGGAAAAAAGACAGCCGGGCATTCTGGGCGGGGGCCTGCGGCCAAAGGTGGCTTCAGGTTTCGGTGCCTGGCCTGTCAGGGTGTGGCTTCCGGGCCGCTGGTCGCTTCGGGTTCCTGTGCCTGGCCTGTCAGGGTGTGGCTTCCGGGCCGCAGGTCGCTTCGGGTCCCGTGCCTGGCCTGTCGGGGTGTGGCTTTTGGGCCGGGTCGCTTCAGGTTTTGGTGCACGGCTAATCGGGGTTTATCCGGAACGCGGACACGCCAGTAACGTCCCTGGGCTCTGCCGGGCACGTCCATGTGCCCGAAGGTCCGCTTATCCGGATAAACCCCGATTGCCTGTTATTTTCTGCGTCGCTGTTTTAAAACCATACAAAAAAATTAAATAAACAAAATCAAACTAAATCAAACCAAATCAAACCAAATCAAACCAAACCAAATCAAACCAAATCAAACCAAATCAAAACCAAATCAAACAGCTTCCACTACTTAATCTTCGGTATCCTGCCGAAAAGCGACGCCCTTAACAGCAACACAACAGCTAACAGGGAGGACGCGGGTGAAAAGGTTAGCCGGGCGTGCGGCGCAGGGAGCGCCGCCCGAGCTTACAGGGACGTACTTGCAGCGTCCCGGCGTTCTTTTCGCCCGCGGCCGAACCCGTCACCAGAACAGGAAGCTGCGCCTTTAAGACAGCAACGCAACAGCCCACCCTGCCATCAGAGCAAAAAGCCACGCCTTTAAGACAGCAACACAACACCCGACAGGGAGGACGCGGGTGAAAAGGTTAGCCGGGCGTGCAGGTTACTCGCTGCGTTCTATCTTCTTTGCTGCGTCGTCCAGCGCGTCAACGATCGCATACAGCGTCTGCCGGGAGATGCCCGGCTGTGCCAGACGGCCGTTCAGCGCCGTTTTGAAATTGTGGATCGCCCGCTCTATCTCCGGCAGGCGGCGGTTGTGCACCAGCACCGCCAGCGAAGCCAGCCGCTGCATCGCCTGCGCCAGCAGCGGTGCCTGCTGCTGCAGCGTGGCCTGGCCCTCCGGCAGTAAGCGGTAGGCTTTACGCGCCGCCTGCACATCCAGCACCGCGATCTGCTGTGTCTCTTCCAGCAGCGTCAGCGCCGGGTAGATCATGCCGGGGCTGGGGCTGTACTCACCGCCGGAGAGATCTTCAATAGACTTGATCAGCTCATAACCGTGCGCCGGGCTGTGGCTGAGAAAATGCAACACCAGCAGCCGCAGATCGCCAGCGTCGAGCATCTTTTCACGCCGGCGGCGGCGCGGTTCGCCGCAGGAGGATGGCGCATCGACGCCGGGCTGGGGCAGAGAGGAGGAATGTTTCATCAGCGGCCTGAGGTAAAAAGCATCAACGTGCCGCCCAGCGCGGGCGGCGTAAACCTTACTTGTTGTGCCAGTATGCCACAGCACGCACGAAGCGTTCATCACAGCCGCGCTGGCCGATAAAGTAATCGCTGAGTTTTTTTACCGCCTCACCCTCCCCGGTAAGCCAGATAAAGTAGTCATCAGACGGGATCGTTACCGTATCCAGGGTGTTAATCAACGTATCGATGTGTGGGCCCTGCATATGGCCGCTGCCCAGCCAGTGAACGTGCAGATCGTTATGCACCTCCAGGTAGGCCGCGCCGGGTGCCGGATCGGCGAAGGCGTACAGGTGGCTCAGCTGCGCGGTCTGGGTCAGATTACGGCGCTTAAAGGCCGGCAGGCCGCTCTCGTCGGTGACGTAAAGCTGGAACCTGTAATCTTCCGGTACCACCAGCGAACCGCGCGGGCCGCCAATGGCCAGCGCATCACCGATCTGCGCCCTGTCCGCCCAGCCGCTGGCAACGCCGCCGTCGTGAATATAAAAATCGAGGGTCAGGGTTTGCTGCTCCGCGTCAAAAAACAGCGGTGTATAGTCGCGCGAGACCGGACGCGCGCCCTCTTTCCACACCACGCCGTCGGCCGTAACCTCTGGCAATGACAGTATGCCGCTGGCGGCATCCGGGAAAAATACCTTGATATGGTCGTCAAAGCCTGGCGAGGTGAAACCCGCCAGGTCGGCGCCGCTGAAGTCAATGCGCCAGAAGCTGTCAGCGATGCGGGTTTTTGCGGTGACGGTTAACTGGCGGAAGCGCAGTTCATTACGCACGCGTTCTGGCAACCGGCTGGACGTTTCGGACATGGTGGTTCTCCTGGTAATCGGAAATGGAATGATTCTTATTTGAGGATAAAAATATATCTATGATATATCTTACGCGCAAGCAGCATTTCGCCGGACGCTGGCAGATTTGTTGACAATCCGTGCTTATTCAGCAGCGGTCAGGGGCAACAGCGCTCACCTGCAGCGCGGGCGGCTGGCAGTCGGGGCACAAGCGTTTGCCCGCAGCGCCAACGGCTGGCAGCCGGGCAACAGCGTTCACCTGCAGCGCCGGTGGCTGGCAGTCGGGGCACAAGCGTTTGCCCGCAGCACCAGCGACTGGCGGCCGGGCAACAGCGCTCACCTGCAGCCGGGCAACCGGTAACGGCCCCCGCAGCGCTGGCTAACTGCTGCCAGAAAACTGCCGGCAGCATGTGCTGAGCTGGACAGCCATTGCCTCACTCTGCCGGTTTACTTTCCGTGTTATCCCCACTCTCCGCCCTCTCCGCCCTCTCCGCCTGCGGACGGTACTGCCACAGCCAGCGGCCGCTGTCGAGCCGTCGCCAGAAGCAGCGCCCCCGGATCATCCAGTCAATCACCATGCCCAGCCAGATGCCGACCACGCCAAACCCGAGCACGATGCCAAGCAGATAGCCCGCCACGATACGCCCGCCCCACATGCTGAGCAGCGACACCCACATGGTGTAACGGGCGTCACGTGCGCCTTTAAGCCCGGCGGGCAAGACCCACGAGGCCGCCCAGAATGGCATGAAGGCGGCGTTAAGCCAGACCAGCGTTTTGACCACCTCGATCACCGCCGGATCTTCGGTATAGAACGCGGCCAGCACACCGGCAAACGGCACCGTCAGGAAGGCCAGCAGGGAGAGCGCGATGGTGGACATCCAGAAAATATGCCGCAGCTGGCGCTCCGGCTGAAGCAGCTGGCCACGGCCAAGCCGCGAGCCGACGATAATGGTGCCCGCCGAGGCCAGCGCATTGCCCGGCAGGTTGATCATCGAGGCGATAGAGAAGGCGATAAAGTTGCCGGCGATCACGTCGGTGCCCATTCCGGCGACAAACACCTGGGTCAGCAGCTTGCCGCCGTTAAACAGCACCGACTCAATGCTGGCCGGTACGCCGATGCCCAGCACCTCGCGCAGGATGCCGATATCCAGACGGCTGAAGTAGCTCTTAAGTGAGATTTTCAGTACCGGCACAAAGCCGATCATCAGCACATAGATCACCGCCGCCGCGCCGATATAGCGTGAGATAGTCAGGCCAAGACCGGCACCGATAAAACCCAGCCCGTCCCACGAGAAGCAGCCGTAAATCAGCACGCTGCTGATGGCGATATTGAGGATGTTCATACCGCCGTTGATCAGCATCGGGATTTTGGTGTTCCCCGCCCCACGCAGCGCGCCGCAGCCGATCAGGGCAATCGCCGCCGCCGGGTAGCTCCAGGCGCTGATCTGCAGATAGGAGAGCGCCATCATCTTGACCTCCGGCTCGGCCGCCCCGGCGATCAGGTCGATGATTTGCGGGCCGATAAACTCAATGGCTATCGCCAGCAGCACCGCAAACAGCGTCATGATCACCAGCGACTGCCGGGTAGCGGCCAGCGCACGTTCGCGTTTGAGCTTGCCGAGGCTGAAGGCCACCACCACAGTGGTGCCGAGGTCAATAGCCGCAAAGAAGGAGATCACCACCATGTTGAAGCTGTCGGCCAGCCCGACCCCGGCCATTGCCTCCTTGCCCAGCCAGCTGACCAGGAAGGTGCTGAGCACACCCATCAGCAGCACACACAGGTTCTCAAAGAAAATCGGCACGGCCAGCGGCGTAATTTCACGCCAGAACAGCACCCGATAAGAGCGTCTTTTCGGGTACCACGCGCTGCGCCTGACGGCCTGCAGCAGCGAGTCGGTGAGTTTTTGCACGGTTGTACCAGCTAATAATTAGCAATCGAAGGAAGGATCACAGATATGATGGTAAAGCGTGCCGGATTATGCAAAATCTTTTTTGTTACACCAGCGCTTTCCCCAGGTGATTCTCAAGCACCCGCAACGGCGCGTTATCCGCCTGCTGCATATCCGCTACCGCCAGTAAAAACGTCTGCTCCAGCAGATACTGCCCGGCCATCGCCGCGTGGGGTGTCTGGTCGGAGAAACAGATCCAGCTGCTGCCCGCCGGCAGTTCCAGCGCCAGCTGCGGCCCGTGCTGCTGATAGTCGCCGTCGGCCTTCATCGCATCGTGCAGTTGCAGCATCAGGTGGTCATAGTGGCTGCGCAAGCCTCTGGTGATACCCAGCTGCCGCTGCAGACGGCAGATCCACGGCGAGTAGCCCTTCAGCCGTGGCAGAAAACGTTGCACCAGCCGCGGAAAGGGTTCACCGATGCGCCACTGACGGCTTTCACCGTGCGGGTTGATATTGGTGAAAATGCGCAGAATACGTTGGCCGTGATTCGGCCGGGAGGGGAAGGCATCCACGTGCAGCCGGCTGTCGTCTTTGCGCCATGAGCTGGCTGCGCGCCAGGCATTGACCGGGTGCAGGCGCAGCGTGTTGACCGGCGTATGCAGCCGCTGATGCCAGGCAGGAAACAGGTTGGCGACCAGCTGCAGGCAGTCGCGGTGATAACGCGCCAGCAGCGCGCTGACCGCCGCCGCGTTGTCGCCGCTGGCCAGGCCACGCAGCCTGCCGCTCTGCGCGTTGTAGCTGATATTTTTACGTTTGGGATCGACTAATGCAGGGGTCAGCAGCGCCAGCTCCTGCGCCTGTAGCGCGAAACCCAGCGCGGGCAGCAGCAGTACTTTGCCCTGCTCCAGCGCGCCCAGCGCATCCTGTTCGCAGGGCTGAGCCCAGTGGGTAAGCGGCAGCGACAGCGTCGCCCGTTCAGGGGATAATTGAGGGTCAGACATCGGCTATCCTTAAGGTGCAACCCGTGAAAGTGGCAGGACAGTATAGGGAAGCCGATATCGTTAAATTCAACCCCGGCTCAACGGCGCTCGTTTAGCATCCGCCGAAGGACAGCACCGCAGTAAAAGCTAAACGCTGGCCCTGCGTAAGGGCCAGCTAGCGCACCCAGCGGCCGCGAATCGGCCGGGCGAAATACGCCAGCACCGCAATCATGCAGATCTCAATCGACACCGACCAGTAGATATGGCCGAGGATTTCGCTGCTCAGCTCGGCCGCGTTCAGGTGCCATAGCCAGCCGGTCGCGCCGTCCGCGTAGACCGGGTTGCGGAAGCCGAGCAGAGGTATCAGCAGGCCATGCATCACCACCGTGATGATTACGCCATACAGCGCGCCGAACCCCAGGCGGATTTTCGGCCAGTACACGGAGCCGACCACATAGACCAGCGCAAAGGCAAAGCTGAACAGCCAGTGGTAGAGCGTTACCGCGCCGGGCACGTTGATGCCCTGATAGAGGTAGTCCAGCGAGTGGGAGTTGATCCCCAGCCAGCCCAGCCAGGCATCAATATGCGCGCCGGGCGGCGAAATCTCACCGGCCATACGCGGCGGCATATTCACTTCCGAACCCCATTTCACCAGCGAACTGATAAATCCGCCAACCAGCGTGGTCCAGAGGATGACCTGACGGTTAGTTTTTATTTGCAGCATTGCATACCCTTTATGAGATGAAAAATAAGTTTCACTCATGCTAACGCGGGCAGTCAGAGGCCATATTGACCCACGTCAACGCCGCTTTCTGCACGGATTAAGGCAACAGGAAACGCCCGTTGTCTGACCGCCGGGCAGGCATTTTTGAACGCGGCTGTCAGACAATGGCCAGGGAGATGCAGACAGAAACTGGCGATTGTTTGCGCATTAATCTGCCCAAAAAAAACCAACCATTGACGAGAAGTTCAGCTGAAGCTGGCTAAGGTGCATGGACATCAACCCAGGGAGGAAACAGAACTATGAACAGTATCGTCAGGGGAGTGCTGAGCGCCGCAATGCTGTTGATCCTCAGCGTATTCAGCAACGTGAGTTGCGCGTACCAGGCAGACGCGCAACCGGCTGAAACGAATCAGACGCCTCTGCCCCACCAGAGCATTGCCAGCGAAGGGACGGTGACCGTTGGCGGGAACAAGATTCCCTACCTGGCTGAAACCGGTCTGATGAATCTCAACACCAGTGATGTGCAGGAACCGGTTATCAGCCTGTTTTATGTCGCCTACTTTAAGAAGACTCAGCGAGGCGATCGTATCCGCCCGATCACCTTCATCTATAATGGCGGACCGGGGTCCGCTTCTGTCTGGCTGCATATGGCAGCACTGGGGCCGAAGCGGGTAGCGCTCATTCCACCGCAAACAAATCAGCTCACATCAACGCCGTTAAAGGATAACACTTTCAGCTTGCTGGACGTCAGCGATTTGGTTTTCATTGACGCACCCGGCACCGGTTACAGCCGTTTTATAAGCAATGCCGGCAGCGCAGAGGAACGGGCACAACAGAAAGCAGACAGTGCGAAAAGCGTTTACAGTATCAGGGGCGATGCGGGGGCTTTTACCCAGTTTATCGTGCAGTTTCTTACCACTTACCAGCGCTGGGACGCGCCGAAATATCTGCTGGGTGAAAGCTACGGCACAACGCGAACCATAGCGCTGGCACAGGAGTTGAAGAAACGGGAAATCGATGTAAATGGCATCATCCTGCTATCAGCCTTTCTTAACTTCAATATTGATAATAATGATGCGGGGAATAATCCCGGCATCGATCAGAGCTACTTCCTGACGCTGCCGAGCTATGCGGCCACCGCATGGTACTATCACCGGCTGGCAGCCGGTTTCCAGAACTTGCCTGCCCTGCTGCAACAGGTTGAGACGTTTGCCAATGGCCCTTATGCGCAGGCGCTGATACAGGGCAACGCGTTAAAAAAGGCAGATCGCCTGCAAATCGCACGCCAGCTCTCGCAGTTCACGGCTATTCCGGCAGATGTCTGGCTGCGGGCTAATCTGCGGCTTAGCGTGGATGCCTTCGTCAAACGGCTGTTGCAGAACAGTGGTCAGGTGGTGAGCAAATACGATACCCGCTACAGCGGCCCTGAGATTGATTCTCTTAGTATGCCAGCCGACTATGATCCCCTGCCAGGTACCCTGGGCCCCTCGCTGGTTGCGCAGTTTCACCGCTATCTGCAAAGTAGCCTGCGCTGGCAAAGTGACGAAGATTATCACGTCAGCACTGACGCGTCCTGGTACTGGAATTTGAACAGCGAGAGGGGCGTTGGCCGCTTTAATCTGTTACCGGATCTGGCGCAGGTGATGAAAATGAATCCAGCAATGAGGGTGCTGGTGATGGGGGGAATTTATGACCTGTCGACACCGTGGTATGTCGCCCGTTACGACATGATGCATCTGCCTGTGCCTGACAGCCTGATGAAAAACATCTCTTATTCTGCAGGGGAATCCGGGCATCTGCCCTACGCTGATGAAGCCGGGCTAAAGAAATTACACGCCGATATCAGCGCTTTTATTGGCAATACAGGCAGCTGAGGCCTGATAAATACCCTGACCTACAGTGGAGAACGAAACGCAGCCCTGGCTGCACGCCCCGTAGATTCGCAAGGATCCACAGGACGTGCAGCAAGCAGAGGGTTACTCAGGCTTCGGTTCACCCATCGCTTTCAGTTTTTTCGACAGGTCACGACGCTCTTTCGACAGGTCAGCGTTTTTGATGATGTAGTCATCAACGCGATCTTCGTAATCCACACGCATGCTGGCGATGATCTCCTGAATGGCTTCCACGCTCATGCCCGGTTTGATGTACTCGCTCAGGTTGTCGAGCAGCAGCACGCGCTTCTGGTTATCACGAATTTTTTTCTCGTTATCGTGAATTTCACGCTGCAGTTTATTCTTGCGGCGGAACATCCGTACGAACTCAAGTACGTCCTGAAACGATTGCTTTGCATTTTCCATGAAGACACCTTTCATTTGGGCCTGTAATCACAGGCAACATTGTCGTGACCAATACCCAGGCTGAGCGCTGTTGGGTACCTCAGCTTAGCGGCGTACCGCTGCCGATGGCAATTATCACTTTGCAGAATCGGATAGCGCTTATCTTACCCTGAAGACGTTATTCTCGCAGTAAGTACTTGCTGAATCGTTTTTATTTTCGCATCGCCAGGCGGATCAGTTCGGCCAGCCGCTCCAGCTGGCGGGCCATTTCCAGGCTTAACCACAGGTAACCGTAGATCGGCGTTTCCACCCGCGGATCGTTGCCGGAGTCGGCGATCAGCTGGCGCAGCTCGGCGCTGATTTCCGCCAGCGCTTCCCCGCTGAGGGCAATTTTTTCACCGTTACCGTCGATCAGCGCGCGGGAGAGCGCGCGCAGCGTCTCTTCGCTGGTCTGCTGCCAGCGCCGCAGCGCCGGGGCATGCAGCATAATCAGATGGCTTTCACGTGACGACCACCAGGCGTTGAGCTGCAGCTCAAGGGTGCAGACCAGGTTGCGGTTCTGCGTCTGGATCGCTTCAAACACCGAACGCGGAATGCGCGTCTCTTTGCTGGCCGGCTCCAGCAGCGCGCGCATTTTTACCACCTTGCCCAGCAGGCGCTGCAGCGGCCGGTTCAGCCGCGGCTGCTGCACCTGGTTGGGCGTAAACCCGGCGTGGTAGAGTTTGGCGGTCTCCAGCAGCGCGTCCGAGAGCTGAATGCGCCAGTGGGTCCAGGCCTTCTGCGGCCAGATGCTGGTAAACAGCAGCGCCAGCAGGCTGCCGAGGATCACGTCACCGCCGCGCCACAGCGCGCTGGTCATATCCCCCGGCCTGCCGCCGCAGATCACCGCCAGGGTAATGCCGATCAGCAGCGCCATATAGGGGTGTTTACCCAGCGTGTAAAAGCCGCTGATAAACATCACGATTGCGCACCACACCAGCATCACCGGCAGGGAGATCAGCTCCAGCTTTAGCGCAATCAGCCCGGACAGCGAGCCAAAAATCGTGCCGCCGATGCGCTGCAGCGCGCGGGGAAACACGCTGCCCCACGATGAGATCGGCCCCATCACCACCACCAGGGTAATCAGCGGCCAGCTGCCTTCCGGGATCTGCAGCAGGCGCACAAACAGAAAGGTGAGGATAAACGCCAGCGCAATGCGGATGCCGTGCACGGTACGGTAATTGCGGTAAACGCTGAACTGCAGGGCAGAAACCGGCTGGTCGGGTCGCACGTCTGGCTCCATAAAACCAAGGGAATGGCGCGACATGATAACCGAAACGCCGCGCCTGAACAGGCGCCGGCGGCGGATTTTTGGCGGAATTTCAGCCCGCCGGGCAGAAAAAACCATCGCAGCGGCGGGTGATAACAGAAACGTTACCACCACGTACCATCGGATTGATTTTATTAACGTTAAATCAACATAATACCGGTAAACACCTCAGCCCTGACCACCTGGCGAACTGAACAGGGCGGCGATGGCGGCTCGCAGGTAGTCCAGCAGCGCCGGCGTCAGCCAGGTGCCTTCAGTCAGCGTCGGCTGCTGCTCCATTGCGGTACGGATCTTCTGCTGCGTGGCCGGGTTATCCCCCGCCCAGGAGTGAAACAGCTCCAGCCAGCGGCGGGCCAGCGCTGCCGCCTGCGGCGACTCTGCCGCCACCTGCTGCTCCATCGCCGTTTTAAAACGGGCAATCAGTTCAGGCCACTCGTTGATACGGTCAAAATAGTGCGCACGAACATAGGCGTATTCATTGTCATCCAGATAGCGGCGGTAGATCTGCAGCTTGCTCTCGGCAAACGCCCGGGTGATATACGCGGCGATCGCCGGAGTCACGCCGCTCAGCTCGCGCATCGCCGGCTGCTCCTCGTGCATCGCGTTCAGCTTCGCGAGAAACTGCGGGTTGCCGCCGGTATCACGCTCCAGGCAGCGCATCCAGCGGCGCGCCAGCTGCTGCGCATCGTCGGCTTCCGCTGCAACGCCCGCCGCCATCAGCGTCTGTACCTGCCCGGTCATCTCGCGCCACTCGGCTTCACGGGCCGCATCGGGCTGGCAGAACGGCAGCTGGTGCAGCTCATCAGCGGTAAAATAGTTGTCGTACATAGTCATCATCTCCAGCGTGGTCAGCCAGTCGTTAAGCTCCGGATCTTTACCCGCCTGCAGCTGCTGGTGCAGCGTCAGCAGGCGGCCGCGCAGCGCGGTGATTTCCGCCAGCTGCCGATCCAGCGCCGTGAGTTGCTGAGCAATCAGTGGCGTCAACGCCGATGAGGGCCGATCGAGCACCGCCTGGATCTCCGCCAGCGACACCCCCAGCCGCCGCAGCGCCTGAATGCGGTGCAGGCGGCTGACATCCTCGCGGCTGTAAAGCCGGTAACCGGCCGCGCTGCGCGCGGAAGGCACCAGCAGCGCGATCTGATGGTAGTAGTGCAGCGTGCGGATGGTCAGGCCGGAACGTTTTGCCAGCTCACCGGGTTTCAGTAACATCGTGCTCTCCTGTTATTACCGGGCTAAGGCTAAAGCCTGACGTGGCGTAAGGGTCAAGCGCGGGGTTAAAAATGTTGCCAGGAGTGCGCCAGGTGCTGCCGCAGCCGCTCAATAAACAGCCGCACGCGCGGCGGCTGGTGACGGCCGCTCAGCCAGATGGCGTGCAGCGGCGCGGCCGGCAGCGGGTAGTTCTCCAGTACCGGCAGCAGCGCGCCGCTGCGCAGGTCGCCGGCCACGTCCCAGATCGACTTCATGGCGATGCCTGCCCCGTGCAGCGCCAGCGCGTGGGACGCCTCGCCGGTGTTGACCTGCAGGCGGGCGCAGATCGGCACGCTGCGCTGCTGCTCGCCGCTGCCAAAGCGCCACTCGGTGATGCCGGTATCACCGGTAACGATGCACTGATGGGCGCTGAGTTCTTCCAGGGTTTGCGGCAATCCGTGACGGGCGGCATAGGCCGGGGAGGCGCAGAGCACGCGGCGGTTGCCCGCCAGTTCGCGCGCCACCAGCCGTGAGTCGGCCAGCGCGCCGTAGCGGATCGCCAGGTCGTAGCCGCTGGCGGCCAGGTCGATCACCCGGTCACTGAGGTGCAGCTGCACGTTGACGCTGGGGTGCTCCAGCATAAAGTCGTTGACGATCGGCGCCAGCCAGATGCGCCCCATGCTGTGGCTGGCGGTGATGCGCAGCGTGCCGCTGGCGCGGTCCAGCCGGTTGGCCAGCGCGTTGTCGATCGCCTCCAGCTCGTGCTGCAAACGCTGCGCGTGTTCGGAGAATACCAGCCCTTCGTCGGTCAGCGACACGTGCCGCGTGGTGCGGTGGAACAGCCGCACCCCGAGCTGCTGCTCCATCTGGGTCAGGCGCTTGCTGACCACCGCCAGCGACAGGCCAAGCTGACGCCCGGCGGCAGAGAGCGACCCGCTGCTGACAATTGCGTTAAACAGGGCGACATCGCGCAGATCTTTCAGCACAGGCAGGTTCACTTGTTGGGGGATGTGTCGGTTATTCTGGCACAGATTGCCTGTGAAATCAGCTGGCTGCAGGATATAAGGGATATTCGTGCGGCGTATCTGTATGACGGTGCCGGACAAATTACGATGCTGTCAGACGTGGGCAGAAGCAGGCCAGGGAGCGAGCTCTCAGCGTGTTTATCCCGGCAGGTAAATCACATGCAGAGTCAAAAGGGGAAAAAGGTGCTCAATAAACTGATCGACCTGGAGATAAAAACCATCATTTTCAGCAGCAAGGCAGGCAACATTATCGTCATTCTTCTTGCGGCATGTTTTTTCGCTGTTATCTGCTGGAACATCCCTGATAGGCGCTGGCTGGTGATCTTCACTGCAGTACTGATTATCTGGGAGCGAATTTTAATTCTGAAAATTAAAGAATTAAAAAACCATCAGATGACTGAGAAAGTAAGGATATCACCACCGTCCAGGTCTGACTGAGGCATAAGTTCAATCAGGCAACTTATCGGGCCGCGTCCAGCGCGGCCCGACTTATTCTGCCGCCGTTACAGCTTCTGCTTAATATAGTCGGTGATGCGGGTAATAATTCCGGCCTGCTCTACAGGTTGCAGCGTCACCAGCGGATAGCTGGCCAGCTCCTTATCGCCCTCCACCAGGCGGATGGTGCCGACCTGCTCGTGCAGCTTCAGCGGCGCTTCCAGGTCTTTGCGGTCGATAACGTACTTCGCCTTTACCTTCTGCACCTCATCGCGCGGCAGGGAGAGATAGACGTCCTTTTCACTGCCCAGTGAAACGCGGTGCGGGTTGCCGTACCAGACGTTCTCGTGGCCGATCTCTTTACCGGCGTGGAACAGCTGCACGGTGTCGAAGCTGTTCTGGCCCCAGGTCAGCAGCTTACGCGCCTGCTCTTCACGGCCTTTCGGGCTTTTCCCACCCATAATCACCGCAATCAGGCGGCGCTGCCCCTCGGTGCTGGAGGCGATAATATTAAAGCCGGCGCTTTCGGTGTGGCCGGTTTTCAGGCCGTCGACGTGCAGGGTTTTATCCCACAGCAGGCCGTTGCGGTTCTGCTGGGTGATGCCGTTCCAGCTCAGCGACTTCTCGCTGTACATCTGGTAGAAGTCCGGTTCGCCGCTGATGATCGCGCGCGACAGCACCGCCAGGTCACGCGCGGTGGTGAACTGCCCCGGCGCGTCCAGCCCGTGTACGGTTTCAAAGTGGGTGTTGCTCAGCCCGAGTTTGTCGACGTAGTGGTTCATCATGGTGACAAAGTTTGCCTGACTGCCCGCCACGTAGTCGGCCAGCGCCACGCAGGCGTCGTTGCCGGAGTCGATAATCACCCCACGGCTCAGATCGCGTACCGAGACCTTTTCGCCGGGTTTAAGGAACATCAGCGACGAGCCTTTAAACACCGGGTTACCGGCCCCCCAGGCATCCTGGCCCACGGTGACCATATCATCGCGGGTGATACGCTTCTGATCGATAGCGCGATCGACCACATAGCCGGTCATCAGCTTGGTCAGGCTGGCCGGGTTACGGTGTTCATCGGGATTACCGGCGGTGAGGATCTGCCCGGTGGTGGCGTCCATCAGCACCCAGGAAGCGGCGTCAATCGCCGGTGGCGTCAGGGGAAAGGCCAGCGCGGGTGCACCGCTATCGGCGTGGGCAACGCTGCTCACCAGCACAGCCACCGTTAAACTTGCTACATGACGCTTCTTCAACACCTTAATCCTCATTGCTCAACAGGTAAAAAACTGCGCCTGTTGTACGGGATCTGGTGTGGCAGTGTGTGTCTTAATTGCAAGAAAATGTGTTTATTCAGCGAATTAGCCGATTTTTATATTCAACAACAGCCTGCATCAGGACGTTGCACAACTTATACCGGTGATTTTGCCTGATTAACTGACAAGGATTTCTTTATACCTCAGGCAAAGCACAGATGCGCAGCAGGCTAAGGGGTTTCGGTAATCCGGAGCTTCACTCTTGAACGGAACCAACGGAATACCAGGGCGCTGATAACCAGAATGCGTGCGCTCAGCCCGTCGACATCTGAAATTTCGCCCGTGCCGGAATATGGTTTACCATGTAAAAAGCGGTGTTCGATGTCGCTCAGAACCCGATAATTTTTGGTACACGGCTAAACGTGTATTCTGTACATATTGGGTACAAGAAATGGCATGTACCTCTGCGAATAGCAGCAAATCACTGTCAACGCGCACGGTAGTAAAAAAGGTGGAAGAGTTAGTGTTAACGCTTTCGAATCAACAGGTTATTGAACAAAACTGAACGGATTTAAAATTTGAAGAACGAAACTGCACAGCCTACCTTCCTCTTTCACGATTACGAAACCTTCGGTAAAAGTCCGTCGCTGGACCGCCCTGCGCAGTTTGCGGCGATCCGCACCGATCTGGATTTCAACCCGATCGGCGAGCCGGAGGTGTTTTACTGCCGGCCTGCCGACGACTATCTGCCGCAGCCGGAAGCGGTGATGATTACCGGCATCACCCCACAGGTGGCGCGGGCGCGCGGCGTCAGCGAGGCGGAGTTTACCCAGCGCATTCACCAGCTGTTCAGCCAGCCGAATACCTGCGTGGTCGGCTACAACAACGTGCGTTTCGACGATGAAGTGACCCGCAACCTGCTGTACCGCAACTTCTACGATCCGTACGCCTGGAGCTGGCAGCACGGCAACAGCCGCTGGGATCTGCTGGACGTGATGCGCGCCTGCTATGCGCTGCGCCCGGACGGCATCAACTGGCCGGAAAACGATGACGGCTTCCCGAGCTTCCGCCTGGAGCACCTGACCCGCGCGAACGGCGTGGCGCATGAAAATGCCCACGACGCGATGTCCGACGTCTGGGCGACCATCGCCATGGCGAAGCTGGTGAAGGAGAAGCAGCCGCGGCTGTACGATTTCCTGTTCAGCCACCGCAGTAAGCAGAAGATCGGCACGCTGATTGATATTCCTCAGATGAAGCCGCTGGTGCATATCTCCGGCATGTTCGGCGCGGCGCGCGGCAATACCAGCTGGGTTGCGCCGCTGGCCTGGCACCCGGATAACCGCAACGCGCTGATCACCTGCGACCTGGCCGGCGATCTCACCCCGCTGCTGGAGCTGGACGCAACACAGCTGCGTGAACGGCTGTATACCCGCCGTGATGAACTGGGTGACCTGGCGCCGGTGCCGCTGAAGCTGCTGCATATCAACAAGTGCCCGGTGGTGGCCCCGGCCAATACCCTGCGCCCGGAAGATGCCGAACGGCTGGGGGTGGACCGTCAGCGCTGTCTGGCAAATCTCGCCCTGCTGCGCCAGCACCCGGAAATCCGTGAAAAAGTGGTGGCGCTGTATGCCGAGGCCGAACCGTTTGCCGCTTCAGATGACGTGGATGCGCAGCTGTATAACGGCTTCTTCAGCGATGCCGATCGCCAGGCGATGAACATTATTCGCCAGACGCCCCCTGCCCATCTGCCGGCGCTGGATATCACCTTTAACGACGCGCGCATAGAGAAGCTGCTGTTCCGCTTCCGCGCGCGCAACTTCCCCGGCACGCTGGACGACGCCGAGCAGCAGCGCTGGCTGCAGCACCGCCGCGAAGCGCTCAGCCCGGAGCGGGTACAGAATTATCTGCAGGAGCTGGAGATGCTGGCCAGCCAGCATGAAGGGGATGAGGCGAAACTGAGTCAACTTAAGGCGCTGTTTGAGTACGGCCGCGAACTGGTTTCCTGACGCCCTGCCCCGGGATCGCAGACAATTCCTTCCCAGGGACGTACCACATCTAAAGCGATGGAAGTCATTCACCGAACCCACCGATGACCAGCAGACGACACAGAACCTGACGCGATGGGAGCCTGTACACGGAGTAAAGCATCACGGGCCATGGAGGGCCCGTGCTGAGCCGTCAGGGATGACGTTTTTTGCGTCTTTACGGAGTGTACAGGCTCCCTGAGCAAGGCGCTGTGATATCAGGCGGCATACCACGGGAAGGCGGTTAACAGGCAACCCGAACCAGCCACAAATAAAAAGGGCGCCAGCGGCGCCCTTAACACTAACATTCATTCAGTCAGTCAGTGGATTACATCAAATCTTCACTGCACTGCGGCACCGGGTTACGGAAGCTGCGGGTGACAAAGGCCAGGTAGATCAGGCCAACCGCGCCCCAGATCAGGCCGAGCACCATCGAGCTCTCCTCCAGGTTAACCCACAGCGCGCCCACGGTCAGCGCACCGAGCAGCGGCAGGATCAGGAAGGTGACGTTGTCCTTCAGCGTTTTGTTACGCTTTTCACGGATCCAGAACTGCGAAATCACCGACAGGTTAACGAAGGTAAACGCCACCAGCGCACCGAAGTTAATCAGCGCGGTCGCGGTGACCAGGTCCATGCTGATCGACAGCAGCGCGATCGCACCCACCAGCAGCACGTTCAGCGACGGGGTGCGCCACTTCGGATGAATGTAACCGAAGAAACGCTCCGGGAACACGCCATCACGGCCCATCACGTACATCAGACGCGAAACGCCCGCGTGGGCGGCCATGCCGGAGGCCAGCACGGTGACGCAGGAGAAGATCAGAATGCCGAACTGGAAGGCTTTACCCGCCACGTAGAGCATGATTTCTGGCTGCGACGCGTCCGGATCCTTGAAGCGTGAGATATCCGGGAAGTAGAGCTGCAGGAAGTAGGAGACCACCACAAAGATCACCCCACCAATCAGCGCGGTGAGGAAGATGGCTTTCGGGATCACCCGGCCAGCGTCTTTGGTCTCTTCCGACAGCGAACTGATGCCGTCAAAGCCGAGGAACGAGAAGCAGAGTATCGTCGCCCCGGTGATCATCGGCACCACGTGGGCGTTCTCCGACCAGAACGGCTTAGTGCTGACCAGCGTACCGGCCCCTTCGCCGTGCGCCACGCCCCAGACCACCATCGCCATAATGGCGACCATGACCGCGACCTGCAGCACCACGATAACGCTGTTAAAGTTGGCGACGGTTTTAATGCCCTTCAGGTTAGAGAGGGTCATAAAGCCGACCAGCAGAACCACAAAGATCCAGGAAGGGACGCCGGGAACCAGCGCTTCCCAGTAAATCTTCGCCAGCAGAATGTTGATCATCGGCATAAACAGATAATCAAGCAGCGAAGACCAGCCGACCATAAAGCCGACGTGGGGGCTGATCGCCTTCTGTGCGTATGTATACGCCGAACCCGCGGACGGGAAGCGACGCACCAGCTGGCCGTAGCTCAGCGCGGTGAACAGAATAGCAATCAGCGCAAATGCGTATGCGGTAGCCACGTGACCATCGGTCAGGCCGGAAACGATGCCAAAAGTATCGAACAATGTCATAGGCTGCATATAGGCCAGCCCCATCATTACGACAGGCAACAACGTCAGCGTTTTTTTCAGGTGTGCGCGTGGCTGCGCGGAGGTATTAAGCGACATGGCTCAGCCTCCCCATAGCGTCAACCTTGCCGGGTTGAACCACAGGGAAACGTCGCGTAGTGCGCGAGTTTTTCATTTGAGGTGTCAGAGTAGTACGGGCGGGGGTGCAGGTGAAACCTGACGCGGCGCCGTAGTCGTCGCGCTGGCGGATACCGGCGCTGACGGGAGTAAGGTGGTGTTGCCCCATTGTTGTTTCCTCAGTAAAAACACGTCTCTACGCGTATGTAAAAGCGACTATCTATCCGGCATTTAACCGGCCTCGTTTGGTGCGAAATTGCGTTTTCCTGCACAAAAAAAAACCGGCCGCCGGAGTAAATCAGCGTCGGTTGCGATGGTCTTCTTTTTGCAGAGGCAATATTTTGCCCCAAAATAGCGCGCGATGGCAAGCCCCTTTGCCGGGCGGTAACAATTATTCACAACAAAAGCGGATACCTGCGTCTGTTCGGGCTTACGGGCCCTGGCAACCCGTACGCTACCCTCAGGCGTTTTTCAGCATCCAGTCAATTTCAGTGGCGGTAACCAGCCGCTCGAAATGCATCAGTTCATGGTACTTACAGCTGTGCCAGACAAAGGCAAAGCGCT
>NZ_JRZZ01000029.1:55086-58572 GCF_002865965.1 Erwinia sp. B116
GGGTCGGCAGCGGCCTGCCGTCGGCTTCATGGCCGTTACCGGTAATCGCCGCCGGCAGCGGCAGCGGGTTGTCCAGCCCGTGCAGGATGCCGGCGAGGATCGCCGCCATCACCAGATAGGGGTTGGCGTCCGCGCCGGCCACCCGATACTCCACCCGGTGGTTATGGCGGTCGCTGCAGGGGATGCGCAGCGCCACGGTGCGGTTGTTGTGCCCCCACGAGGCCTGCAGCGGCACGTAGGAATCCGGCAGAAAACGCCGGTAGGCGTTGACGTTGGGGGCCAGCAGCGCCATTGAGGCGGGCAGCAGATCGATCATTCCTGCCAGCGCACGTTTCAACAGCGGGGAGTCTCCCCCGTCTTCCAGCGCAAAGACGTTGCGCTGCGCCTCATCAAACAGGCTGATATGCACGTGCATACCGCTGCCGGCAAACTCTTCATAGGGTTTTGCCATAAAGGTGGCGTTCATGCCGTGCTGTTCCGCCACCTGGCGGATTAGGCGCTTCAGCTGCACAGCGTCGTCGCAGGCGCTGAGCACGTCGCGGGTGTGGTGCAGGTTGACCTCAAACTGGCCGGGTGACGCTTCGGCCAGCGCGCCGTCCGCCGGAATGTTTTGCAAACGGGCGATGGTGTCTATCTGGCCGAGAACGTCGGCGAAATGATCGAGATTATCGACTGAATAGACCTGATTTTGCAGATTGCGCTCGTCGCTGCCCGGCGCGCACGGCGGCTGGATATACCCTTCCGCATCGCGCTCCTTATCGACCAGATAGAACTCCAGCTCTACCGCTACCACCGGAGAGAGTCCTCGTTTGCGCAGCTGCTGCCACAGCGCATCGAGCACGTTTCGGGGTTCAACGTCAAAGGGAGTACCATCTTGATTACGCATGGTCAGCAACAGCTGCGCGAGGTGCTGCGGGTCTGTCGCTGAGGGAATTAGCGTGCCGCCGACCGGCAGGCAGAGGTTATCCGGTTCACCGAGCGACTGCCCGAGCCCGGACTCTTCAACGGTATTGCCAAGGATGTCCATGGCGAACACCGAGGCCGGGAAGTAGCAGCCCTTCTCAAGCTTACGCAGGCTGGTGATGGGGAGGCGTTTACCGCGAAACACGCCGTTAAGATCGTTGAGCAGGATATCGACATACTGGGTTTCGGGATAGCGTTCCAGGTAGCCAGCAACTTCTGCCTGGAACGCGCTGGTTCGTTTCTCTTCACTTAAACGCGTGAAATCTTCCACTTCGACAATATTGGTCATAATGCCACCCGTCAGGTTGTGCCAGCTGAGAGGAAGGCTGCTCAAAATAACAGCCACATATTTAACATAGCGCTTACGCATAGGCTGCGCAACGCGCAGGAATGCGACTTTTTTAGCCCGATCACGTTTGAATATTGACCACCCGGTTGCTAGATTGAAAATATATTGCACAGTCCGGCGCTTCACGCGCCATTCCGGTTGATATTTTTTACAACGCAGCAGGGAGTGGGATGGACACTATTTTTGACAGGCCGCTGATTGGCGTGGTGATGTGCCAGGCCGATCGCCATGACCACCCGGTGCAGATGGTACATAACAAGTACCTGGACGCGGTGCAGGAGGCCGGTGGCGTTCCGCTGGCGCTGCCGCACGGGCTGTCCTCCCCTCCCCTGTTAGCCCGCGCGCTGGCCGCGCTGGATGGCATCTTACTGACCGGCAGCCCGAGCAATATCGAACCCCACCACTACGGCGAATCGGGCGAAGAGGCCGATGCCGATCCTGGCCGCGACCGGCTGGCTTTTGCGCTGGTCAACGCTGCACTGGCACAAAAGATGCCGCTGTTCGCCATCTGCCGCGGGTTACAGGAGCTGGTCGTCGCCTGCGGTGGCTCGCTGCACCGCCAGGTGCAGCGGGTGCCGGGCCTGCAGGATCACCGTGAAGACGCCTCGCTGCCGCTGGTGCAACAGTATGCCCCGGCGCATGACGTCTGGCCGGAGCCGGGCGGCGTGCTGGAGGCGCTGCTCGGCCACACCGCGCCGCAGGCGGTGAACTCGCTGCACCAGCAGGGGATCCGTTCGCTGCCCGCTGAGCTGCGCGCAGAAGCACGGGCGGCAGACGGTCTGGTGGAGGCGGTCAGCCACCGTCAGCATCCGTTTGCGCTCGCGGTGCAGTGGCACCCCGAATGGCACAGCCGCGGGTCGGCGCTTTCACGCAGCCTGTTTGACGGTTTTATCGCCGCCTGTCAGCACTTTCATCAGGAATACCGCGCATGACCAATACCACACTTGCACCCGGCCGTCGGCTGGCCGATTTGCGCCAGGAGAAAGGGCTGTCGCAACGCCGGGTTGCCGAACTGGCCGGCCTGACCCACAGCGCCATCAGCACCATTGAGCAGGACAAAGTCAGCCCGGCGGTCAGCACCCTGCAAAAGCTGCTCAAGGTGTACGGAATGTCTCTGTCGGAGTTCTTCTCCGATGCCGTTTCCCGGCCGCCCAGGGTGGTGATTGAAGCCAGCGAACTGATCGAGATGGGCAGCCAGGGGGTGTCGCTGCGGCTGATCCCCAACAGCCGTCCGCAGCGCACGCTGGGCATGCTGCTGGAGACCTATGCGCCGGGGGCGACCACCGGCGAGAAGCTGCGCCATCAGGGCGAGGAGACCGGCACCCTGCTGGAAGGCGAGATTACCCTGACGCTGAACGGCCAGAGCTATCTGCTCACCGCCGGGCAGAGTTACGTCATTGATACCGCGCAGCCCCACAGTTTCAGCAACGTATCCGCCACGTATTGCCGCATTATCAGCGCGCATACGCCGGCCACTTTCTGACCGCACCGCCAGCCGGCAGGCGGGTTATCTTAACAAGGAGCAGGTGATGGAGCATGTGAACAGTTATTACGCCGCAACGGCCAACGATCACCCGCGCTGGCCGCGGCTGGAGGGGCAGGTTGAGTGTGACGTCTGCGTGATCGGCGGCGGCTTTACCGGCCTTTCGTCGGCGTTATTCCTCACCGAAGCAGGTTACGACGTGGTGTTGCTGGAAGCGGCGGTGGTCGGTTTTGGTGCCAGCGGGCGCAACGGTGGCCAGGTGGTGAACTCTTACAGCCGCGATATCGACGTGATCGAGCAGCGCTACGGCAAAGAGAGCGCCCGCATGCTGGGTAGTATGATGTTCGAAGGCGCGGAGATCATCCGCGACCGCATCGATCGCTACGCCATCGACTGCGACTACCGCCCAGGCGGTATTTTCGCCGCGCTCAGCGCCCGGCAGATGCGGCATCTGGAGAGCCAGCAAAAAGTGTGGCAGCGCTACGGTAATCACCATCTGGAGCTGCTGGATCAAACCGGCATTCGCCGTGAAATAGGCAGCGAGCGCTACGTCGGCGGGCTGCTGGACCTGCGCGGCGCGCACCTGCACCCGCTGAACCTGGCGCTGGGCGAGGCGGAAGCGATTCGCCGCCACGGCGGGCGTATCTACGAGCAGTCCGCCGTTACCGGCGTCACCTACGGCGCCCCGCAC